>JBMOKV010000677.1:0-4605 GCA_049325495.1 Candidatus Rifleibacteriota bacterium | reverse complement strand
GAGGCTCCATCTGCCAGGTCGCTACGTACCGCTGATTAGGCTTGCGGCCGATCGAGGGCATTATCAGAGTTAAACGTTTCATGCCGGTGGTATCCCTTCAGTTAAATCGCAGAGCAGTCTAATTCACAGCCATTCTACTCAAAAAACAATTTGAGGGCAAATGAAATCATTTGAGGATATTCATAGATTGAATTCATCTACAATAACTGCCATGCGCTCAGTGAGTTCAAGGGTTGCGCTGAACTGTTTCTGCAGAAAATCAGCCGTAGGATTCATGGGAAAGGGATTCAGGCCAATTAGTGCGGCAACTTCTGCTTCGTTGAATTTATATTGTTCTGCCAGAGCGGTGGGTATTTCACGTCGGCTTTTGATCGGTTTGCCTGAAATTTCAAGAAACCAGAACAGTGTTTCGCGCATTGTTTTTTCAGCATGGCGAAGCAATGGTTCAAGCCGCGTTCCGTGCTGTCTAAGGTAACCTCGGCGCAAAAAAAACAACAGATTTTTGATTTCCTGTTCGCAGCGCAGGCGCAGATGACTGCGGTCGATTTTGAGGTCGGAAAGCATGTCTGGCCCTGCAATGGTTTTGTGATCCTGAATTATGCTTAGAAATTTTCCGGGAAATACGTCGAGGGATCTTTCAAGATCGATTTGTGTCAGGAAAAAAGGAGAAATCATGACTTCACCAGGTTTCACCGGTTCGCGAACCATAATTTCAAGCTGCGCCATCGAAAATTTTGAAAGAATAATGAGAAGATTAATGTCGCTGAGCTGATCAACCTGTTCTTTTCGCGCCAGGCTCCCATAAAGAGACACGTGCAGAATCAAATCGCGAATGCCCGAATCGAGCTGGTCAAAATAATCGCTGATCGCCGAACAAAAGCGGCTTTCTATGTTGGCTGAGCTGAAGTCGAGTTTTACCATAAAGATGCCTCGCAGTTACTTGAAATAAATCGATTTTTTGAAAGATTAACCTGTTTTTGATCCGTAAAATCCATCCAGCAGCCAGGGTCACGGCGAAAGGGATCACCATGGACTGCCGCAGAAAGGCAGCGCAAACCGCCGCCGCATTGATATCTGAACCTGCATGGCCGGCACTCTTCTGGAAAAAGTTCCGGCTCTTTCAACTGTTTAATAAAGGAATTGTTGAAATAAATTTTTGAAATCTCATGCTCTTTGATATTTCCCAGTTCAATCGGCAATCGACGACATGGCAGCAGCGTCCCATCGGCCTGTAGGCAAAGCAGCCATCGACCTGCATTGCAGCGATAAGGTCGCGTTTCGGTTTTTAGAAACTGCAGAGCCCTGTTCATTTCTACCACGGCTCTCTGCTGGTTGTTGCGAGCCTGGCAGCGTTCTTGTCGCATTAATGAAAAGAACTTGTCTGTCTGACCCCTGTTGAGAAATTCAGGTTGTGCAGGGTCTTTTTTCATGGGAAGATATCGGTCAGACCAGACTTTTCTCGCCCCAATTCTGTTGGCAAGCTCGACAACCTGAGGAAACTCCAGGTAGTTTTCTGAACTGGCGGTAAAAGATATAATTGGTCTTATGCCAGTCTGAACCAGATTTTTGACTCCGGCAACTGCCCGATTAAATGAACCCATACCTCTGATTCGGTCATGGGTCTCTTCTTTTCCGTCAATGCTGATTTGAACGAGAGCCGGATTTTCATCGGCAATTTTTCTGGCCATGGCAGCGTCAATCAGGGTGCCGTTAGTGAGAAGACCCCAGCTGTATCGTCTGTCTGGCTGGTTTTTAATTAGCTTGATGATTTCCCAGAAATTAGGGTGCAGTAATGGTTCGCCCCCGGTCAAATTGATATGACCGAAAATTTTAATTGAATGTTTTAAAGTCTGATATTGACTTAACAGCTCATTGAACTGACTGAGTGCCAGATGAACCAGGCTTATGTCAGCTTCGGGCCGGTTTTTAAAAATTTCGTAGCAATGGCTGCATTCAAGATTGCATTTTTCGGTGATATGCCACTGTAAAGTAAAGCGTTTATGGACTTTCTTTTCCCGAAAAAAATCAAGACAATCTGATAACAGCGTGGTAATACTCATCCACCACAGCCTCCGCACCCACCGCCGCACCCACCGCCACAACCTGAACTGCAGCTTGAACACCCGGAAGAATCACTCGAGCCTGCAGAAACGCTTACCGGAAAAGCTCTTTCAAAATCATTGAAATTCGGAACCAGCGCCAGCCCTGCTATGGCTGCAGTTCCGTAAAGGGCTACCAGATATTCGGGATTGGATATGTTCTGAGAAAGGGCTGATTTATCAGAATTTATGGCCGATTCACATTTCCATTTTTTTCGGGCTCGATCAAGAACTTTTCTACCCAATGCGGTAATAGAAAACCATGGCTCAATGGTAAAAAATGCTATGCCGGTAAAAACCACCAGCATGGTTAAAAGAAAACCTACCGGCTTGCCCCGGCTGACGCCCATATAAATTTTTATAAACGCCGGAACATACATGATCGTCAGTGTGAATAAAAATTTCATCCAGGCGCCCAGTCTCTGCGACCCGTCTGCGATTAACCCCAGCTTTTCGAGACGTGGAGAAAAATCAAAGATTTCTCTGACGGTGCTGCGCTGATGTAACTTGTTTGCCTGATCCGCTACCTTGAGAAAATCCAGAAGCTTCATCTCTGCACTGGTAAAGGGAATAGTCGGTTGCTCACCGGAATCTTTTACCATAACCTGGTTTAAATCATTCGTTTGAAAAAAAACCAGACGGTTTTTCCACAGGTTGAATACTGCACAGATAACGCTCTGGTATAACCCTCCTTCCAGATAGGCCAGAACAACCGCAGGCAATTCATGCTCCGGTGGTATCTGATTGCCGCTGGTGCCGTCACTGCGTCTCCAGATGACGCCAAATGTGATGACTATCGCAGCGAAAACAGCATAAATGCCCAGAAACTGCGGGCCAGGAATGCTTTGAATGAACTTCCAGATTTCCACTTTATTTCCTCTTAAAAAAAGGCCGCAAATGCGGCCAGTAATTTTTCATTCGGTACTATCATTCTTTTCAGAGTGTTGCGTCAACTTCTCGCCAGCTTACGATTTCTTTCTGAATGGCAAGCTCATAAAGGCTGGTATAATCGACCTTCTTGTCAACGGTATAGTCGTAGGTAGAACGCTGTAGGACTTCCTGCCAGTTGTAATAAGTAATCCGCACATCGTTGGGCATTTTTCTGCGGTTGAAATAATCAACCGACAGATTGCCGACGATATCCATGTTGCAGAGTTTCTTCATCGACGAATCGGTGTCCAGTTCCATGCCGCCTTCGGCGTGGAAAGCGCCCTCAAGCCGTGGGCTTAGATTGCGGAAAGGATGGGTGACGCCGAATCTTGACCAGTCGGAATCATGGTGGGGCTTGTAAATGATTTTGCCGGTCTGCGGGTTTTCGTTGGAGGTATCCCAGGTTTTGTCACGCAGGGCAATGATGCCAACGCATGATTCGAGACCAGAATCGTCGGGCATGGTAAGAACATCGCCGCCGACATAGATGTTTCCTTCGACTACCAGCAGGCCTTTTCCCTTGACCCAGCCTTCAAGAAAAACGTCGCCTTTGATATAGGTCAGGCCGTTGATTTCAACGGCACGGCTGGTGTCGTGGGCTTTGGTTGGGTTACCGAAATAGCGGCTGTATTTGTTGGGAACCTTGCGCCAGTCGCCCCAGCCATAAAGAGGCACTACTTTGTTGTAAGTTACCTTGTTTCTGCCAAAAGCCTCGGTGAAGCTGACATTGGTAAAATATTTGCCGTGATCAGGTTTTGCTTCAGGGTCGACAACTCGGTTTGCCAGACGTTTGTAAACATCGGCAGTATAAAGATTGATTTTCTTATTGTTGTATTCTTCGACCTTTTTGGTTTCGGCGTGGTAGGGTTCGGCAACTTTTGACCACCATGGCCATCTGAAGAAGCCCTGCCATTTATAATACTGGCGTTTGACAGCATCATCGGTATATTCAAGCGAAGTCTGGCTCAGGTCGGCGCCACCATTCCAACCGGTCCAGCCTATGCCCATGTCGAGCCAGGGATGATCGAGCTGGTTGCGCATACGGGTCAGCATCAGCCATTTCGGCAGGTCAACCTTGGCACCCTCTTTCATGTAGGTTTTGCCGCCAACTACGAAAAATCCCCAGGGATCCCAGAAATCGAAAGTTTCGATTTTGAATGATTCGGGGCTGGCTTCGTTGAGAAATAGACCGTGTTCAGGGGCGACCATGCCAACGGCGTTGGCATTCATCGGACCTTTTACCAGCATGGCTTTCAGAGTTTTCTTCACTTCGACCTGTTTTTTAGATCGGTGAAACAGGCCCTGGGAGTTGATGGTAATCGTGCCTTCCCTGGCGATTTCACGTGGCACTCCCTTGGCGATGAGCTCTTCCATGGCTTTTGCATCGAGCTGCCAGGTGAGCCGGGCTTTTACGCTTCCGCCTTCAACCAGGGGCGCAACTCCATCACTGCCTTTTGAAAGTCGCGACAGATCGATGTCTACTGATCCTTCGCTTTCTTTGGTGATTAATTTGTAAAAAGGGTTTTCGGGGTTGTTCATCTGGCTTTTTACGGTGAACAGCGTTTCTTCAACTCCT
>JBMOKV010000676.1:0-4612 GCA_049325495.1 Candidatus Rifleibacteriota bacterium | reverse complement strand
GTAATCATGTTCGTGTTCGTGATCGTGACCGCAGGAGCAGCCGGCCTGGCACGACCGGGAATCATGGGCAAGACGATTATTTTCCGAGGTCAAAAAGTTAACGATCAGCCCGACAGAAACCGCTGCCAGGTAACCCAGGCCCAGACGGAGCGCAACCATTTTCCAGTTATAAAAATACGCCACGGCAGTAGAAGCGGCAACCAGTGGGTTGACTATGGGGCCGGCGAGCAGATAGGCAACTGCAGCAGAAAAAGGAACGCCCTTTCGCAGCAGTCGCCTCACAACAGGAACAATAGCGCATTCACAGACAGGAAAAATGAAACCGACCAGGGCAGACAGAAAAACAGCTTTTTTGCTTCCGGATGGCATCAATTCGGTCAATTTGTCACGAGGTACAAACTCTTCAATAAAACCACCGGCCAGTGAACCCAGAAGCATGAATGGCAAGGCCTCAAACAGAATCGAAATAAAAATCAGGGAAAAGGTTCTTAATTCTGTAGACCTTGATCCGAACAAAGAAACGAGAACCAGAACCAGTAGAAAAAAGCGGGGCATTATGTATTCAAGCTGCTGCCAAACGCTTTTTTGCTGAATGTTCACGGCCATTTGCACCATAGCCACTTCAGACCTTTGATTTAAATAGATCTTTGAATACGGGAAACAATATTGTCAGAAGATAAACCAGCCCGGCCAGAAGGATGGTTACCGCTCCGGATGGCAGATTTGGCTCGTAACTCAGAATCAGACCGCTGGAAGTGAAAAACATCCCGAGAAAAACTGAAAACATCATAATCCCTGAAACCCGATTGAAAAAGCGCGAAGAAATTGCAACCGGCAGGCTGATTAAAGCGATAACCATGATGATGCCTACTACTGACACAGTCAAGACTACAGTTAAAGCGGTCAAACACAGAATAAGAAGATAATAAAATTCAACTCTGACCCCGCGGGTGCGGGCAAAATCTTCGTCAAAGCATACGGCAATCATCTGACGATAGAAAACCATGGTCAGGGCAACCACCAGCAAATCCAGAAAAGCCACAAGAATCAGGTCATCACGGCTGACCATCAGAATGTTTCCGAACAGATAACTCATCAGATCTTCATTGTAACCCGGGGTTTTAAAAATGAACATTATACCGGCCGCCATTCCGACGGCCCATAAAGCACTGATAACGGTATCCTCACGCTCTTTGGCACGCAGACTCACCAAACCGATGACCAGGGCCGAAACAAGAGCTGACAAAATAGCACCATGAACTGGCTTTAGCCAATCTAAAGAATAAACCACAGAGAAATATCTTGCAGCTCCAATGCCACCAAGAACGCAGTGTGATATTGCAGCAGCGATATAAGTAATGCGTCGCAGCACCACAAAAGTGCCGACGACCCCGGTGGCAATGCTGCATAAAATTCCTGCCAGCATGGCATTTTGAAGAAATGACAGTTCAAGAAGGTCATTCAGGAATGAGGACAACTGTGACCTCCTTCAGAACAGCGGTGGTCATGGCGAATTACATTAACGGCTGCCCCGTAGATGTTCTGCAGGGTTTCGCCGGTCAATTCTGAAATTGGATGAATCTGCAGGGTCTGACGAACACAGATTACGCTTTTCACCCGTTTTGAAACAAAACCAATATCGTGAGACACCATAATTATGGTGAATTTACGGTTGAGCTGTTCAAACATATTATAAAAATGTTCGGTACCATGAACATCTATGTTGGAAGTGGGTTCATCGAGCAGCAGAATCTGCGGCCCGGAAACCATTGCCCGGGCTACCAGCGCCCGCTGACGCTGTCCCCCGGAAAGATCGGCAAAAGATTTGTCGGCCAGGCCGCCGACCCCGACTTCTTCAAGAGTCTGCAATGCCAGTTCTTTCTGTTGTCGAGAATACCTTCCCCAGATGAAATTGCGATCGAGAAATCCCATCATGACCACATCGAGAACGCTGACCGGGAAATTGCTGTCAAATTTTGTATGCTGAGGCACATAGCCGATTTTATTCAACGATTTTTCGGGGCTCTGGCCAAAAACACTGATGGTTCCGGAGTCTGGTTTGATCAGGCCAAGCATCAGTTTCAGCAGAGTGGTCTTGCCGCCGCCATTTGGCCCGACGATGCAGGCAAAATCGCCGGCGCAGATGTTCAGATTTACATTCTTCAGAACTTTTGAATCATGCTGATAAGAAAAATCTACATCGGTCAGGGTAATGATTATGTCGTGACTCACTGCTGCAGACCTGCTGCAACTTTTTCGGCGAGCTCGCGCAAGAAATCGAAATAATTTTCGGCGAGCGGGTCTATCTGTATCACCGACCCGGAAATGGATTCGGCAATGGCCTGGGCAGAGCGTGCAGGAAACTGCTTTTGCACAAATATGACTTTGGCCCCTTCACTTTTCGCCTTGCGAATTATTTTGACCAGCTGAGCGGGAGTCGGTTCTTTTCCTTCTATTTCAATGGAATGCTGAACAAGCCCGTAGCGGTCGGCAAAATAGCCGAATGCGGGATGAAATACGAGAATGGGTTTACCTTTTAAAGTTGCGAGACGGTCTGCGATTTCCTGGTCTATTTCATCAAGCTGCTGTGAAAAACTGCCAAGATTGGCATTCAGCAACTTCTGATGTTGAGGGAAAACCTTTATCAAAGCTTCAGCCATATTACGTGCCTGAATTTTGACCAGTTGCGGGTCAAGCCATATATGCGGGTCAGGGGTTCCGGCGGAGTGGTCGCAGCCAGCGTGGTGAACGTGGTCTGAATCCCGGGCAGATGATTCATCGGCAACCATGAATCGCCGGGTAATTCCCTGGTCGGTATCGATGATCAGCAAATTTTCAAAGATGCCGCTGATCTTTTCGAGAAGAATTTTTTCAAAAGGCAAGCCAATCGCCATAAATACCCTGGCTTTGGCCAGAGAAGCCATCTGTTGCGGCAATGGCTCATAGGAATGGGGCGACATTCCGGGGCCGACCAGCACTTCGATCTTAAAAAGGTCGCCGGTAAGCTGCTGAAGGAAAAATTTCTGGGGCAGAATGCTGACAAAAAGTGTTTCTTTTTCAGCGGCAGCTGAAAGACCTGCGAACGACACAAAAAACAGGCCTAACAGCAGGAATAATCTAAAAGATCTACTTTTCCGAATCAGGTTCAACATGACAGAAAATTTCAATTTTATCGCTTTCTGAGCACTTTTTAATCTCATGACTCTGGGAGAACTTGTCCCAGCATTTTTTCTGGGCCGGGGTCAGAACTCCGGTGCCGCTGCACAGGGGGCACACATGGTCAAGAGCGTTGAGGATAGCGCTTCTGATGAATTCAGAGCGGTTGGGCATGGTCTGAAGGATCTCAAGCAAATTTGGATCAACTTTGAAAGTTACGGTATCAGCCTTTTTCAATTAAAGCCTCCTGTTCGCGTGTCACGAAATATTATTAGTAATGGCTGAAAAATTCAACCTATTTAAAAACAAAAGCCAGCGCTTCGCGAAGTGATGCGATTTTAATTATACCCGGTTCAGCAGCAATATCGGAACCAGACGAAATAAGAAATCTTTTAAAACCAAAGCGTTTTCCCTCGGAAATCCTTCGGGTCAGCTGCGCTACCGGCCTGATTTCTCCGGCAAGGGTCAATTCGCCGGCAAACATCAGATCACCGGGCAGAGGCCGATCATTGGCACTGGCCGCCAGGGCCAAAGCCAGACCAAGGTCGCCGCCTGGTTCTGAAAGTTTCAGACCACCGGCCACATTGGCGAATACGTCACGATTGTAGAATTTAATACCACCGTGCTTTTCGATTACGGCAATGACGAGATTGAGGCGATTGGCATCGAGCCCCGAAACCACCCGGCGCGGCATGGCCAGAAACGACTGGGTCACCAGAGTCTGCAGCTCGGCAAGAATGCAGCGACTGCCCTGAAGCAGCGGAACGACGACAACACCGGGTGCATCGCTGCGATTGCGGCTAATGAACAGATCTGACGGGTTAAGGACCGGTGAAAGCCCTTTGTCAGTCATCTGAAAAACCGCTACTTCGCCGGTTGCCCCGAATCTGTTCTTGAAAACGCGAAGAATTCTGAAATTTGAGCTGAGCTCACCTTCGAAATACAGAACTGTATCGACGATATGTTCAAGAATTTTGGGGCCGGCGATGGCGCCATCTTTGGTGACATGGCCAATAATGAAGACCGGCATTCCGCGATCTTTGCCGAATTTGGTCAGAATTGCGGCACATTCACGAATCTGTGATACGGAGCCGGGAGTAGCATCGAGCTGCGGAGTAAAAACGGTCTGAATCGAATCAACCACCAGCAGGCGCGGCAGGTATGAGATTATACCCTGTAATGCCGCATCAAGGTTCTGTTCGGCAATCAGTACAATATCGCTGCCGTTGCCGATTCTCAGCCTTTCAGCCCGCAGTTTTATCTGAGTAGCTGACTCTTCACCGCTGATGTAAGCGAGAGGCTTGATATGCACTCCCAGCCGCGATGCGAGCTGCAGCATGAAAGTCGATTTCCCGCCGCGGCGGACTCCGATGCAGACCGTCGCTTTGCCGGGAACTGCCGTAACCGCAACGCGGCGGGCAACACCGCTTTTCAGCGCGGCATCCTGAAGTTCCAG
>JBMOKV010000675.1:0-4663 GCA_049325495.1 Candidatus Rifleibacteriota bacterium | reverse complement strand
CTGAAAATCAGATTACCGCAGCCAATGATTCCTGTTTGTCGCGATAACGTTCGATTGCCAGATCGATCAGGCGGTCACAAAGCTCAGAATAGCTGATTCCGGTGGCCTCCCAGAGTTTGGGATACATGCTGATTTTGGTAAAACCGGGAATTGTGTTGATTTCATTGATGATAACCCGGTTGGTGCCCCTTTCAAGAAAGAAGTCTACTCTTGCCATGCCGGCGCAATCGAGGGCGCGATAAGCTTTTACCGCCAGATTCCTGATTTCATCAGAAATATCTTTGCTCAGCTCAGCCGGAATTTTCAGCTCTGAGCGGTCGTCGATATATTTGGCCGAATAGTCGTAAAACTCATTGCAGGGCACAATTTCACCGGGAATCGAGGCGATCGGGTTGTCGTTGCCGAGCACTGAAACTTCGATTTCTCGCCCGTTGACGTAGCTTTCGATCAGAATCTTGCGGTCGAATTTTGCCGCATCATCCATCGCTTTTATGAGTTGCTCACGATTCTTTGCTTTGCTGATTCCCACCGAAGAACCAGAGTTTACCGGCTTAACGAAACAGGGGTAGGGAAATTCTTTTTCAATAACGGCAATTACTTCGCTTTGATGATTGCGCCATTCGCTGCGCAAAACTTCTTTAAAAGGAGCAACTGCCAGGCCCGCGTCGCGAAACAGCTTTTTCGCGATGGTTTTGTCCATGCCGGCGGCTGAAGCCAGAACTCCACAACCGACATATGGCATGTCGGCCTGCTCAAGAAGACCCTGCAAAGTGCCGTCTTCACCATAAGTACCATGAACGACAGGAAACAGAATGTCGAGCTCAACCCGGTTCTGGTGCATTGGCTTGTCAACCAGAATCAGCCCTTTATTGGCCGGGTCGCAGTTCAGGTTTGCCTTGCTTTCACCAGAAAACGGTATGCAGCCCTGCCCCTGCTGAGTTTTGTCTTCCAGCATTGCATCAGGCTTTACGCCGACGAGCCAGGCTCCCTTTTTAGTTATTCCAACCGGAACAACATCATACTTTTCAGGATTCAGAGCCTTCATGATCGAAGTGGCCGAAACCAGTGAGACTTCATGTTCTCCCGATCTTCCGCCAAAAATTACGCCTACTCTGATTTTTCCGGTTGTTGAACTGTTCATTTGCCTGCTCCTTTTATTGGTCTCTGGTTAAAATATCGGCAAAAACAGCTCGAAATTTCATCAAAAAACTACATCAGGGAATTTCCGAATGTGCTTTATAAGCGCCCTTGCCAAGCTGAATCGGCATCTGCTGGCGCAGGCTGTTTTTCGTCATCTTGCTCAGGCGCGGGTGGCTTTTTCCAAGGTCGTTGGGCATGCCGAACAGAGCTTTGGTCAGCAGATACTGATCATTTTCACTTAATGACGGCCCGGAAACCAGAATAGCATTGATTTCAACCCCGGAGATTTCACTGGTCTGCCCGGGATACTGGTTGGCTTCGATAGTCGACGGGAAATAAAAAGAATACTCGCTGACCAGCTTCTGCACCAGTTCTGAGTCGATGGGAACCAGAGAAATCTCAACCTTTTTGGCCAGTTCGACGATCGATGGGTTGGGCATACCACTGGTGAAAATGAAGCCATCGATCTTGTTTTCCTGCATCAGCTGCATCGCTTCAGCTGCTCCCACAAACTGCTGGTCGATCTTTGCCCAGACCTGTGCAATCGAAAGAATCTGCTGGGCATTGTAATAAGTTCCGCTGTTCTGACTGCCTACCGCGATTTTTTTGCCTTCAAGGTCGCTGAGACTGGCTATTCCAGTATCTTTTCGAACGATGATCTGAACAACCTCGGGAAAAAGCGTGGCAATGCCTGAAAGGCCTGCGATCTTTCCACTGGCAAACATGGCTTCACCATTGGCCGCATAATAAGCTATATCATTCTGAACCAGTGCCAGATCTGCTTTTCCTTCGCTCAGCAGTTTGAGATTTTCAATTGAACCTGCTGTTTCAACAATGTTGAAGCTGGTGTTGGGGTGAACGCTTTTTAGGATCATGTCCAAAGCCTCGCCAATCGGGTAATAAACCCCTGATTTGGACCCGGTCGCCAGCTGATACTGCTGCTTGCCAAGGCTTGAACCACATCCGGTTGCCAGAAAAACCACTACCGCCAGAAGAAAAATCGTTGCCAGTCTCGATGAAGAGTTCATGATCTACCTCTTTGTGCTTTCTTTACAGGTATTTATACCACAGCTTCAGATTATTGCCAAATAAACAGCCGATGCGGGTTAAAAAAACTTGTTAATTGTGATATCATCGGTGCCAATGAATAGAAGAAGGCGTCTGCAGATTCTTACCGAGTGCGGCATGCTGCTGGCAACCGCTCTCGCTCTCGCAAATTTTAAAATCTTTCAAATGCCCGGTGGCGGGTCTGTTTCTCTCGGGGTTTTGCCGCTTCTGCTGATAGCAGCAAGACATGGCGCGGTGACCGGTTTGATCAGTGGTTTGCTGATGGGGCTGCTGCTGCTGACCATGCGCCCCTATATCGTTCATCCTCTGCAGTTTCTTCTCGACTACCCGCTTGCCTATGCATCGCTGGGAGTTGCCGGCATGTTTGAATGGAATACCGGTCTAAAAGCAGCAGCGGCAACAACATTGGCAAACTTTATTCGTTTGCACTTGCATGTTATTGCCGGTGCGGTTTTCTTTGTTGCCGATCAAAGCTCGTTAACAAAGATGCTGGCTGCAAGCTATGCCTACAACCTTGGCCACATTCTGCCAGAAACAATAATCTGCGCTGTTCTGGCCGGGTACCTTGCGATGAATCACCAGGTGCTCTGCGCCAGGCAGAATTGATCTGACCGATCAGGCCATTCCTACTTTATCACTGCCAAGACAGCGGGTACATACATAGCCTTTGGTGGCTTTGCCGTTCAACATTACCCGTTTCTTCTGGAGGTTTATGCTCCAGCGTCTTTTGGTGCGATGATGAGAATGGCTGAGCGAGTAGCCGATTTTTGGCCCACGATTACAAACCATACAGAATTTAGACATGATCAAACCTCCAAAATAGAGCCGAAGTGAAATTCTATGATATCAGAAACAAATAAACGAAGCAAGCCAAAATTTTCTAAAAAGACTTTTTAATTTGCAAAACCCCCGTCAAAATAGCCTTTTTATCGCTTGGTAATTATTCTTAACTTTCGCTTATAAATGTACACTGTTTTATTCCGAAATTTATCATGAACTCAAAAATTTTTCGCAAGGATGGATTGTTATGATTCAAAAAATCAGCAAAGGACCTGTTCCTGCTGAAGGTTTTCTTTTTTTCCCGGTGAAGGGCAAAAAGCCCTCTGCTTTCCCTGACTGGGTACCCACCATCGTTTCTGAAAACTGGGAAGAAGACTTCGTCTCTTCTTGGCGACTCAACAACGAGTATCTCTTCAAGGTTCCCGCACTCGAAATGGACCACGCGTTCAGACGCAACTGTAAGAACTGGCTGGGCAAAGCGCTTAATTTTTTCAAGCAGCGCGGCGTGAAAAGTTTTAATCTCTGGATGCCCCAGCTTCCCGAAGAAGATTTGAAAATTGCCATTCTCGATTTTCTCGAAGTTCCGCTTTACATGGAATACGACATTGGCTATTTCAAAACCGTAAAACCCGAAATTACCAGAATTGAATTTGTAAACTACGTTTTCAATACCTATACCCAGATTGAAAAATTCGCAAAGCTGGTAAATGATGGCAAAATAATCAATGAAGCGGTAAACGAAACCCGCCGCCTGGTAGACATGCCAGCCAACCTGCTCGGCCCCCAGGAACTTTATCAGGAAGCAACCCGCCTGCGTGAATTGGGCGCAAGAGTTGAAATGGTAGATGCTGAAAAAGTAGGGAAAATGGGCGGTCTCAACGCCGTTGGTGCCGGAAGTGCCAATAAACCGGTTTTGTTTGAAATAGAACTCAACCCATCTGATGAACCGCCAATTCTGCTGATTGGAAAAGGAATTACCTTTGACTCGGGCGGCCTGTGCCTTAAGCCCCGCGAAAGTCTGCCCGAGGAAAAAACCGATATGGCCGGCGCTGCCGCTGTAATCGGCATTATTCGCTCCCTTGCCGAAATGGGTTATAAGAAACGCATCGTTGCCCTCATTCCCGCCGCTGAAAATATGCCCAATGGCAATGCCTACCGGCCTGGCGACATCATTACCATGTATGACGGCACCACCGTTGAAATTCTCAATACCGATGCCGAAGGCCGTCTGATTCTTTCTGACGCCCTCTGCTATGCCCGCGAATACAATCCCCGGCTGGTAATCGACCTGGCAACCCTGACCGGAAACATAATGCAGGCGCTCAGCACCAGATATACCGGGCTTTTCTGCAATGACAAAGATCTTGAACGCCGCCTGATGAAAGCCGCCGAAGACGGTGGCGAACAGGTCTGGCCCATGCCGCTGCACCCCGATTTCAGCGATGAAGTTAAAGGCCGGTTTGCCGATCTTCGAAACGCCGCGATTTCGGGAAAAGAAGCCGGCGCCTGCACTGCAGCCGCTTTCTTGAGCTATTTCGTCCGGTGGCCCTGGGCTCATCTCGACATCGCCGGATCAGCCATCGAAAAGAAAGGCCGGTCTTATCGCCCGGTTGGCTACGCCAGCGGCGTTGGTGTAAAGCTGGTGGTCAATACCATTCGCGACTTAGACTGATTT
>JBMOKV010000674.1:0-4671 GCA_049325495.1 Candidatus Rifleibacteriota bacterium | reverse complement strand
GGAGGACCCGGTTTGCAGGGATCGACGAGGTTTATCAAAGTCTTTAAGGGTGATTTCTGTCAGGCCTTTGATCTTTACGATTATTATTCAACAGGAAAAGATGCCACTTCTCTTTTGGCCGGAGCGGAAACTCTGGTTGTAGAGAAAAAAAGCGCGATGGTAAGAATTTCTGGAGCAGTAAACCGGCCCGCAATCTTTGAACTTCTTCCCCAGGAAATGATGGCTGCCAAGATTCTAGAAATGGCTGGCGGTCTTATTTCCGAGGCGGGCGTTCAGATTAAATTCGACATTTATCGCAAAGCAGGCGATTCGGTGCGTCATTTTATCAGTCGCGAAATGCCCCGGTCTGAACTATTGAGCGGACTGGCGGCAATTAAACTGCAAGATGAAGATCGTCTTTATTTTAAGGCGGTCGCTGATTCTGACTTGCCAGTTAAAATTGAACTCAAGGGTGCTTTTCGATTTCCAGGAAAACTTGTGGTTAAAGATACTGCCAGGTTGGGCGATGTTATTACTCTGGAGAGTCTTTTGCCCGGTTTTGCCGGAGAATACGCCGAGTTGCTAAGGGTTTCACCGCAAAGCGAAGAATATGAATTGATCAGCTTTTCTATTGATCGACTCTTAAGCGGTGAGGCTTTTGCCGATTTTGAGCTGCAGAATGGTGACCGAATCGTAGTTTTTTCAAAGGAAGATTTTTCCAGAACGGCCAAGGTGGCTATAGAGCAAGACTTACACGGGAAGCAGATTTTTTTGTGGCGTCCTGGCTTGCGGCTTTCGGAAATGGTTCAAATGGCTGGAGGTCTTGAAAGGGACGCGTCATTTGTTGGAGAACTTATCAGAAAAAAGATAACTGAGGCGGGCGTTGAAACCAGTACCACGATTGTCGATCTGAGAAAGCTCTGGTCAAATGATGACCGATATGACCTGGAGCTCCAACCCTACGATTTGCTGTTGATCAAAGGAAAAAGGTGAAATAGCTTTTTACCGGCAAAAACTGCAATGCCCACTGGACGAACATTTGTGTCGGTTAACAATCTCTTTTATGGCACCGTTGAGTTTGCTTAGCGATGGAGAAACAGCGCTCATATCGCCTCCCTGGCTTGGCAGAACAATTCCAAGTTTTTCAGCTTCAGCTTTTCTCTGCTCGCTTCGGCGCTGCATTCTTGCAAGAACATCCTTGAAGGGATCTGGTGAAAAGGATCGGTTTAAAGTTGGTTCGTCGGCTTTAACAGCTTCTTCAGTTTTTTGAATTTTCTGAACAACAATAGGGGCTTTTTTGGCCTTTTCCGGCATCTTGTCTAACGCTTTCTCCGGCTTTTTGGCTTCAATGTCGGTAACTTTTTCCGGCATTGCTGTGGCTGCAGGAACAGCTTCTTCTTCTAAGGGCTCCGGGGCGGGCGATGCTGATTCGGATATTGGTTCAGCAGAAGGCTTTTCAATATTTTGAGCTGCGGGAGGGGCAACGATGTTAACCTGGTTGCCTGAATTCTCTTCGACAAAATAGCTGATAGAATTTTTGGGAACTTTGTAGCTTTTTTCGGTTTCTGCGGCAAAAATTCCATAAGGGAAAAGAAGGGAAAACATCACATACAGCAAAAACAGGCTTCTAAGTTCGGAATATTTTCTAAGCTTTTTCATCGCTTTACTCTCTTGAATCAAATTTGGGTATGCCCAGAATCAACCAGGACAGAATAGCTTTAACTGTAAACTTAGTCAATTTGTCTGAAAAAAAAGAGAAAAAAAACGGCAGAAATCTATCATAAAATCGATAAATCTCTGCCGTTCTGTTTATACTTCTCCGCGCGACCTTTCAATATGGATCAATGAGCGTTTGGCATCATTGGCCAGGGGGCCGGTTGGGTCAAGCTCGATTACTTTGTTGTATTCTTCGCTTGCTCGATCATACATGTTCTTAACACGATAAATACTGGCAAGGCGGAAGTGGGCTTCGACGAAGTTGGGATCAAGTTGAATTGCCTTGCGGTATTCCTGCATTGCTTCATTTTTCATGTTGATGTCGTAATTCTCATTATATGCTTCGCCCAGTTCATAATGGGCTCTTGCATTATTATCATTCACTTTCAGAGCTTTCTTGCAGATTGCAATGGCTTCATCATACATTCGCTTGCCGCTGATAGACTGCTTGCTGTAAACAATTTTCAATCCCCAGTAAGGCCAGAGATTGTTGGGGTCACAACTGTTGGCAAGTTTGAAATAATAAACCGCCTTTTGCTGCTCTTCTTCAGTCGGGGTAAACCCGGTGCCAAGGGTAATATATGCATAGCCAAGACTGAAATTCGACATCGTATCTTTGGGATTGGCCTCTGCCTTGGTATGGTATTCCTTTAACAGATTTGCCATCTTCTTGTCTTTGTCTTCTGTTTTACCGTACATTTCTTTGCATATGTCGATCAGCTTCATATGGTAATCACCATTGGTCTGATCAAGCTCGAGAAGTTGACGGATCTCGGAAATAGCTTCTTCATAACGGTTTTGAGAAAGGTAGATTTCAGAAAGCTTGCGGTGAACGTAGATACTTTCCGGGTCTTTCTCGAGAATGGCTTTGTAAGTCGCTTCAACTTCGGGAATCATGTTGCGTCTGAAGTAAACCTTTGCCAGTTCGGTCATTGCAAACACGCTTCCCGGGTCGATAGCCAGAACCTTCTGGAAACATTCGATTGCCTGGGTGATTGAACTTTCTTCATCGATAGATGTATCAAGGCCTTTAGAGAGGAAAAGACCCAATTCAAGCCAGTCACAGGGGTTGTTGCCCTGTTGGGTTGCCTGGCGTATCTCATCATTGGTTTCCGAAAGTTCTTCAGGCGAAGAAAAATTGTTCAGAGCTTTGAATTTCAGCTGAGTAACAAAATTAATGCGGATATCCACATCGTTGGGAAAATACTGTTTGGCCATTTTGAGAGATTCTACGGCTTCTACGATTTTGCCTTTGCGGATGTTGAGGTCACCCAGGCGAACGGCAATGTCCTTGTATCTTCCTGCATTATCCAGCTGAATCGCCTGTTCGTATTCAAATGAAGCCTCATCGAACATGTTTTTCGATTCATATAGCCTGCCAAGTTTGTAACGGGCGTCGAGATTGTGGTTGTCCAGATCGATGATACTGTCATAATGCATGATTGCCGTGTCGATGTCGCCTTCTTTTTCGGCTTCATCGGCTTTGGCAAAGGCCTCGTCGATTTCCTGAGTTCTTTGTGAAGCAGAAAGATTGGCGAAAAAGTCAGACGCAACTGCATTGCCTGCGTCGATGTCGAGAACTCTCTGGAACCAGACTCTGGCCGTATCGAGATCGCCCTTTTCTTTGTAGAGAATACCCAATTGAAGAACAGGTTCGAGCTCATTGGGAATTATCTGATTCGCTGCTTCAAACTTTTCAATGGCCTCATCGGACCAGCCTTTTTCCTGGAAAATCTGACCCAGCATGAACAAACCCTGATAATGGGTTGGGTGCATCCCGATCAGCTCCTGTAGCTCGATGGAAGCTTCGTCTGGCTGGCCGGTTTTGAGAAAAATCTGGGCAAGAGAAACATAGATTTCAGCCTGCTCGGGATCTATCTCTTTCGCTTTCTGTATGGAGTTCAACGCCGCATCATACTGCTCAAGATTGATCTGAAGGTTGCCCAGTTCAAACCAGGCAATCTGATTTCGGGGCTGAATGCCGATGACATTCTCATATTCCATTATCGCATTCTTGAACATGCCACGCTCGCTGAAAATTCGTGCCTGTTTGATTCCTTCTTCGGCTTGTGCACCAGTTTTGGCATTGAGTAGTGCGCTTTGATATTCTTTAGCCTTCAGATGCAAAGGATCAATGGCAAGCACCGCATTGAACTCTGCGAGAGATTCGTCAACCTTGTTAAGATCATACAATGCAGAGCCATAAGCAAAATGTGCATCAAGACATTTTGAATCAAGCTTGATTCCCTGACGCAGTTCGTTCAATCCTGTCTCAATCATGGAATTGTCGCTGTAGGCTTTGCCCATATTGATATAGATTTTCCCGAGCTCAACATGGGCAATGGGGTTCTGTGGAAATTCTGCCACAATGTCTTTGAATGTCATCGTAGCCTGATCGATCATATTGGAAATGGAATAAATTTTTCCAAGTTGAATTCTTGCTTCAACATTTTTCGCATTCTGTGAAACAATGTTTTTCAACTCCATGATGGCCATTTCATGGTCACCAGATCCGGCATAAGCTTCGGAAATCATGGCTGAAATCTGGTTGTTGCCTGGATTTAACTGTCGGGCTTCCTGGAGGATTTCAATTACCTGTGCATACTCAGCACAGCTCAGATAGATGTTTGCAATTTCAAGAGTAATGCTCAAATCCTGGGGTGCAATCATTCGGCCCTGGCTCAAGATTTCCAGGCCCTCGTTGAACATCTGCTGGCTTTGATAAATTTTCGAAATCTTAAGGTAGAGGCTGATGTTTTCAGGAGATTTCTGCCTTAAAGCCTCGAGCTCATTAAGGGCTTCCTGATGATAATTCTGCACGAGATACACATCGATCAGCTTGTTGACTATCTCTTCAGAACCACCTGATGCATCTTTGGCCTGTTCAAGAAATGTGATTCCCTCTTCAGTGTTTCCCTGTTGGATCAAAAGCCCGCCGAGCTCAAGCAGCAGTCTGGGATCAGATGCGCCAAGTTC
>JBMOKV010000673.1:0-4687 GCA_049325495.1 Candidatus Rifleibacteriota bacterium | reverse complement strand
TTGGGGCAAGTTTCAAAACTTCCAGGTTTTGCCTGGACATGGGAACTGGAGGCGGGGAATTTCTCGATTCTTTCGCCAATCTGCCTGAACATACCTTTGCAACCGAGGGCTACATTCCAAATTTTGAAATTGCTCGTCAGAGACTTGAAGGTAAAAATGTAATTGTAAAAGAAATCAAAGAGGATAATATTCTCCCTTTTGAAGATGATTTTTTTGATTTGATTATCAGCCGACATGAAGAATTCAAGGGATCTGAAGTGTTCAGGACATTAAAAAAAGGTGGAAAGTTTATTACCCAGCAGGTTGGGGGCTTGAATGATATCGATATTAACAGTTGTCTCGGGTGTTTTGAGCCCGCCTACTTTGACTGGTGCCTTGTTAAGGCCTTGAAGGAATTAAACGGGAACGGTTTTAAAATTGTTCAGAGCTCAGAGAATATTGGATTCACCAGATTCTATGATATTGGTAGCATTGTTTACTATCTAAAGTGCATTCCCTGGCAGGTAGTCGATTTTTCAATCGAGAAATACATTGATCAGCTAAGCCTTATAAACATGATAATTAATGAGAAGGGTTACAAGGATTTCATTTGTCATCGTTTCTTTTTGATTGCCGAAAAGCCTTAGACAGCACCAAAATAAAACAATGACTATGCTGAATCATTGATAAAAACGAGGACTGCTTTCATTGCCCAAAAATTACGGTTACAGACAGTGCAAAAGATCAAATCATTGAAATTTTCCCTCTCTATCTGTTTTAAGCAATGGATGGACAATTAATTTTGCGATAAGGTAGAATTACAAAAAAAATCGGTCTTTATAGGAGAATTATTTTGCGAAAGTTTGGAAGTTTATTTTTAAATTTTTTATTTGTCTTTGGGTTCGTCCTGGCTTTTATAACAACAGTTGATGCCAGAGTACGGACGATTTCATCAATTGATGATATTGAGCAGATTCGATTTTTGAGCCCGAACAATATGCCGCTGAAAGTACTCGTTGTTTATATGCCAGGGCAGACAAATGAAAACTTTGTGGTTTCATTAATTAGAATTGTGGCTCAAATGCACGAAAGCGGTTCTGTTAAACCCGAAGAATCTTTTAAGGTTCACATTATTCCAGGCTGGAAAATGTCTTCAGAAGACATGGAAAGATTTGAAAAGCTGATTGGCAAAGATCGGGTTGAAAAGTTTGTTGAATTCAATAATCGTTTTTCCTCCAAGGACATGTGGATGCAGGATTGGGGTGAAGTCGGCGTAATCCGAATCAAGGGTGAAAAAAAACCTCAGACTGTTGTTTTTGATTCCAATCGTGGCCGCGGTGGCGCAGAGCTACCTGAGATTCTCGCCAGTTTTTGGAACAGTTACCTGGTTAAGAACCCTTCAAACCAGTATTCCTGTGGCGATTATGGTGGAAATATTGAGGTTACCCCCGATAACATTCTTCTGATTGGAAACACTTCTACTAATGAGCTGCGCAGTTTCCTTGAGAATCGTGGTTATAAAAACCGTATGGCAGTTCTTGAAACAGATTGGCTCACTGTTGGGCATGTTGATGAATACATATCCATATGTCCTAATAAAAATGCAACGCGTGGCTACACTTTGATTAAGGCCAATCCCAGATTGGCATTGAAGCTTATCAAGAGTGCTTCTGAAAAGGAGCTCATGGAGATTTCACATAAAGATTACCGCGAAGCTTTGATCAGGGTTAGAAACTATCTGCACCGGGCCGAAGTTCAGCGTGCGAAAGCAATAAAAAGTGGAAGAAGGCCAAGCAGCAATAAACCCGAAAGCTTTTCTGAAGCGGTTCTAGATTATATAAATGGCTCTGAAATTTCAGATGAAACTTTACCGCAAATGATTTCAGGAACTGAGCCATCAAAAGAGCATGGCATAAGTGATAATCAGGTTGAAGATTTTATTAAACTGAATCTTACCATCGGAAACCTTATTGATACTAACGTCAAAAATGCCTGCAGAAAAATTTCTGAAGTCCGGGGAGATCCCCAAAAGCCTCATTCAATTATTTCTTTTCCCGCATTATTCAGAAAAACAATGTATGGGAATCATATTGCTTACCTTCCTGGGAGTGTAAACCAGTTGATTTTGAATGATCAGTTAATAGTTCCTGATCCAAAAGTTAAAGCGATGAGAATGCATATTAAGCGCGTGGTCGAAAAAATGGGACTTCACCCCAACTTTATTGATTCTTTGCCGTATCACAATCTTCAGGGGCAACTGCATTGCGGTTCAAATGTTTTCAGACATCCCAACAGATATTTTGTAAAGCCTCGTTGAAGATTTCTTGATTCTTGATTAATGTTTCCGTTGGTTTAAAAAGCCAGCGGAAATTTCTTTTTCAGCTCATCCTTTTTTCTTTTTTTATGCGGAATATCTGGTTTAAAATGCATTGGGATTGCATATTGTCTTTAACATTTTTTTGAGGAATGGATTTCAATGAAAGGTTCATATGTATTGGTAACAGTTCTATTCGGACTTTTTATTTTATGGCTCTACACTGCAGGAACAATCTGGAATAACTCGAAAAAGCGCAGAGAAAATGAACCCGGTGAGAACAATTGCGTGTTGGCAGGAATGAAAATTTTTCTGGTTTTATTTATTCCTTTGTTTGCCTGGATGCTTATTCCTAATTTTCGTGGAATACCTAAGCCCAAAAAAGTCTGCCAGGCAAATCAGAGGGTTATTGCCGGTGCGATTGCTGAATATTACAAAAGCGTCGGAACCTCTCCTGATCCAATAAATTTAAGAAACGGCAAAATAAATATCAAACCCTTACTTGAAAAAAAATGTTTGCGAGCCCCGATAAGGTCATATCGCGACTGTATTTATGTGGGGTTCCCATGTTCCAACGGAGATGTTGAAGTTTTTTGTCTTTCCTGTGGTTTTCCTGATCAACAGGAAAAAAGCATCAAAGAAGAATTTAATCGAAGATTTGCTCTGGCTTCTTCCCCGGCAACTGATTTATCGATCGATTTCAATGCCACCACCGATTATTCTCAGCAATATGAATCAGAAACTCTTGAAAGGGTTCGCCCCTATTATGGAATTCCCCTGATGGAGACTTTCTTTGACCCTATGGAAGAAAAATAAAGGGTTTGATTTGCTTTGCATAAAATGATTTTAGAATATCTTTTTATTAGAAAATCGTATGGAGGGCAGAACAAAAATGGGGCGCAAAATAGCTTTTTTTGATGCGAAAGTTTACGATAAACAGACGTTTAACGCCGAAAATCAGAATTATGGGTTTGACATTTCCTGGTTTGAGGCGAAACTAACGCCCGAAACTGCGGCTTTGACCGAGAAATTCGACGCGGTTTGCGCTTTCGTTAACGATGTAATCGATGCGACGGTCATTGAAACTCTGGTAAAAAACGGGGTTAAAATAATTGGTCTTCGCTGTGCCGGCTACAACAATGTGGATTTTAAGGCAGCCTTTAACAGAATTTATGTTGTCAGAGTGCCGGCCTATTCGCCCTATGCGGTAGCTGAGCATGCGGTTGCCCTGATGATGGGCCTGAATCGCAAGATTCACAAGGCTTTCAATCGAACCCGCGAAGGTAATTTCGCTCTGAGTGGACTGATGGGTTTTGATATGCACGGCAAGACCGCCGGGGTGATCGGGGTGGGAAAAATAGCCCGCTGCCTGATCTCGATTCTTAAAGGATTCGGAATGCGGGTGCTGGCTTTTGATCCGAGGCCTGACCAGGAATACGCCAAAGAAGCTGGAATTGAATTCGTTTCTGTAGAGGAAATTTTCAAACAGTCTGATGTGATTTCGCTGCATTGCCCTCTGACACCGCAAACAGAGAAGATCATTTCAGCAGAAAGTATCAGCCTGATGAAGCCCGGCGTGATGATTATCAACACCGGTCGAGGCAAGCTCATCGATTCTAAAGCGCTTATCGAAGGTTTGAAGTCTGGCAGGGTGGGCAGTGCCGGTCTCGATGTTTACGAAGAAGAAAGCGAGTATTTCTTTGAAGACAAGTCTGCTGAACCGATTACCGACGATGTGCTGGCCCGGTTGCTTACATTTCCCAATGTGCTGATTACTTCGCATCAGGGCTTTTTTACCCGCGAAGCGCTTGGCAATATAGCTGCTACCACCCTGGCCAATTTCAAAGAATTTTTTGATGGTGGCTATCTGCAGAACGAAATCTGCTACAAATGCAGCGATACCTGCCGGAAAAAACAGAATAAGCGCTGCTTCTGATCAATATTAATCCTGGTTTTTTCCTGTTAATTCTGATGGTGCAGACAGGGCTGCGAAAATGTTATCATTATTTCCGTAAAGTTAATGGCGGTACCTGAAGTTTTGCGCCTGGCAAGGTCTCGCCAATGCGACGATATTACGGGAGGTTTGCATGGCGAGCCTGTTTGACAAAGCAAAAGAATTTTTTCAGAAAGTTCCGGCTTCACCCACCAATCCGCAAAAGCCCAGGCCGGAAGCAGAATTCAAGATAGAAGATCTTTTCGACAGCGAGCAGACTACAACCGATGCCGCTGCCGGCGGACTTGATGAAAAGCTGCGACAGGCCTATTTCTGGATTACCAATACCGCGAGTATCAGCCCATTTTACGATATCGAATACAACGAAGACCCGCCGCGTACTTTTCTCTTTGGTGATCGCAGGGTACACCTGAGCCTGCCAACCGGTCAGAGTTATTCAA
>JBMOKV010000672.1:0-4709 GCA_049325495.1 Candidatus Rifleibacteriota bacterium | reverse complement strand
AGGGTTTTTCCTGGTAGAGCTTTACCATTTCGTCAGATAACGGCGGAGGCTCAGGAAATACACAGGATCTGTCAGGGTCTGCGTCAGACTGTTTTACAGCTGCCATGGTCTGCTGAAGCCTGTTTCCGGCAGCGGCCAGTTCTGGCTCGTTTCCATCAACCATGTCTTCGGCGATGTAGCGGATGAAGTCGTGGTCGGCCAGGGGGGCGGCAATCCGCATATGTCTGGCGAGCATGGGTGCCAGTGCAAGATAAAAAGGTTTGCGCTCGATGATTTCGCTTTCTGACATCATTGCATGAAAAACCAGTCGGCAGTATTCATCGTTGCGTCGGGTCAGAAACAGGGCGCGCATGGCGTGGAGGTAATCTCGTTGCGTCGCGGAATCGACTGGGACTTTGATGTTCAAAGCGAGAATCTGGTCAGGGGTCATGCCCTGCCACACTGGGTGATAGCGGCGGTAATGGCTTTTAATGAAGTCGGGGCTGGTGAAATCAACGTTCATTTCTGGCCCCTTCACTCAAATTTTTATTGCCAGAATTTTTTCTAGGGCAGCGTTGCTGGCTTCGTCATCGGCAGAGGCTTCAGCCACGTTGTCTTTGAACAGTTGAACCATGGCATTGGCCCAGTGTTGAAAAAGATTCAGGCCGGGGTATGCTTTGGCTGAAAGGGTTGCTTTTGGTGCCCCCGAAGGCATGGGGCGGTCGGCCCTTGGCAGGCCGAGATCTACGATAAATCGATTAAGAATTGCCGCAACTCTGACCGAGGTTTTGCGCAGAAAGCGGGTGGAATTGGGAGAATTGAGGTAAGTTTCACTTTCATCGGCAATCTGTTTTTCGATCTTCAATCTGGAAGCGCCTTTAATAACCTCCTGGGAAATTTCGGCAAACCATTCGGGGGTCAGGCCGGTGCCCTGCTGCAGGTCAGAATCCTGGTTGAGCTGGGCAAGCTGTTGCTGCCAGCGGTTAAGAACTGACTGGGCGAAAAGTTCGCCTTTGCGCGGGGGCAGCTTTTTGGGTTTTTTATCTTCGGCAGCCGGTGCTGGTGCACCGAATACATCAAAAATCGAGTCCTCAAAAACGGGGGTCTCAGCGGCAAGCGTCGCGCCGTTTTCTGATTCTTCTTCATTCTCGCCGATTGGGTTGATAACCGAATCGTAGATCATACCGATGGTTTTGTCAGAGATGGACATGCGGTCGAGGTCGAGAATCTGGGGCAGGGAATAACGGGTCGCCATTTCACGGGCAAGCTGGGAGATAATTTTTTTGCCCCGCTCTTCTGCAAGGTTACGGGCTTTGGTAACGTCGTCGCCAATGTGGTACGGCTGAAGGTGAGTGTGAAGTTCGGTATAAATGAGCTTGAGATTGGCCTGCAGCTGCTGGACTTTGGTGTCAGCTTCGATACTGGTTCTGATTTTCTCAACCAGGTGTGGAATGCCGGAATTGTCAGGTGTTGCGGCTTTATCCCATGATTCAGCGGGGTTGGAAAAATGTTTCTGCACATTTTCATTGGCAAGGTATTCAGCTTTTATCTGGGCCAGTTGTTCTTCATCGCGGACAAATTCGGCACCGTTTTTGTCGCGACCGAAGACTGTCTGCTGAACATTGGGATTGCGCACCCAGAAACAATTTTTGAAAGCACCGCTTTCATCCCACTGAAGAACCCAGTCGCCCGCTCGTCCGAGAAACTCGGCAAAATTGGTTTTTAGCCGGCTTTCCCAGCGCACCGCAGGATCCTGGCCTCTTTTGTTGATGAGGTCCATGTCGAACTTGGTGAAAACGTGGAATAGAAGAGGTTTTTTGCCGGTGCGGGCTCTGGGGTCTTTCCCCTGGCTCCACTCAACCCATTTGTTAACCATGTATGGCAGAGATTTGGCTTCCTGCGGGCCGCCTTCCTGGCAGAGCATCAGGCCGGTTACATCGCGGTCGTCGGAATAGCGGTCAAAAAGATAGGCGACTTTGCCGCGAAGAAAAACTTCGACGAGAGAATCGTGGTCATTGGAAATTCGCGCCTGATCGAAAACCTGAGCACGGGCTCGGGCACCGGGGAAATCAAGAACGTCGAGGCGGTGTAAAAGCGCATCGGGGTTGCTTACCTGAGTCTGGAGGATCAGCTCGCCGGTCAGGGCGCAGAGAACCGCAGAGTCGATACTGGTTTCGCCCCCATTGGCGAGCACCAGGGTACATTTGCGGTTGCCGACTTTCATAAGAGCAGAAAGACGCTGAACATCGATAATGCTGTTGGTGCGAGGCAGCAGTGCATCGTCGTAGATTCCAACCACCTGTCCACCAAGGTTTCCGAGTTCTTTGACCAGGTGGCGAAAGAGTTCGGTAATTTTGGGGAATTTGCCCCACAGCCATTCCAGGTAGGAGATCTGCTGGTCGATGGGGAGCAGTCGGATTTCTTCATTGAGAATGCCCCAGTAGTTGATATCTTCGAGCATGCGCAGGAATTGATTGTGGAAGTGTCGTCGGGCGTAGTCCTGCAGGTCCCAGATGTCTGCTTCGGTGAGCAGACCGGGGCCGTTGTTCTTGCCGACGAAACTGCGAAAAGCATAGCGAATTTTCTGAAGCTCTTCGGCAGAGGGCATGAAATCTGACTGACATTCAAAAAGAAAGCCGTTGAGGAAAATTTTGATCAGGTCGGTGGTGCTAAGCAGCCTGATAAATGCTGAGCAGCCCTGAATTTCGCGATAAGGCCGGGTGGTGAAACGGGTAACAATGGCGGTGCTTTCGCGTCCGCCCGGTGGATTGATTTCTTCAAGATAATCGCGATGGGTGGGTTGCTGGCGGGCAGGGTTCAGCCATACGGAAAGAGTTTTTTCGCCGCCCCTTACCAGCTCAGAAACCAGATAAGATTTGCCAGACTGGCTGGCGCCAAAGACACCGAGAGCGAGGGGGCGAGTTGCGGATTCGCGGATTCGCCTGACGGTGACCTGTTTTTCCTGCAGAATCTTTGCCATGAACTTCTTTATCTGACCGTCTTTAAGGTAGCTGGATGCCCAGTCTGAGCTGCTGTTAAGCAAATCAACCAGCTGGTCAGCCAGGCGGATAACGTTCTGTTCTTCGGGTCGAAGTTTGGTCTGCTGCATTTTCAGGTCTCCTGATCAGATTGCATTGCAATTAAATATTTGAATGAAATTTCAGTTTCAGTTCGGGCCTGGTTTTTCCGGTTGTTTTTGCGGTTTTCCAGGAGCAGGTGTTTTGGCCCCCGAATCATCGATCGAATGTCCGCAATTGGGGCAGGTATGAGGGCCCTTTTGTCCCTGTCCCTGGCCTTGACCACCCGACCCACCGGAACCGCCAGGGGCTCCACCACCGCCGGGCATGCCGCCGCCACCACCAGGCAACCCCCCGCCAAGAAGATCCTGGAGCGATGGCATTCCGCCGCCCATGGGCATACCGCCCATTCCGCCCATCGGGTTGCGGGGCAGCATGAATTTGAGAAGTAGCAGAAGCAGAATGATGATTGCCAGAACGATGGCTAGCCATTTTACCCACTTGTAAATGCCCAGTCCAAGGGCCATGACCGGTTTTTCACGATTGGGGTCATTGGCTTTGTTTACAGGTTTTTTTTCGGCCTCGGGTTTGGGGGCCGAATCTTTTGCCGGGCTGTCGGGCTTTTTCTCAGCGGGCTTTTCCGCGACTTTTTCTACTATTTTTTCCTCGTGTTTTTCAATTACCGGCTCAGGGGGCGGGGCGGCGAATACGGCTGCGGCTGCTGCAGCCTGATCGGGCTTTTCCTGGTTCTTGGGTGCCGGTGCTTGTTTGGGAGCAGCTTTTCGTTGTACCTGTGCGATGAATTCATCCCAGCCCGCGTAGATGCCCTGACCTGGATGATTGCCGCT
Source organism: Candidatus Rifleibacteriota bacterium (assembly GCA_049325495.1). Classification (GTDB taxonomy): domain Bacteria; phylum Muiribacteriota; class Ozemobacteria; order Ozemobacterales; family Ozemobacteraceae; genus DYKG01. The sequence continues at coordinate 865 of JBMOKV010000672.1, read as the reverse complement.
GTCGCATGAAAAGCCCCAGTGAACGAGAACCGGGCGGTTATTGATGACAAAAACCTGGTTCAGATCGGGTGACATGGCAACGGCTTTCAGGTAGTCGGCGTAATCTTTTTCGATGCCGGTTTTGCCCTGTTTGGAGTCCGCATAATTTTTGATTTTTTCGATGCTGGAAGAAAGAACACCTGCGATTTCCTGCTGTTTCTCAGGGGTGAGATCCTTGAAGCTTATCGGATCCCCGCTCAGGTCGGTGCTCCACTCCATTTCGCCTTCATTGGCGGCAGAGCTTGCCGGGCGGGCAAAAAGACTGTTCATTTGCCCCGACCCATCGATGTCCTTGAGAACTGCCTGCAGGTGACCATAGAACTGGTGCACCGGCTGGTTGCGGAAATAACTGGTTCTGAAACCCTTGGTCAGCGTTTTAGCGATCAATCCCATACAAAGCCTCCGCGGCGTTGATTCTGGCTCATGTCAGCACCATGCCGGTTCTGACAATCTGGTTAGTGTCTTTGTGTACAACCAGAAAGCCCTGCATTTCCCTGATTGTGCGGCCGGTGGCCGAGGATCCGGGAATTCGCTCGTGATACTGGGGAGAGAAATTTTCGTTTTCCATGGCGAGAAAATTGTATTTTTCGCTGAGTGCGGAAAAATAGGTGCCAACAGCCTTCAGCAGGCGCTTGCGCCCGGCGAACTGTTCGCCTGAAATCCCTGCAAGAAAGCGGTCAGAAAGAGCGATTGCTGAAAACAGTTTCTGTTCAGGAGTTCCGTGGCGCAGACATTTGCGCAGCGGGAAAATTCCAGCCAAAGCAGCGAAGATTCTGATGAATGACGAATCATTGTCAATTTCTGAAAGTAAAGCTTTGAAACCGGT
>JBMOKV010000671.1:0-4733 GCA_049325495.1 Candidatus Rifleibacteriota bacterium | reverse complement strand
GATCTGATCATAAAAGGGAAACATGACAACCATCTTGAGAGTCGCAGAAATCATGTGCGCATTAGCTACTTCGCGGGCCGGCGAATCGGAGAAAGGCCTGGTGCACCAGTGAACGAAATCACTGAAGCTGAGAAAATCGTAGAGAAATGGCAAAAAAACGATGGTGCCAAGGATGTTGTAAATTATGTTCAGCATCGCGGTTCGGCGGGCGCCGTTTGATGCGCCGATGGCGGCTATCCATCCGGTGATGCAGGTTCCTGTGTGGGCTCCAAGAATCAGGGGAATCGATGCGTGCAGCGAAATCAGGCCCTGACTTGCGAATACAACAACGAGACCGATAGTGGCGCCGCTGCTCTGAATAAGGGCGGTAAACAGCATCGAGCCCATAATTGCGCTGACCGGATAATGACTGAAAGAAATGAGCATTTCTTTGAAGGCCGGGTAGCTTTTAAGGGGAGACATGGAGGTGCTCATGACCTTCATGCCATAAAAAATAAAGCCAAAACCCAGCATAATATCGCCTGAATAGACGACAACCTTGTTTTTGGAAAATTTCAGAAGAAATCCCAGGCCGATCATCAGAAGGGCGTAATGAGAAATGTCAAAGGCAATCAATTGAACGGTTATGGTGGTGCCGATATTGGCGCCCAGAATAACCGAGAAAGTCTGTTCAAGCGTCATCAAAGCTGCATTTACGAAACCCACCAGCATGACTGTAGTTGCAGAACTGCTTTGGGTGATGGCGGTCACTACAATTCCGGTGACCACGCCCATGTATCGATTATTGGTGAAGGCACCGAGAATTGTTTTCATTTTTTTGCCGGCGATCATCTGCAAACCGTCGGCGCCCAGCTTCATGCCGAAGAGAAACATACCCAGGCCGCCCATCAGGCCAAAAATCAGATACATCACCCAGGATTCACTGTTAACTTTGAAGCTGAGATAGGTGAAAATCTTGTTATCAGAAGCCAGCTGCGCGATAAAAGAATAATTGCCGGCAACTTTCACAGGTTGTATTTGAATTTTTGCTTTTCCCTCTTGGTCAGAAACCAGCTCAGCCAGAGTAAAGAACGTCTCTTTTGCTTTTCCTGGCCGACTGGCGATAATCAGGTTGATTTTTTCGCCCTGAGCCGGTTTACCAGCAGGATCAAGCACCTGAATTTCCAGTGGATCGACAGCTTCCCCTTCAAGAATTACCTGATCATTGCCGGATAATACGACAATGCTCGAAGTCTGGGAAAATGCGGCGGAAACTGAAAACAAAAGTGCAAAAAGCACGAGGATACAACGGTTCATTCCTGATTCCTTGAAAATGTTTAATCAGTAATAATACCCGTAAGAATCAGCACAAGTCAACCGTTGAAAAAAAATTCAATGTCCGAAAAGTGCTTTCTGGGTAGGCATATCCCAAACGCTGTCCACCACCGCAAGATTGGAAACTTTGAAATCAAGCAAAGCCCTTTTTGCCGCTTCATTCCAGCTATCAGGGAAGTCTTTTTCCCGATAATAACCATAGAGTTTCAGACGGCCAATTAAAATTTTCAGGTGATCAGGATTATTGATGTTTAACAATTGTGAAGCAGTAAGCTTTTCAACATCTATTGGCGCATTATCGCGGCGCCATCGTGCAAGAATATCCTGGGCATCCTGGGTGATGCGGGGGGCATGGATCTTTGCATCCCAGTGCACCTTTTCGCGATCGGTACTGCTGTATTCGTAAAATTCACAGCGGGCAAGGTAATCTTTATACATTTCATCAAGAAGCTTTTTTTCTTCCGGGTTCAGCAACTGTTCGCGCAGATAATCGATACGCATTTTCTGAAAAACAACGTGTCTGATTTCAAAAATATTCAGCTTCCGATTATGGGGCCGCAGTGGCGGCTTTCTTTCGGGCAACCCGGTTCTGCTCGAAATTTCAAGGGCGCGGTCGAATATTTCCTGCGAAATATCTGCAGCTGATTCAGGGGTTTTCTCAGTTTCGACGGCCTTTTTTCCTGAGTTGAGAAGTTCTTCGCGAGACCGATCAAGGTTAAGGGTGGTTCTTGGAGCGGGTTCATATAGAATAATGGCAACCAATGCGGCAATTACCAGAGAAACAATGGCATACGCCATAAAATTGCGCGGAATTTCATTGATATTCTGCAGCGCCCGATTGCGCAAGGAAAGAAGGTTGCTGCGCTCATAACCAGAATCAGCCATTGGAAGAAACTTGTCGATATTCTGCACGAGACTCGAGAAGTCTTTGCGGGCAAGGTCATCGTCAATCGATTTCCAGTAATGGTTGCGCATGAAAAAAGCCTCGTTGCGCTGCATCAATTCAAACAATCCAGGAGAAGGCCTGGCATTTTTGATAGTCTTCATTCCTCGTATAATCAGGTAAGCTGCCAGAAAATGAGAAACACTGTTATTCGTTTTTAAAGCCAGCTGATTCATAATTGTCCAGGGCATATCTTTCAAAACCGTTGAGTAAAGCTTATCTGCCACATCGGCAAAACGCCGGAAAAGCTCTCCGGCTTCGCCTGAGCCATTTTCCTTGAACTGAAAATTTTCAACTTCAAGAGCAAAAGCGGCCAGTTTTCGGTCGATTTTAAGAAACTGCTCATTAAAAAGCCGCACCGATTCCTGAACAAAGTCAGGATAATTTTTGGATTTAACCACGGCAGAAGCTTCTTCAAGCAATCGATAATCAATATCCTGGGAATCTTTTACCCATGGCATGTTTGGAAAGTATTTTTCTGGGAAAACGAAGAGGATCAATCGAAGAATTTCTTCACCTTGGGCAGTCAGGGCACGGTTTTCGAGAAAAGCCTGGAGACTTTGCAGATCTTCAAACAATTTCTGGCCCTGAAATTCTTTTCCCGGGAAAGTCAGTTCATCCCAGTCGTTCAGCTGCTGTGAAAGTTTGATAAAATTTGAACGCTCTGCCGGCGATGAATAAACGGCAAGCATGGTTTTTTTTATCTGTTCAAATTGTTTTTCGGTGTCAATCATACCGGCGCCCTCTGGTTTTATCTTACCACAGGCAATTCATTTAAACCAGACTTAAGACCAGCCGGAGCAATCGTTGCGTCTTTTTCAAAAATGATTATAATTAGTTGAATCAAAATCTGGAGCCATGATAATGAATTCAAACAAAAGAATTTTTACCATCTTTCTGTCGTTAGCCTTGGTGCTTGCGCTTTATACTGCAACAACAGCTGCAGAAATTCATCTTTCCAACGGACAGAAGTGCTTTTTCGGAGACACCTATACGATTTCGCTTCTAGGGACAAGGAAAGCAGGCAACGATGAATTGAGGTCATTTGCCAAGCAGATTGAAGCGCTACGTAAGGTTGAAAAGGTAATGCGTTCGTGGGGTGTTGATGTAGAGCGAAAAGTTCATATCAGATTTTATACCGACACCGATTTTCCTGCCCGCGATATCTGGCTTACGGCAGGAATCAACCCCACCCCCGAGCGCCTCGATAAATACGAAGAAGACGTGGGAATGGTTTTTACCAGCCTGTCGGGCTATGAATATGCTCAGATGGCGGATAAACTCGATGAGGATTACTTTTTTCTCAATCTTTTTCCTGACCGGGTTTACCGCAAGTTTTTCGTTAATCCGAAGCAGTTGACCGGCGACCTGCTCAACAGCGCTCTCGGTGCAGTAAAAAAAGAAAGAGTTGAAATTGAACAGAATCTTGCCAAGCCCATGAGCCTGCAGCTTGGAAAATACGTGATTTTCGACAGTGCCGCTTATTCTTCTGACCGTTCAGTTCTGTGGGTGCCGGTAACCAAGCCCGATGCCCTTCATCGCTATCTTGACACGACGATTCATGAATACGGTCACCATATATTCAACTGCATCACCAGAGAAGTTCTTAATAAAAACAACCCCAAAAAGAAATGGACCGGGATTCAGATCTTTGTTGCAAGCGGTAATCTTCTGGCGGTTAATGAATTTTTTGCCGACTACGTTGCAGTGGCAAACGGCTACAATAAATGCATCAACATGCACAAATACGGCGCCCTTCCCAAAGACATGAAACGAGTTTTCAGCCAGGAAAGAACTCTTAAAGGCTACCTGGATCAGATTGCCAGGGGTGACAAAAAAACCAGATATCTTCTTTCAGAATCTCACAACTCTTTGAATCCGATGCGTTCATTTGTCTGGAAACTGCGACTGGCAATCGGGGCTCTGCCGGTTGACAAGATCGTTGCAGCAGCGACCCGTGAAGCGATTTACAATTACTTTGCCGTCGATATGCCCAAATACCCGAGGGTTCGCATGACCGACCGTGGCTGGGGCTGTTTCACCGTTAAAGGTTACCCTGTAGATGTGGAAACAGAAAACATGAGATATCTCAAGCTTTTGCAGAAGGCTGCTGATAAACAGTTTAACACCCAGCAGAAGGAAAAATTCGCCGAGATTGCCGGCAAGATTTTTGCAGGCTACTTTCCGTTAAAATAATTGTTTGAAAAGACCCGGTTGAACCGGGTCTTTTTTTTTGTTTCATAAAGGTCAAAGGTGAGAAAAATGTCGGGATTTTTTTCCAGACATATCAGCATTGCCGGTCTTTCAATGGCCGGCGGTTACGCGGTTGCAGGCTTGACGATTGCCGGCTTTTTCGGCAGGTGGTTCGACCTGCTTGATCTTATGGCTCATTTCCGGTTGCAGTATCTGGTCATTCTTCTCCTTTACTTTCTGGCGGCCCTTTTTTTGCAACGCAGGAAATCGGCTGTGGTTTTCT
>JBMOKV010000670.1:2171-4738 GCA_049325495.1 Candidatus Rifleibacteriota bacterium | reverse complement strand
CGACTTCAAAAATATGTTTGACTCCCAGACCTTCAAGAACCTGGCGCACCGGAATTTTTTCGACCAGTTCATTGAAGTTGCGACCCGTCGCCGCGTGATCCTGGTGCCCGGTCATGGCAGTGGTGCCGTTTTCCATTACTACCAGGGTAATATTGTGCTTGTTGAAAATCGCATTGACTATGCCCGGCAACCCGGCATGAAAAAAGGTCGAATCGCCCAGGAAGCAGAGAACCCGGCGATTCTGATTTTTCAAAGCAAGCCCGGCGCCGACGCCTGTTGAAGCGCCCATGCACATCAGTAGCTGGCCCATGTTGTATGGGGGCATGAATCCGAGGGTGTGGCAGCCGATATCGGCAACTTTTATATCAACCTCTTCAAGTGCCTGTTTAACGGCAAAGAAAGCGCTGCGATGTCCGCAGCCCGGACACATCTGGGCCGGTCTGGCAGGAATTTCGCAAGTGTTTTTGGTTTGCTGCTTCGGCATCGGCACCATTCCAGGCCAGACCAGGTTCAATAAAGCTGCAACCTTGTCAGCGGAATACTCTCCGATCCAGGCTTCTGCATCGGGTTTGCCAAAAATTTTAACCTTCACGCCTTCTTCAAAGGCAATGCGTTTAATTTCACTTTCAACCAGGTCATCGAGCTCTTCGAGCACGAAAACTTCGTCATGGCCGCGCAAAAACTCGACAATTTTCCGGCGGGCCAGCGGATAAACGAAGGCAAGCTTGAGCATGTCAGGCTTGTCAGGAACCTCTACCAGAGCGTCGAGCAAAGAAAGAAACGGCAGACCGAAGGTTATAACGCCACGTCGGCTGTTATTGCTTACCTGCTGGTGCAGCGGGCTCTCTTCACTGATCGCCGCCACCTTGCCCAGGTTCTGCATGGCACGTCTTTTCATGGGATAAACCAGCCGGGTTAAGGGCATGTATGGCCCATTTTTTACGTCAAATTTTGACTGGAAATCATAATTGACCGGTTGATAGCTGCTGAATCGAACTTTCTGCTTGGCATGGCAGACATGGGTGGTCAGGCGCAAAATCACCGGCATCTGCAGTTCTTTTGAAATGCGGGCCGCTTCAAGGTAAAAGCGATAGACCTCTTCAGGGTTTGCCGGCTCAAGAATCGGCGTGTAAGACATTCTTGCGATGTGCCGGTTATCCTGTTCATTCTGCGAAGAATTGGCCCCGGGGTCATCGCCGAGAATTATGACCATTCCGCCGGGCATCGGCATCAGGCTCAGCTGAACAAAGGTGTCAGCGGCCACATTGAGGCCCACGCTCTTGAAGAAAACCGTTGAAAGATGGCCATTTACTGCGGCTCCATAGGCCACTTCGGTCGCCACCTTTTCATTGGTGGAAAATTCAAAGTAAAAAGGCCGCTTTTCCAGGGGAATTTCAGCTATAGTTGATGCGATTTCAGGGGTGGGCGAACCGGGGTAGGAAGTCACAACCCTTGTACCCGCCTCAATCATGGCCCTTACCACAGCGGTATTGCCCATGACGATTTCAGTCATTGCTTCAGTTTTTAAAATTATTTCGCCAAGTTTTTTCATTCATTTCTCCAATGCAGGCAGCAATTGCCCGTTGAGTTCAGCATTTCGGCCATCCTGAACGGCCGGAATTATTCCTGTCTGATATGTATAACATGAAAAACCAAAACATTCATCAGGCAGTAAATCACCTTACGAAGACACGAGCACCACAGAGAAGCCCATTCCAGGCCGCAGTCAGCAAAAAAATGCCAATTTTCTGAAATGATATTGGAATTGTATTAATATTTTATGTTGTGGGGTTTGAAATTGTGGTAAATTTGCATATCGTTATTGGTAGAAGGCCAGTTGCGGAAATTGCAAATTTTCAGGAATCATCGACCCGGTTTCACAGCAAAAAACATGAATCATTCATCACAACCATAACTGGAGGCTAGCCGTGATAACGAATTCAGAGGCCATTAAAGCAGGGCAACCATGGATCTGGTAACCCAGGGAATTCTCGGATCAACCGTCGCCCAGGCCGCATACGGTGAAAAACTTGGAAAAAGAACGGCATACTGGGGCTTTTTGCTTGGATTACTGCCGGATTTTGACATAGTCACCGGTCTATGGGGCGAATGGGCTTCTTTAAAGTATCATCGTGGCCCAACCCATTCTTTGCCGCTTCTGGTGCTCGCCTCGATTCCTGCAGGCTATCTGCTGAAAAAAATCACCCGCTCCGAAGCACCCCTGCAGCAATGGATAGGCATGGCATTCTTGAGCCTGACAACCCATCCGCTGATCGACTGGTGCACCACCTACGGAACACCTCTTCTGTGGCCAATTACATCTCAACGTTTCGCCAATGACGCGTTGCCGATCATCGAACCGTTCTATTCGCTGCCGCTGCTGCTGGTAACTTTCTTTGGCTTTTTCAGCCTGTTTTCACCAAAAACGAGACGCGCGCTGGCCGCCGGAGCTTTGCTGATCAGCACCGCCTACGCGTTCTGGGGCTACCAGAACTCCCAACATCTGGTGGAAAAGGGGCGCGAAATTTTTATCAAACAGGGATTTGAACCGGTTGAAGTCAGAGCAA
>JBMOKV010000670.1:0-2161 GCA_049325495.1 Candidatus Rifleibacteriota bacterium | reverse complement strand
AACACCCGGCTTTTCAGGGTAGTTGGGCGCGACAAAAATCGTGATTTCATGGTGACTTATATGAAAATCGGCAATGGCAATACCCTGAACCCGGTTGAAAAATTCGAGGCAGCCCGTGGTGAACTGGTAGAGCAGGCAATGAACCATGAACACGGCAAGCTGTTCACCTGGTTCGCCATGGATATGATCTGCCCGAAACTTGAGGCTCTGCCCAATGGTGGCACCAGAGTTACGCTCAATGACATGCGATACGGTTTTTTGACCAACCAGGGTCACAGCCTCTTTGCAGCTGAGGTCATTTTCGATGAATCGGGAAAGCTTGAATCGGTCAAGCGTCGGCGTGGGCGTGGTGACGCCAATTTTAAGCAGGAATTGAATCGGATGGCCGAAGAATTCTTTTAAAAGGAAAATTAATGGAAATAATTCTGGCAAAGACAGCAGGGTTCTGCATGGGCGTAAAAAGAGCAATGCAGATGGCATTGAAAACCGCCAAAGCATCGCCCGACAAAGTTTTTACCTGTGGGCCACTCATCCATAATCCACAGGCAGTTGAATATCTCAAGGAAAACGGCGTCGAAAGCATGAAAAACTGGCAGACTCTCGAAACCGGCACCCTGATTATAAGGGCCCACGGCATGCCGGCTGCCGAGATCGAAGAAATGAAGCAGCGCGGGTTTGCCATAGTCGACGCAACCTGCCCCCACGTTGTAACCAGTCAGAAGCAGATCAGAAAGTATTCTGACAAAGGCTATCAGATCGTAATCATCGGCGACCAGGATCATCCTGAAATATTGAGCCTGCAGAGTTTCGCACCGGCAGAACGCTGCCGTGTCATCTCATCGGCTGAACAGGCAAAAAATCTGGAGTTGAACGGCAAGGTGATGGTCATTGCCCAGACCACTTTCAATGCTGAAGAATTCAAACAGATCGCCGATGCCATCGCAGCCGGAAATCCCGAAACCGTAATCTGCAACTCCATCTGCCAGGCCACTTCAGACCGTCAGCAGGAAATCATGAAACTGGCATCGCAGGTCGAAGCAGTAGTGGTAGTGGGCGGCAAATCAAGCGCAAACACCCGGCGACTGGCTGAAATTGCCGCGTCGCTATGCCCGCGAACCTATCATGTCGAAACGGCCAAAGAACTGGAAAACGTGGATTTTCACAGCCTGAAAACCTGCGCAGTGACAGCCGGGGCATCAACCCCGGATTTCATCACCGACCAGGTAATCGAATATTTGAAAAATCACTCCAGATAGGTATAGCCGTAAAGGCCCGAACGGTAAATCGCCAGAAATTCCTTGCCTTCGGCAACCGTTATGCGGCCTTCCTTTACTGAGTTAGAAACCCATGTTTCCATGGTTCTGACCAGCTTTTTCGCATTGAACTGCACGTAATCGAGAACGTCGGCCACCGTTTCGCCGTCGATAATTTTATCGATTTCAAAGGTGCCATCTTCATGAATGGTGATGTGAACCGCATTGGTATCACCAAAAAGATTGTGCAGGTCACCCAGGATTTCCTGGTAAGCACCGACCATGAACACGCCCAGATAATAAGACTCATAGGTTTTTAGCCCATGCAGCGGCAGGCAGGGATTGAAATTGCGATTACCGATGAAACGGTCGATTTTGCCGTCCGAGTCACAGGTGATATCCTGCAGGGTGCCGAAATGGGAAGGCTTTTCATCAAGACGATGCAGTGGCATAATCGGGAAAAGCTGATCGACAGCCCAGGCATCTGGCAAAGACTGAAACAGCGAAAAATTGCAAAAATACTTTTCGGCCAGCAGCTTATCGAGCTGGCGCAATTCTTCGGGCGGATGTTTCTGCTGCTGAGCCAGTTCACGCACTTCATGGGCTATGGCCCAGAAAAGCTGATCTGCCATGGCTCTGGTTTTAAGATCGATCATTCCAAGATTGAACAGGTCGAGGGTTTCTTCGCGCAGCTGCTGTGCGTCATGCCAGGCTTCCACCATTGTAAGATCGGTCAGTGAATCGAGAATCGTATGCATGTCTTTGACCACTTCGTGGTCTTTTTTATTCAATTCAAAATCTTCGTATGATTTTCGCGGCGGCGAGGTCGTTTCAAGAACATTGAAAACAAGCACCGAATGGTGGGCGGTAAGGGCACGGCCCGATTCGGTAATAAGATTCGGATGGGG
>JBMOKV010000669.1:0-36209 GCA_049325495.1 Candidatus Rifleibacteriota bacterium | reverse complement strand
TAAAAATCAAAACCCAAAGACCGGTTTATGGGGAAGTCCAGACAATCAGGGTAAAAACGGCTTGGTTCAGGCTGGTTATCATTTATTACGAGGCACGTATCTTTACGACAAAAAGGAAGTCAGGTATATTGAAAAAATACTTGATACAACTATTGAAAGCATCTATGAATCACCCATCTTTCAAGCTGGTTGTGCAGAAGGATGTCACGACATGGATCATTTTGTTCTTCTTGAACAAGGCATAAAACTGTCTAACGGATATCGGGAGAAGGAAATTAAATCTATTGCCGAAAAGAGACTTGAGCAATTAATTGCTCTAAAGAAAGCAGACGAGGGCTTCAGTTTTGAGGCCAAAGCTTCAATTCGAAATCACAACAGGTATAATGTTACCCCTGGGTTGCCCGAGAGTGATTTGGTTGGTACTGTTTTTTATCTTGAGACAATTTTGAGAATAAGCCGTATACTTGGAATTCCTTCTAATTGGAAAAGTTCTGCCACCCACGGGATAAAAAATGACTAATTTTGACTTTAGAAATTGCCCGGTTTGTAGCCATGATAAATCGGAAGTTATCTATCAACAGGATTTTAAAAATATTCTTGGCATCAGCATGAATGTATTTTCCCAAAAAATAGCCATCTGCAGAAATTGCGGTATGGTTTTTACCAACCCGTTTGTTTCAGATTGCGATTTAAATAATTATTACAGCAACATGTCAAGCTATGAATATGATGATAACAACAATGAATATCCTGAAGTTCACCAAAAAAGGAGTTTCAATCAGTTTAACTACATCTTGAGTCATATTGATAGAAATGATTTGAATTTATCTGTTTTAGACATTGGTTGCGCACTTGGTTACACCCTATTTCTTTTCAAGAAAATGGGCTACGATGTATTAGGTCTCGAACCTTCCCCCAAAAATAAAAAGATTGCCAAAGAAAAATATGGAGTTGAAATTGAAACAAGATTTTTAAACCGTGATGGCCTTGACGGAAGGCTTTTCGACATTATTATACTTTCTCATGTAGCAGAGCATCTTAAATATCCGCTTGAAATAGCCAAAAACATCCATAACATTCTGGCTGAAAATGGATTGCTATTTATCGAAACTCCAGACATTGATTTTTTTGATGAGCGGGATCTTTATCAATTTTCTTTCGAACACATAAATTATTTCAATATTGATAGTCTAAAAAATCTTTTTCAGCAGGCTGATTTCGAACTGCTTGATTCAAAAATTTTTTATAATGATAAATCAACAGCTCCTTTTTACCCCACACTTGGCACCATTTGGAAGAAAGGCAAAGAAAAAAAGCCACTGCTTAACCATTTTGAAACAAATAAGATAACTATCAATAAGTATATTAAACTTATAAACAATTTCAGAAATGAACTGGGCTGCAAAATCGAAAATATAATTTCAAGTAACCAGAGGATTGCTCTATGGGCTGCGGGAACTTTAACTTCTTTACTTTTTTCGCAAACTAATCTGGAAAAGGGTAATATCAGGGCCATTTTTGACAATGATCATAAAAAACACGGACAGTCAATGAATGGCATCCCAATTTTCAAACCGATTTTGACCAAAGACTTTTTTGCAAAGTTTGAAATTGATTCAATTATTATTGGAAGCTGGTCAAGCCAGGATGAAATTTATGAAAGTATAAAGTTTTTGGAGCTTGAGGGGATAAAACTTTACAAATTGTTTGACTAATGAAAAGAAGGCTCTACATAGCATTTTCCTACTTTCACTTTTTTCAATCGCTCCTTCTTGCCTATGAAAGTAGAAACAAAGAGAGATCAGTAATTATTCTTTTTCGGCTTGAATCGGATAAAACAGACTACAACTGGCTGATGAAAAAGTTTAAGCTATGTGATTTTATTGAACTGAAGATCATTGAATCAACCAATTATTGGAAAATGTATCGTTTCGTTATAAAGAATAGACTCTCTTTTTTTTCTGACAAGGTTTTTCTAGCAAGCGAATACAATTTTAGAATTCATGTTTTTATTCAGATTTTCTTAAGTAAGAATTTAGAGATCCTTGGCGATGGTGCAAGCCTCATTTGGGATGACCCAAAGCCAGAAAACCTTTCAACCCGAATTAAGTATTTCTTTTTCAAAACATTATTTAAAATTAAATCTCCATCTTCTTTAAGCAAAACAAGAGATAGAAATTTTTTCAAAAAAAATTGGAGCTTTTTAAAAGATAATTATTCAAAACTTCCTGTGTTAAACAAATGTTGGATTTTTGGAACTTCCCTACCATTTGTAAAGCCTGGACCAAGGGATTTCTATTCCGAACTGGCGCACGAATTTTATCAATCAGGCGGATGGACAAAAGACAAATATATCGATTGGATCAACAATCTGGCTAGTTTCTTGGAAAAAGAGAGGATCGAACACATCTACTTTCCCCATCCGCTTGAAAAAAAATCTGATTTTCAAAATGTTAACTTTGAAATTTCAAGCAACTATTCAGAATTTTTACCCTTTCATTATGGTTATCTGCCAAAATATATATTTGCATCATCCACTACCGCATTTAATTTTCTAAATATAAAAAGAAACGCATCTAGTAGCTTACGAATTTTTGTAATTTCTCATACTGAAAGGATAAATTCATGGTACAAGAAATATGATGCGGAAATTTATTTTCCGGGGCAAACAGTTGTAGAAATAAAATGAATTTTTTAAAAAACCTTTCTTCATATTTCATTGCGAATATTTTTTCCAAAATAATGGGCTTTTTGCTCTTCATGTATGTTTCTTCAATTCTTTCTCCTCGAGATTTTGGTCTGTTAGCTATTGTAAAAAGTCTGATCAGCAATAGTTCCAGTTTTGTATTTCTCGGTCTGGGAACGGTAATTTTAACTCATTACATTCATGAAAAAAACAAGGAAAAACTGTTAATTGACATCAACAACATCTTTTTCCGAAGTTTTGCGACTTTTACAATTATTATAACCGCTGCATTTTTTCTAATAGATTTCTCAAACAAAACAGAAAACTTTTTCCATAGTTTGATTTCATTATCTTTTGTATTGTCTTCTGTTTTCCTGGCTTTCTATACTGATATTTCAATCAATCTTCTAAGAATTGAAAATAGAATCAGCTCAATGATAAGAATTTCCATTCTTTCAACTATTTTGAACACATTTTTAGTCATAATCCTGCTCCATTTTTTTAAATCATTCTTTGTTTTGTTGATTGGCTCGCTTCTTGTGTATCTAATGTATTTTTTTTATCTAATAAAAAATTATCCATTCATCTTCAAATTTCGATCAGAAAATATTTTTCAAAGTCACATTTTAAAAGTTTCAATTCCTTCAATGCTAAGCAGCATCTTTACTTCTCTTCTTTTAACAACAGATAAATATATGTTGGCAAACTTTATTAACATAGAAACAGTAGGAATTTACGAGGTTTCTTTGAGGTTTGGTAGTCTTTATGACACTGGTATTGCTGTTGTATTTACCACCATCTATATGCCGTGGCTAATTAACAAAATGAAAAACAATTTTGTTAAATTCTTCCGAGTCAATCTGATGGTAGCATTTTTAAACCTGTTGATCCCTGTTTTTATCATTTTTATTCCTGATTCATTTTGGCAACTTTTTGAATTATTAATAGGAAAAGATTTTCACACTTCAATAATTTACATAAAATTCTCCATAATAAATTTTGTTCTTTTTCATTCCATAACCATGCTAAACATTGTTTTTCTTTTTCTAAAAAACAGCAGAATCATGGCCACAACCATTTTTCTGATGCTTACTACAAATTGTTTTTTAAACGTATTCTTGATCCCCAGATACGAGATTTTTGGGGCAATTGCAAGCAGTTATACTTGCATAATTGCAGCAATATTTATTTTGGCGGGAATTCAACTGGCGAATAGAGAAAAATATCAAGAATTAGCTAAAAATCTTTGAACATTATTATGAGAAAATATTCTCCATCTTTCCGCCGGTCGTCATAATTTCGTTTTTCTCTGGAAATAGTTCCCTGAAAGCCCGAAAGTATTCTTTGGTGAATTCAGGGGAGAACCAAGGGATTAAAAAGTCCTCTTTCCAAGGAGAAGTTTCTTTCAGGATCATTCTATCATCTTCCGGAATATGCTTATAGTTAGTGAACATCAGCGAAGCACATTCCTCAAGAGAACATGGAGCCTTATACCCATTTTCCATCGCCAACCCGGTTAAGTAGTTTCCGGGATAAGGCGTAAAAAAGTTGACTGTGTAATCAAGTTCCTCGTCCTCCAACTGGAGACGTCTTATAAAATCTGCAGTCTGTTTCAGATCTTCAAGGGTTTCTGTGGGTATTCCCAGCAGAACATGAAAACGAGAGCGAATTCCGGTGCGTTTTGTTTCTCTGATTAATTTCAAGGTGTCTTCCAAACAAATGTTTTTTTGCATAAGCTTTAGAATGCGCGGAGAACCACTTTCAAGACCAATATGCACAAGATCACATCCAGAGGATTTTATCTGATCATAATAGTCAGAAGGAAACGCGGACATAGTGTCGATTCGACCATTTGCCCTCCAATGCACTCCCGGAAGATTGTTGCGAATACCGTTGACAATTTCTAATACTCGACTTGGTTTTACAAAAAAAGTTGGATCATCGAAATTTATATTCCAGATATTCAGCTCTTCACGAAAACGTTTGAGATCTCTCAAAACTCTGTCAACCTTAAAAAAAGAAGGGCGATAATCAGGATGCCAATAGCAAAAAGTACAAGAACCCACACACCCTGTTGAAGTAGAATAATTAATTGCACGCGTTTCAGGATTTATATAGTTCTCGAGCTGAATAACTTCTCTATCAAAATATGAAAGGTCAGGAAGATCATTTATATCAAAATTTACCCGGGGAGCAGAAGAAATAGCAATTTCTCCCGATTTTTTTCGAAAATAAAGATTTGGAATTCGATCAGGATTCAAATCCCCATTAAGAAGTCCCTTACAAAGCTCTGCGGAAGAGAATTCTCCCTGCCCAGCAATTACAAAATCAACTAACGAAGAACTTAAAGTTAATTTCGGTTCCGCTGAAGGAAAAGGGCCACCAAAAACCACAGGCATTCCAGGAAATTTTTCCTTTACCCACGAAGCTATCTGAATGGCATTCAACAACTGACTTCCAGAAGCAGCAGAAATTAAAACAGCCAAACTTTCAGGCAACAATTCACTCAATCTCTTTTTTGTTAAGTCACGCGACTGAACCCGATCATCAACAATCCTTGGCGACATTCCGGCTCCATTTATGGACGTTGCAAGAAAAACACAATTGGCAGGAATCCAGTGAAACTGTGAGTAATTAAAATGATTCGGCATAACTATTGGAACTATGGTTTTCATGACACCTCTTAGTGAGAAAAAAGTTCAAAAATCTTTTCGGGCAACCACACACAGGAAACCTGCAATAAGTTAAATCCTAGCACCTCATACAAGCTTTTTTTCTACTTCAATCGAATTATAACTTACAATACTTCTTGAATGAAACTATTTGAGCCAATTTTGCGGAGATTTCGATTCTCTGTTTAAAGAGATCCCTACTCCCAATAAAAACCAGAACACAGGCGCAACTGCAATCATGCTGTCATTAAACAAACTCACTACCAAATAAGAAACTATCGCCAGGAAAACCGGCTTTCCAATCGTTTCTTGAATTGAGTCAGGATTTCCCAAAGAAAAAAAGATTTTCAGAGACTGGTAAAAATAGTAAAAAATTATGATAAGAAATGCGAAAAGAGATAAAACCCCTGTATTAATAGCTATTTGCAAATACCAATTGTGTGGTTTGTCGACAATTTTTTGAATTCCATTACTAAGGTATCTCAGTTTCCCTGGATAATCGTGGTTGGGAAAATTGGCAAAAAAGTTGTCAGGTCCAAATCCAATCAGAAAGGTTTTCTTCAAAATTGGAATTGACCTTGACCAGATATATCCTCTACTGCTTGCAAAAGTCTCCAGTCCACTAAATCCAAAAGACTCAACTTCTTTAAGACTTGCTGGTCTGCCAAGCTGATCAAGAATCTGAAATCCTCTCTCAGTATAAGCAAGATTGAAAGTCACTCCCCCTCGACCAATCTGTAAAAGATTTTTCTCTGGCCAGGCAAAAATTACGTAACCTCTCATTTTTTCCTGGGGAAATAAAACCAGTAATTTTTCCTTTTCCTCTTGGGAGATGCCATGAATTGCAGAATTCTCTGATTGCTTATCCGAATATGTCAAATTATCTTTCTTTTCAAGCACTGAAGAAGCTAAACCAATCCCTTCTTGACTATTCATGGAATCTGTCTTTTCACCTTCACTAAAGTCAGATTTTTTTACCATACGATGAGGGACTAGGTTATTTTCGGAATCCAGGAACTCAACTTTGGAATCATTATTACGAATTTTCAATTCGAGCCCATCAAAAACGACAGACGCCAATTTTCCATTAAGCTGAAGCCGTTCAAAATTCCCAAAAACATTGCTTTTCGCTACAGCTGATCTTCCAAATGCAGATTTAATCAAATGTTTATTTTGACTTGAGGAATAAATATCCATTGCAAAAATCAACCCCAAATATAAAAGCATAAGTACAAGCAAGAGCGTTGCCCTTTCTTTCAATTTCCCACGAAAAATAAAAAGGGCAAAACAAACTGCAACAACTGCCCCAAGAATACCTGCACGTGACTTGCTACAGACAAGATTAATGAAAAACAAAAGGTTAAATGGAATCAACAAAAAGTTCATTTTTTTCTTCAAGCCCAAAATTAGCCCGAAAGATAGCGAAAATAGCATTGTCATGTAACTTCCTGTAAAATTCCCATTGCCAAAAGTAAGAAAAACCTCTTCTGGCCTGGGCCCCATTTCAGCAACTTTGAAATCAGGGGCAACTGATCTGAAATACTCCGGAATCAGGTAACTGTCAGCAAAACCTCCAAAGAAATAATCATATCCCAAAAACTGACAAACCCCGAGAATCCCGAGAATACTTGCAGAGAAAAGCAAAAAAAACATAGTAAAAACAAGCTGTCTTCTTCCTCGAACAAGATTAATTGAAAGGAACGCAATTGCCAGATAGCAAATTTCTGTTAATAGTCCTTCGTGCCGATCAGCATTTCCCAAAAGAGCAATGTTTGGATGTTTGGAAAAGACAGTTGAAAGAACTGCAAGAAAAGCATAAACGATCATTGGCGGATAAGCCCAGCATTCTTCAGACTTCCTATTTGCAACGAACCAGAGCATTGCTGAACCAGTCAAAACATATAGCCAGAGAGCTTTATAATACGTAAAAAAATTAACGCTGTTTGGCCTGCCGTGCAAATTTAATGAAACCGTGTCGTATTCCACAAGATGAAGATAAACAACTAGGGGAACAAATCCAATAATCAGACCAAGAAAGACCAAAGGCAAAAAATCAGAAAACCTTTTTTCAGCAACCAATTTGTTCAACATCCATCACTTTATTTTTTAGAATCAGATCGTTTGTCGCGATGCCAATTCCAAGAAGACTCCAAAACACCGGAGATACAGAAACCACACTGTCATTAAAAATTGAAACGAGCAGAAAACCAACAATTGAAGACATTACAGCCAAAGCAACAGCCTCTTCAAATCTAAAAAAATCTGAGCCCTTTACCGATTTTGCTGTTTCAATAAAATATTTGATTAGAAATAATATAAACACCACTAAAGCCACAATTCCGCTTCCAAATGCTATCTGAAAATAGAAGCTGTGAGGCTTATCAATGATTCGAAAGATACCGCTGGAAAGAAATCTCAATTTCCCAAGATAATCATAATTAGGAAAGTGCCCAGAAAATGTGTCGGGCCCATAACCCAGGAAAATGGACTTTTTCAACAAAGGAAGGGTTCTGGACCAAATATAACCTCTTGAACTCGCAAAATTTTCATACCCCTTGAAACCAATTGTTTCAATTTCCCTTATCTCATCTATTGCTCCCGCATGATTAACAATTTTGAATCCCTGAGAAGTGTTTCTAACAAGAAAAAAATTCTTGCCCCTGCCAATCTGAACTACCAAATCTTCGGGCCAGGCAAAAACCTCAAAACCTCTTATCTGCTCCGGGTTTAGCATAATCCTGTCCGCAACTTTTCTGTTTAAGAGAAGTTTCTTCTCAACTCCAGCATTATCTACTCCTCCAATACCCCCAAAGTTCAATCCAGTCTCCTGTTCAATCTGTTTTTCCTTATCCGGGGTCAACCATTTATAGGATATGATTTTCCCGTCTTTATCATAAAAGAAGAGTTCGCCGTTCTTTGCCTCAACATTCAATTCGATTCCATCAAAAACTGTTTTGACAGAGCTTCCAGTAATTTTCAAGTCTTCAAAGTTTCCATAAGGGTTGAAAGAGGTGACAATTTCCCGGCCAAAAATCCCCCCTGAAAAGAAGCGTTCTTTCCCATGCTTCATGGAATAGGCATCAATAAAGAAGGGAAAAACTGAATAAATCACCAAAAGGATGATAAGACTCCTTTTCTCCTCAAAAACTCTTTTTCCGAGAAAAACCAAAGAAAAAAGTATTGCGGCAAAAGCAGCATAAAAAGCAGACCTTGAAAAGCAAACGAGAAGATTCAAATATAGTAAGGAATGAATAATCAGCCAGAAAAATAATAACCTTCTACTCAGGACGGTGAAAACAAAAGTTAAAGGAACTGCAATAGCGAGATAGCTGCCAGTGTAATTTGAATTGCCAAACAGGGAAATAATGGCATCTGAACTTTTCGGCAACAGCTTTGAAACAAAGCCATCTTCATTTGCAGAAAGATACTTTTGAGCAATTCCATCGTAAAAATAATCATAGCCAAAGAACTGCAAAGCGCCGACGATGGCGATAATAGATGAAGACAAAATCAAACAGACTAAAAAAAGTTTTATGCGTTTGGCATTCTCAGAAAACTGACTGAAAATTAAGGTTATTGCAAGATAACCAAGCCAAACGAATACTCCTTCAAATCGTTCTGGATCCCCCCAAATTGACATGCCTCTATGAGCAGAAAAAAAGGCCGACAAAAACGTTAAAAAACCAAAAACAGCCAGATATGGGAGGCTAAAGTTTCTGCGAAACTTTCCGGTCAAGACAAAAATCAGAATTGCAGATGCGGATAAAACTACCAGCCAAACCGATCTATAGTAGGTAAAATAATTCCCATGTCCCTGTTTCTGATAAAGAAATTTAAAAAGATCGTTAAACTCTATCATCTTCATATATACGATCAAAGGTATGAAACCAATGATCGCACATAATAAAAACGCCTGAATAATCAATAATGGTTTTCTTAGTGGTGCGAAAAACATAAATTTAACGGGACTTAATCAGAACGCTTTGTCCGGTTTTACATCTCACGCCTACGCCATCGACAATCGTATTGGTGTTTGTGACACTAATTGTATCGTTTCCAACTTTAAAAGGGACAGCGCCAGCAAAATCCAAAGCCAGCTTTACCGTCATGTCAAAGTCGGTAAATTCCAGGGCAGAAAAATCTCCAGCTGGAGCCCCCCCTGAAAAGATGAAATCACTTGAAAGGATGCTAAGCTGCGGGCCATCACCGACATTCCTTCTAACTGGCCTTGTAAACCTGAAAATCAGTCTATCATTGTCGTCTACTAATAGATTCTTATTTGAATCTTCCCAATAAATTTTTGAAATTGCAAGAGGTGGCCGAAAAAACACCTCAATCTCATCTCCCGTCCCTGGCATTCGATCAGCCCCAAGGGAATAGCAGGTCGATGATGCAGGAGCAATAAGATATGCATTTCCCCATGGGTCGCTCAACCCCCTGCTCAGGTAAGCACCAATCAAACCATCCAAGGTTGTCTGAGTATAAGGGCGGCTTTGGTCAGACTCATATCTGATCAGGGAACTTTTAATTTCATCAAGATCCTGCTTAGCACGGGTATATCTTGATTCTTCTATATAGTATTGAGCAAAAGGCAAAGCGCCGCCGATAAGAATTGCCAGAATGGTCACAACGACAAGCAATTCAACCAGAGTAAAACCATTTTTTAAAATTTTTTTTGAATTCATGAAAAAAATAAAAGGGTGGTGCAGAAACTGCACCACCCAATACAAGATCAAACTTAGAGAGCCTTGATGATTACAGAGTTAGTGTTTGCACTGGTTGGTCCATATGGAGTTTTTGCATTATCCTGTATTGAGGCTGCGCTGGTAACAGGAGTAATGTAATCTCTTCCGGGGATGAACGCTGAACCTGCGATAGCTACCGAATAGATTACTTCGCGATCATCAGTGCCGGTAATCGGAGTTCCTACGTCAACCGCAACGTTTGTTGTACCGTTGATGGTATATTTCAGATCGGCATCAGCAATGGTGCCAACGTTAGCAACTTCACGGGTAAATCTGAACTTGAGCTGGTCACCTGAGTTTACCAGACCGTCTTTGTTTGCATCAATGTAATAAACCTTTGAAATTGCCAAGGGAGGACGGAAGTCCACGGTAATATCATCTGATGTATTTCCACCTGCGCCACCGGTACCTTCAACGTAATCAGTTGCGCGGTTCGGGCCCATTGAGAAAGCAATTGAGCTTTCGGGAGAAACGATGTAAGGAGTTCCCCAAGGATCAGACAAAGCTTTTGCCAGATAGGGACCTACCAGTTTGGTAATGTTGGTGTCAGTGTAAGGGACGCCATTGTCAAGTTCGAAACGAATCAAAGCATTCTTGATTTCATCAAGGTCGGCTTTGGCCTTTGACAAACGTGCATCTTCGACGTAATCCTGAACGTAAGGAATCGCCGCGCCAGCAAGAATGGCGATGATCGTAATAACGATCAACAATTCAATAAGAGTAAAACCTTTTCTTAGCATTTCCATGCCCTCCTGAAAAATTTTTTAGCCCAACTTAGGGTACCAACCTAGAACCTTCGACAGGATTACCGCCTGCCCGGATTTTCACCTTTTTCATTTAATTAGCCGGCAGATCATTGATTCTGAACCAGCCATCTGCACCTCCTTGAAATCTTCATTGGGGTACGCGTTCATTATACATCGAAAAGCTTAAAGAGCAAAAAATAAATTATTATTTTTCTATCAATTTAAGCAAGCAAACAATATGCCAATTACTGCGGAAGAATTTTTACCGACTGATCAGTAATACATTTGCTTGGAACAGGTGTTGTCCGGTCAACAATGTAGGTCTGACCATTGTTAACCGTTACGGCATCACGGCCAGCAACAAAGACATCAACCGCGTTGATCGGGTAAACAATTGTTTTGTTTGCCACAAGAATACCAGAGGCAGTGGTGACGATGGTAGACAACAACGCGGTAGTCACTGCAGTTGCATTTTTGGTCAAAGTAATACTGCCAGTTACGCCTGCGTTATTAGCCAGAACGGTAGCGTTTAACTTTCTGCTGAAGGTCAGATGGAGTTCATCGTTAACGTTTTTGATATCTACTGCACCAGTCTGGTTTTTATCAACCCATTTGGCACTGACGAGAGCCAATGGCGGCTGATACGGAACATTGATGTTGTCATACTTTCCAGCAGCGTCGTCGGCGCGGTCGGGGCCGGTAGAATAGACTATAGCACTGTTAACATCAACGACATACTGGGCTCCCCAAGGGTCAATGGGGGCTTTATTCAAGTAGCGCCCAGTAAGATCTTCTACGGTAGCCTTTTGATATTCGCCTTCTCGGGTTTCATAAACCGCCAGAGCTCTTGCGATTTCTTCTAGATCCGTTTTTGCTTTCGCAATTCGCGATTCTTCAACATAGTTTTGGACATACGGCAGAGCTGCCCCGGCCAGAACCGCAAGAATGGTTATAACAACCAACAGTTCAATCAAAGTAAAGCCCTTTTTCATTTTTTGCTCCTGCTAAAATTTCCTTACTGAGCCAAAATCAACACGCTCTGACCACTGATACATTTGCTTGGGGTTGGAGTTGTGCGATCCACAATGTAGGTCTGACCATCATTAACTTTAAGGCTGTCTCTTCCAGCAACGAATAAATCCACGTTGTTGATAGGGTAAACGACAGTTTTGTTTGCAACCAGTATTCCAGATGCGGTAGTTACAATGGTGGACAATAAAGCGGTAGTGACGGCCGTTGCATTCTTGGTAAAGACGATATTATTGGTTATCCCGGTATTATTGGCTAATACCGTTGCGTTAAGCTTTCTACTGAAAGTAAGATGAATTTCGTCATTTACGTTTTTAATATCAACCGCGCCTGTCTGGTTTTTATCGACCCATTTGGCACTTACTAAAGCCAAAGGCGGCTGATATGGCACAATAATATTGTCGTATTTACCTGCGGTGTCATCGGCTCGATCAGGTCCTGTCGAATAGACTGTTCCAGAAAGCGTGTCGATAACATACTGGGCACCCCAGGGATCGATTGGGGCTTTGTTCAGGTAACGACCAGTAAGATCTTCAACTGTTGTTTTGGCGTATTCACCTTCCCGAGTTTCATACACAGCCAGAGCGCGGGCAATTTCTTCAAGGTCAGTTTTGGCCTTGGCGATGCGGGATTCTGCAACGTAGTTCTGTACGTAGGGCAGAGCCGCACCGGCGAGAATTGCGAGAATGGTGATAACCACCAGCAGTTCGATTAACGTGAAACCTCTTCTTATCATAACTTCCCAATCTCCTTAAGAGAATTAATCACTGAGCCTTGATAATAACGTTCTGATCGGTGATACACCTGTTGGGGGTCGGTGCCAGGTCAAGAATCCCAGCGCCATTAACCACCTTGATTGTGTCACTTCCAGCGACGAAAACATCCTTAACACCGTTTGCAAGCTTAATCGTTGCAACATTTCCAGCACCTTCCACCTGCAGGGTGCTCCAATCCAAAGACCCGGCAAGATCCGTGGTTGTCCATGTAAAATAAGCGCTCCTGGCTGCCGGAGCGGCAGTATAAATAGGACTGTTTGCTGCAGTTTCACGAGAGAAAATCAGTTGCAGGTAATCCTGAACATTCTGTGTGTCAACTGCTCCGCTTTTGTTGGCATCTATCCAATTCACCTGAACTAACGCCAGAGGCGGCTGAAAGTTTACCGCGATATCATCATAGTTGTTATTGATGCGGTCAGGGCCGCTAGAGTAAACAAGCCCGGAATCTGTGGCCACAACGTAAGCCTTGCCCCAGGGGTCGATGGGCGAACTGTTGAGATAACGGCCGGTGAGCTGGTCCACCGTGGCTGATTTATAGGTTCCCTCACGGGTCTCGTAAATGGCCAGAGCCTTTTTGATTTCTTCGAGGTCGGATTTTGCTTTGGCGATGCGGCTTTCTTTAACGTAATTCTGAACGTACGGCAAGGCAGCTCCGGCCAGAACAGCCAAAATGGTTATTACTACCAGAAGCTCCAGCAAGGTGAAGGCTCTTCGGCTGCCTGATTCAAATGTTTTTTTGTATTCTTCGTCCATTGTATATTCACTTATAGCATAATATTTTTATTTTTCATAAATAAATATTTCTTTATTTTCTTGCTTTTATTCTACCCATCGATTAGGGATTCGTCAATCGCGCCCGGTTAAACGATTTTTGCCAGACAATTGTTATTCTCCTCGCGCAGAATTTGTTCTGCGCCTACGGTTTGAACACTAAATGTGGTCCGGCATCCTTTGTTCTGGATTTTATTTTTGTTCATACAATTTCTATTCTTTTCGTTGGGGTTGTTTTGCCGCGAAAGGGAAAAATTACTCACCAAAATAGAGAAAAATTTATTATTTCTTTTTTTTGTTAATAATTACCCCATTCAATCTTTCAAGTTTGCGTGGAACTGGCGAAAAATCAACGACCGAATCGATAAATTCTCTTGGATTGATCGTGGTTTCGCCCAATCTGATCAAAGGAGGTTCGGGTGGCATGAAAACGATCTTGGCTACGGAAGAATCTTCAGTAGTTGAAACCATAGCGGACCCCAAAGCACGTTCGGGTTTTTCTGTAATAAAGTCATTGAAAACCGGGTTAACCAGCCGGGCTGGTCGCGAGAATCTCAATTCGATATGATCGCCAAAATCGATCAAGTTGTTGAGATTAGCGTCGACATAATCAGCATGGGTAATGAAAAAACCTTCGGGCAGATAGCGCACAACGATATCATCAATTGTACCTGTCGCGGTTTCAGACAAAATATCTGCCTTTCCATTGGGGCCGGGTGAAAAAACCACACCTAAATCCGGAGAATGCTGATAAAAGTTACCCCACGGGTCTTTCGAGGGTTCTTTCTCAAGATAGGTTCCGACAAAATTGCCCAGGTCACCAATTGTAAAGGTTGCAACCCTGAAATTGCGGCCCTCACGAATGTTATAAAGCCTGACCGACTTTACCAGTTCATCGAGGTCTGCTTTTGCCCGGGCGATTTTTGCATCTTCGATATGCCTTATGTATTCTTCGACCGCAAAGATCATAATGGTGGAAATAACCAGAAGAACTACCATGAGTTCAATCAGCGAAAAGCCTTTTCTGTTAATTCTACCGGTCATTTTTTTCCTTTGTCGGGCAATTTAGTATCTATTCATTCGATACATTCAAAATTTCAATCTTCGCCGGCCCGACACGTGGGTCGGCCCCTACAAATTGATTTACTTTGAAATATGTTTTGAAAAAGCACAGTGAAACTAAGTTATCAATATTTTTTTGCTTTGGCAAGGGGTTATTTTGCCAAGTTTTGCGAGCCACATACTGTTCGGAGAATCATTCAAGAGCGGTTTCACAACGGTCATTTCGACCCATTCCATGGGCTCAATGACCGTTTTTTCCAGCCCCTGAGGCACTCTTTTTGTTAGAGAGAATCACATCGAGCCGGGGCTGAAATCTTCTTTCGCAATTGTCAGGCCGGGTTGTGCCTGTTCAGGTTGATCTTCGTAATAGTCGAGATTTACCAGGCGCGGGGTGACCAGCATGATCATTTCGGAATTTCGTTGTGAATAGTTGGTGCTCGACAAGAGGCCCTTCAAAAGCGGAACTTTGTTGATAATCGAAGGGGATTTTACCTGGTCGGAGTTCTGATGATTGATCAGACCACCCAATACGACAGTTTCACCATTCTTGATTCTTACGTATGTGTCAGTTTTTCTTTCAGCCCGATGAATCTGACCATCGGCATTGATGCTCAGCACCGAATCGACAGTGGTGTTCAGCTGCATGCTGATTTCGTTGTCGCGGGTAATTTCAGGGGTAACTTCAAGCCGGATACCAACCTGAACGTCGCGGTATTCTTTATAAACCTGCGGAGTGTAACCAAGAAGACTGTTGCTGGCGTTTTCATAGCGATAATATGGCACAGGAATAACTTCTCCGATATTGATTGAGGCTTTTTTGCCATGCAACGCACGAATCTTCGGACTGGCAAGCACCTTGGCCTTGTCTTCCTGTTCAAGGAAGTCGAGAGTTGCCGGCAAGGCGTAGTTGGTTGGCAGTCTCCCAATATCTGCAACATTAATTTTATAACTATCAAGGCTGATACCCAGAGTTTTCAGGCTCTGACGATTGATTTCCACCAGCTTGACTTCGATAACCGCCTGCTTCACCTTCTCATCGATGCTTTCGATGATCTTGCTCAGCAAATTAAGGTTTTCAACCGTGTCATAGACAGACAGAGTGTTGATTCTCTCATTGATGGCAAAATTTTCGGTTTTGATCTTTTCAGCCAGGCCCTTGCTTTTCGAAACGAGATCAACAACTTCCTGAGGCTTGGCGTTGATTAGTTTGAAAGTTCGATATTCCTTTTGACCGAAATCTGCGGCGCTATCCTTGGCGAGAATGACAAAAGTGTTGTCATTGTGCAGTTTCTTGACCAATCCGTTGGTCTGTATCAGAAGATCGAGAAGTTCATCAAGATTCAGGTTTTCGACATAAAAATTTACCGTTTTATCCTCAACGCTTTCATGAATGAT
This sequence comes from Candidatus Rifleibacteriota bacterium, assembly GCA_049325495.1. Taxonomy (GTDB): domain Bacteria; phylum Muiribacteriota; class Ozemobacteria; order Ozemobacterales; family Ozemobacteraceae; genus DYKG01. Next base: position 20,327 of record JBMOKV010000669.1, on the reverse strand, counting down.
CAAATTCACATTCATCATTTTGGAAAGGGTCTGCAGTGCATCTTTGAGGCTGAGATCGCGGAAAAGCAGTTCGCGGGCCATTCTGCCCGATTCGTTTCCGAGAGAGATAACCGTGAGATCGCGGCCTTTAAGGGTATATTGGAAATTTCTCTGCAAAAGAAGATTTTTCAGAATATCACGCAAGGCGACGTCCTGGGCATTTACGCTGTATTTTCCCTTAACACCGGCGTCGGCAAAAACTCTGAGATTGAATTTAACCGCAAGAGCGTTAAGGATGGTCATCAGGTCTTCCTGATCAAAGTTCAAGCTGACCTTCTGATCGAGAACAGTTGGAGAATTTCCGAAATCTGAAGAAAAATTGTTATCAACAGGAGCATTCATACCTCGGGCATACTGGTTTGAAGAATTCTTGCTTACTGGGCTGGCGGTTTCAAGAACAAGATTTTTGCCAATTCTTCTGGGCATGAGCTTTACCGGTTCATTAAGAACCAGAACGACCCTGACAACATCGGGGTCTTTGTTGACCTGGCTTATGCGCATGAACTTCACAAGTGCATGAGGAGCAGGAATGAGAGTGGCTGCACCGGCAAAAGACCAGTTGAAGAATTCGGCGCTGACAATATCTGGTGCATCCGTGCTTACCTTGAATTCACCCGCTTCATGGTTGGGGAACAGGACGATTCCGTTCATTCCATAAGTTCCCAGCGTGGTGTCGGTGAGATTTTCTGCAAAGGTCGGGCAGACCATCAATAGAGAGAAAAAGACTGCAGCCAGTATTCTGCAATATCTCTCTGCCCTGTGAGCCTTGAGGATTTTCATAAACCGCTCCTTATACGACTAACTGTAAAGGACAAATAGCCCTATTTATTCATCGGCATGGTTGAAGGATAGTTTAGGTGTTTTTTTGAAACGCCATATATGTACAATACAGGTGCGCAACAGATACACGTAGAGACGCCATATATGGCGTCTCTACGTGGTGTGTCCGTCGTTTATGGTGTCTATCGCGGTTTGTGTCTTAAAGACCGCCGGGGGCTCCACCGGGCCCGCCGCTGCCACCGCCGGTGACTACCTTGGCCATACGGAAGATTGGCAGATACATGGCCAAAACGATGAATCCGACAATTGTTCCAATAATAACAATGAATACCGGTTCGACCAGGGCGGTAATCTGGTCGATCAGGAAGTTGATTTCATCTTCGTAAAATTCGGCAACTTTTTCCAGCATTTCATCCAGGTTACCGGATTCTTCACCGACTTCGATCATCTGGGTTGACAATTCGGGCATAATATCGATTTTCGCCAGGGCTCGGGCAATGGGAATACCGCCTTCGACTTCGTGAACCACGCCGTCAAGAGCTTCCTGAATGATGACATTCTCTACGGCTTCATTACTGATTTTCATCGCAGAGATGATATTGATGCCTGATTCGAAAAGAGTTGAAAGGTTGCGCGCATACATGGCGATCAGATACTTCTGCAGCAGGCCACCAAAAATCGGAATTTTCAATTTAAACCAGTCAAAAAATCTACGCCCCGAAGCAGTCTGGTTAATCTGATAAATTATAATCGAGAAAGCCACAGCCCCAGCCAGCAGATTAAGAACATTTCTTCCAAGAAAGTTCGAGATATCGATTACCGTCTGAGTCAGCCAGGGTAATTCCTGGTTGAACTGCTGAAAAAGGTTGGCAAACTGTGGAATTACGAACAGCATTAGAAACAGAACAACGCCGCCGGCAACCAGTGAAATGATAGCTGGATAAGTAAGCGCTGAAAGCACTCTGCGACGCAGAACAATCTGCCTTTCAAGCAAAGCGCTGAGGCGTTCAAGAACCATATAAAGCCGGCCCGACTCTTCGCCAACCTTGATCAGATTAGCATAGAGCATGCCGAAAGTATCTTCGTTTCGTTTAAAACAAACATTTAGTGGCATACCACCTTCGACATCTTCTTTCATATCCCAGATCATTTTTTTGAAACGCCAGGTTTTCATCTGGCGCGAAAGAGTGCCGAGTGAGCGCAACACGGAAATACCGGCCTTTGTCAAAGTAGAAAAATATTTTGTAAAAAGAAGTCGCTCACCAAGACCAATGTGACCATGAAATGGATTCAAATATGAAGCAATCGAACGATTTTCATCGCCCGGACCTTCTACCGGACGACTGCCTTCTTCTTTTCCCGCATCTTTTTTTCGCTTTTCTTCTGCCATATTTACTCCCCTGGGTCAGTAAAGGTACGCGCCCTGATACTTCACTCTGATATCTTTAAACTGCTTGCCGCTCGAAAGGTTGCTGGTCCAGGTGGTATTTGACTCAGCAACATGATAAACATTATTTTCAGCAACATTGGAAATTTTCAGCTCAATCTGCGCATTGCCATCCCCAGGCAAAATCGGGTTAAGAATAAGTTCCTGGACTGACTGCTGCAAATAAGGACCACGCAATTCATCGAGACTGGTCGGATAAACCATGCGATCTTTAAAATAGCGGGCAAGCGCATCTTTAACCGTTCTCATATTCATTTTCACGGTATTGATTCTGGCTTCTTCGATAGAGTCGCTGTAATAACTAAAGCCGACCCCGGAGAGGACGGCTATTATTGCAACAACTATAAGCATTTCGATCAGGGTGTAACCCGATCCTGGTTTAATCATTTCTCACCATCAAGATAAGTTGTTCCTGTGGACCTTTGAAGTCTACCACCATTCGGTGTTGTTTGTAACCCCTTTTGGTCAGGGAAACCTCACCAAATTCTTTCTGCAGCTTCTTGATTTTAAAGGTTCCATTTTTGCTGGTGCTGATTTTCATGGTATCTAACACCACATCAACGCCGGCAATTGGCTGGCGGGTGAAGGCATCGAGAACATGAAAAACGATTTCCTGGGGCAGGCGAACTTTTTCGAGAATAATTTTCTGAGGGTTTCCGGGTTTGAGATGCTGTGAAATGTCCCCATTCAGCAACTCATAACCGTCAGCGATAACCACGATGCGGCCTTCCTGGCCCTCGATAAGAATCTGACCGAGCTTATTCGACTGATAGATGCGGTTTCCCAGCATCATGGCAACTCCGCCAATTCCTTTTCGGCTTGAGCTGTCAATCACTTCGATCAGAACCGGTTTTACCGAGTCTGCAGATTCTGCACTAAACTTTTCTTCATTCAGGGGTGCGGCAACGGCTTTTCCAGCCTTAGAGCGGCCTTTGCCTGATTTAATGGTGACCTGAACCAGTGGTTCTCTCAGGTAGCCATCTTCGAGAAGCTCGGCGATCAATTTGGCCGCTTCGCTGGTCTTGAGGTTGTTAAGACCGATATTCCCGATAAGGGGATAAGCGATGCTGCCATCGGTGCCGACCTGTCTTTCAACGGTCAGTTCCGGCTCTCCTTTGACCCAGACACTGATTATGTCGCCGCAGTTAATCACTTCCGGCGCCGCGTTCAGCATTGAGGCCGTGAACAGGCTGATTAAAAAAATCAAATACCACTGTTTTCTTTTCATATAATCCCATGAAGTTAGTTTAGGCTGCATTATCTATCGACCCATACTAACAATTCATTAAGCTTTTTTTTATTTAATGTTGCCGGCGGGCCGAAGAACTGGGAATATTCAGTTCAGTTCTGTATTTGGCCACGGTTCGACGGGCAATAAAAATCCCTTCTTTTTTGAGAGTATCTACAATATCGCTATCTGAAAGCGGTTTTTTCGGATTTTCCTGCTTTACCAGATCATCGATTCGCTTTTTAACTGCCATGGTTGAGACATCTTCGCCGCTCTGAGTGCGGGCGGCACCAGAAAAGAAAAATTTAAGTTCAAAAAGGCCCCGCGGGGTCTGCGCGTATTTTCCGCTGGTCGCCCGACTGACGGTTGATTCGTGCACACCGGCCATGTTGGCTACATCCTGCAAAGTAAGAGGCTTGAGGTGCAGTATGCCAAAGTCGAGAAAGTCTTTCTGAACTTCGCAGATTGCTTTGGTAACGTTCATGATCGTTTCTTTGCGTTTATCAACATATTTGAGAAACGATCTGGCCGCTTCAAGCTTGCCTCTGATAAATTCATATGTTTCTTTTTCAGTCTTGTCTTTATGCATCATGGCATCACGATAAAGATTGTTGATCCGCAATCTTGGCAGATCCCGCTCATTCATTGCCACGACATATTCATCGCCAACCTTTTCCACAAAAACATCGGGTGAGACGTATATTTCGTCGCCAGTGGTTGGGAAGCTTGCCCCCGGACGCGGGTTAAAACTGCGAATGACTTCTGCGGCAGCCTGTATTTCTTCAATGTCATATCCAGTCGCTTTGGAAATATTGACAATCTTGTTCTGACCCAGCTCTTCAAGATGGTTTTGAATAATGGCGGTTACGGAATCATCATCATATCCCTCTTCATGAGCCTGAATAAGCAGACATTCCTTCAGATCGAAAGCGCCAACCCCCAGTGGGTCCATACGCTGGATAATTTCAATGAGTTGCCTGACCACTGGCACATCGATTTTCAAAAGGTCGGCTATCTGCTCTGCAGAATGTCGAAGATAACCGTTTCTGTCAAGAAGGCCAATAAGGTATTCGCCGATCTTTTTCTGGGTGGTGGAAAGGTTTACCTCGTGCAGCTGGGTTGTCAGGTGTTCGCGCAGGTTTGTTTTTTTCGAAACGAAATTTTCAAAGGAAGTTTCCTCTTCGGCATTGTAACTGCCCGAGGAAACCTTGAATTCTGTGCTTTCGCTGTCTTCTATGTATTTTTGCCAGTCAACTCCGTAATCATCGCGGCTGGGCTCTTTAAATTCTTTCGAGACGGGTATCTGTTCGGGGCCGGCACCCTCAGCAAATTTTTCAAGAGGAACTTCGTTTTCTTTAACCTTGGTTTCATCAAGTTCTACTACCGGATTGGTTTCAAGAACTTCAATAATCTGGTTTTTCAGTTCAAGGCTGTTGAGCTGGAGAATTTTGATCGCCAGCTGCATTTCTGGAGTCATTTTCAGGGTCTGCGTCAGCTTCTGCGAGAGCCCAAGTCTGATTGAATTGTCCATAATCTACCTTTATCTGATTGTCAGAATATATTGTCTACTATCTTTTTCTTTACTATACCCCCAGTGAAGGCATTAGTCAAACCTGCGTGGCTTAACAATAAATTCGTTTGCGGTGTTTTACTGGTCGCTTCGACCTCGTTAAACGGGGCTCAGCGACCGTTAAGCAGTGAAAATTTCTAACGATTGTTTTCTGCTTCGATCTTTCGAGGTAGCAAAACAGGCACGAAGACCCTACTTAGAATTTTTCGCAGAATTCTTTGTGCGCTTTGCGGCTTACCGCCTTGGTGAGAACTTTTCATAAACGATTTCTGCCAAATGTTATCAACGTTTTTCAAAAGCTCATTCCCTGTCTCTCAAAAGCGGGCGTTTTACGAGTTGCTCGCTATCCTGCGCGCCAAGCGAAGGTTGCTCTTTCGAACAGGTTATTTGTGATTCGTTTAATTACAGGAATTTCTGTTTCGCCGTTGCAGAGAGGGATTTTTTTCGACGATGATTGCGACGACGGCAACGATTTTTAGTCTTTTCTGGATTTGCGGGGAGGGGGAGATTTTGGCCGGTGGCGGGGATTGCGCTCTGATTCGAGTTTCTCTCTTTGTTCCTGTTCATCTGCCTGTTCGTTGAAAACGACGACAGTTACGCCCAGATCACCTTCGCCATATTTTCCCGGTCGAAACTTTTTTCGATAAGGGCTGGCCCTGAGATATTCGAGAACAGCTTTCTGCAGAGCACCGGTGCCTTTACCGTGAATCAGATAAACCTTAGGTAAACCTGAATCACAAACGGTTTTCAAATATGACTCGACGGCTTCGAGAGCTTCTTCGACCCGCATACCCCGAAGGTCAACACTGCTGTTGACCGGTTTTCTGGCTGCATAGACGCTGCCGCCAGGCGAGAGATCAGCAGGTTCAAGCTTGATATTCTTCAACTTGCTGCTAAGCTCCCGTTGAGGAACAACCAGAAGCTTTCCTTCAAAATCGACTTCGATCAGGCCTCTTCCGGCCTTCAACCGGACTACTCTGCCAATAGACATGTTTCTCTTCCAGACAACCTGATCGTTAACACTGAATTCGCCCGAATCTTCTTCTTCGAAATCCGGGGTCTGATTTTGGCTGGCATTCAAATTTTCAATTGACTTTTTCACATCAGAAAGCGCGGAACGGGCCAGATTCAAATCACTCTCTTCATTCTTCACCGCGCTGGCCTTCAGCTGACAAATCAATTTTTCAAGCTCCCTAAGTTTCTGACGATATTCAACGGTAAACTCTTCGGTAAGTTTGTCACGTTTTGTTTTTCTGAATTCGCGCAGTTGTTTAAGTGACTCTTCAACTTCAGTTTCGCGGGAACGCAGTTCATTGATTTTTTTCACATAGGTTCGCCGCAATGATTCGGCTCGGAATCTTTCGCGCTCAATCGCTTCGATAAGGCCCTTTTCCTCTTTTTTCTCACCATCATTTAATAGCACAAGGTCATTTAAAACCGTCTCGGGCAATGAAAAAGCACGGGCCATGGCCAGAGCGTTGCTGCGTCCGGGAAGACCCATCTGAAACCGGAAAGTGGGCCTGAAGGTTTCGTAGTCGAATTCCATTGCGGCGTTAATAAAACCCGGGGTTACAAAAGCAAAATGCTTCAATGAATCATAGTGGGAAGTTACAATGGAGAAAGCGCCGCGGCGGTGGAGTTCTTTAAGAAAACCAGAGGCAAGTGCCCCACCCTCAGCCGGATCGGTTCCAACGCAGATTTCATCGATTAGAACAAGCCAACGGCCCGCATCGGCATCAAGGATTTCCTTCAGACGCTTCAAATGTGAGGTAAAGGTAGATAAATGATCTTCAATGCTCTGGTTTTCACCAATGTCGGCAAAGATTTCATCGAAAACCGGCAATGTTGCACCGGGGGAAGCAAGAACGAAATTTCCGGTCTGCATCAATAAAGCACTGATTCCGACAGTTTTCAATGCAACTGTTTTTCCACCGCCATTTGGGCCGGTTATGATAACTGAACTCTGATCTTTACTTAAACTGATATCAAGAGGAACGCAATCCGGGTGAATCAAGGGGTGGCGTGCAGATGCCAGCTTGAGTTCGGATTTATCAACAAGTTCAGGGCGGCTTGCCTGATAATGAACGGCAAATTCAGCACGGGCTCGCACCGTATCGAGCCAGGTCAGAACCGCAAAGGTTTCTCTGATCGGGCTGAGAGATTGATACATCAGGCTGGTAAGGGCCTGAAAAATTCTTTTGATTTCTTCTTTTTCGGAAAGGCGCAGCTGTGCCAGCCGGTTATTCATGGGCAGAAAACTCAAGGGCTCGATGAAAACGGTCTGGCCGGTAGACGACTGGTCGTGAACTATGCCCTGAATTCGGTTTTGCGCCGAAGCCTGCACTGGAACGACATAACGTTCATTTCGAATCGTAAAAAATTTGTCCTGCACATCATCGATATGCTGTTGAATAAAGGCGTTCAACTGCTTTTCGATATTGCTTACCGTCTGGGAATAATCGCGGCGAATCGAAGCCAGCGCCGGAGAAGCATCATTTCTTAAATTTCCCCGATCGTCGAGACAATCATCGATTCTCTGCCAGACATGCTTCAGCGACGGAATTCGCCTGATTCTTTCGGAGATGCGGTTGCCGCCCTTGACAACATAAGCAGAATCGGAAGATTCAAAAACCTTTTTAAGATTAACTGCAACTTCAATATCAGCTTTAACTTTAAGAAAATCATCTGAGCCAAGAATACAGCTGCCAGTATCAAGCAGATCGAGGATTTCGCGAAGGTCACGGATTCCACCGAGATTAATCTTTACCCCGGCCTGGGAATAATCGAGAAATTCATCAACTTCAGCAAGATCAGCCAGAATTTTCTGACGATCGGTTGTTGGGTGTAGAGCGAGAATGGTCTCTTTGGCTGCTACAGATCCTGCGTATCCGGCAATGATTTTAAGAATTTTATCAAATTCAAGGTTTATCAGTGATTTTTGTTCCATCTCGCGCCATCCGGGATTCAAATAATTTTCAGCAATATTCAGCCTAAAAAGGTTATTAAACAGGGGGATTAAATTGTTAAAGTTGTCAACCCGGCCCTTCGACAAGCTCAGGGACCGGGGGATTTATTATACCAATCAATTTTTTCGCAATAAAGCTCTTTGAAGCGGGCCGGGCCATGGCATTAGCGCATTCTGCGCGTCACACATGGGTCGGCCCCTACGAATATATTTTTCGTGGTTCGTGTCTTGAACCGACTGGTCATTCTACGGTGACTGATTTGGCCAGATTCCTTGGCTGATCGACGTCGAGACCGCGCAGATCGGCGACGAAGTAAGCGAACAACTGAAGAGGAATCACGTTAATTATAGGTGAAAGAATATCTGAAACGGCTGGCACTTCGATCACATGATCGGTCATGTGCCTGATTTCGCTGTCTCCTTCAGTTACAATGGCGATCAGACGTCCAGATCTGGCCTGAACTTCTTTCAGATTCGACAGAGTTTTGTCATAAACGTCAGATTGTGTAACGATGGCCATGACCGGCAGTTGATCATCAATCAGAGCGATAGGGCCATGTTTCATCTCACCGGCAGCATAGGCTTCGGCATGAATATAACTGATTTCTTTCAGTTTTAGAGCCCCTTCAAGGGCAGTTGGGTAATTAAAGCCCCTTCCGAGATAAAGAAAACTTCTGGCATGCTGATAAATAGAAGCCAGCTCACGGATCTGTTCCTGTTTATCAAGAACTCTTTCAATTTGTTGAGGAAGAATTTTGAGCTCTTTTATCTTCTCCTTAACAAATTCTGATGTCAGAACTGAGCGGATTTTACCCAGCATCAGAGCGAGAAGAGTCAGGGCGGTCAGCATGGCAATATATGCCTTTGTCGACGCAACGCCGATCTCGGGACCAGCGTGAATGTAGACCAGGCCATCGACTTCACGGGTAAGCGAAGATTCTTTTGCATTAACGACACCCAGAACTTTTGCGCCACGGCTTTTGGCCTCTTTAACAGCGGCAAGGGTGTCGGCCGTTTCGCCGGACTGGCTGATTGCAATGACCAGCGTATTGGCGTCTACCAATGGCGACCGATAGCGAAATTCGCTGGCGAGATCACACTCAACAGGAATCTGCACCATTTTTTCAATCAGATATTTGCCGACACAGCCAGAGTAATATGCTGTTCCACAGGCAACGATAACGATTCTCTGGGTTCGATAAATATCGGGCCCGGTAAGTTTAAGCTCTTCAAGGTAGATTTTGCCCTCTTCTTCAGAAGTTCTACCACCGATAGTATTTCTAATTACCTGGGGCTGTTCAAATATTTCTTTGAGCATGAAATGAGAAAAGCCGCCTTTTTCAGCAGCGACCGGGTTCCAGTCTACCTGCACCGCTTTCTTTTCTACCGAAGCGCCAGTTATATTAAAGAAGCTGATTCCATCACGTCTTACGACCGCTCCCTCAAAATTGTCGAGATAGACAACCTGACGGGTATATTGCAGAATTGCGGTAACATCGCTGGCAACGAAGTTTTCATCACGGCCAAGACCGACGATCAATGGACTTTCCTTGCGAATGCAGACAATTTCATCGGGGTGTTTCTGATGTATCACTGCAATCGCGTAGGCGCCTTCAACATGTTTAAGGGCATCGAGGACGGCCTGGCGCAGATCGCCACGATAATTCGATTCGATAAGATGGGCCAGCACTTCAGAATCGGTCTCGGATTTAAATACATGGTTCTCATCGGTAAGCCTTTTTTTAAGCTTCATGAAGTTTTCGATGATTCCGTTGTGGGCGACCATGATGGAAGAGATGCAATCTCCGTGCGGGTGAGCATTAAAAGCCGATGGGCGGCCATGGGTTGCCCATCGGGTATGACCGATTCCGACCGATGAAGTAGAAGCAAAATCATCGACCAGCAATCTTCTGATATTTCGCAGCTTTCCAATATCTTTGCGAACGTGGATTGCTCCTTCATCTATTACAGCAATGCCGGCTGAATCGTAACCCCGGTATTCAAGCCTGGTCAATCCTTCAAAAATTACTTCATTAGCAGGCTTATTGCCTATATATCCGATGATTCCGCACATACAGAAATGTCCCTTTCAAACAAGGTTTTAAAATTTTACTTTGCCTTTACGATAATTCTGACTGTTGCCGTCTTTTTTCACGCCTTTTTCGTCGGCAATTTTCTGTTCAAGCTGCTCAATTCTGGTGTTTGCTGTTTCAGCATAAGCCGTTTCCTTGAACAGTTCGGCAATTTCCTGATACGCTACCAATGCATCAGAATTGTTGTTAACCGATTCGAGCCAGGCTGCATAATCCATATACGGTTTTGGTCTCCCGGCGCTGAGTTCCATAAATGTCTTAAAATGCTCTCCGGCCTTATCATTTTCACCGTTTCTGGTGGCCTTCAGCGCACGAAGCCTGGCAACCCCCGGATGAGGACCTGCTTTCTCAACCACTTTCATGTGTTCTTCGGCATCTGAGTAAGCTCCGCTTATAATGAGGCCTTCGGCCAGAGTCAGCCTGGCATCAATATTGTCCGGAAACTGCCCGACAATTTTCCCCGCTTCTTCAAGACCTTGAGGAACCTTGTATGCCCTCACCAGTGTAAGTGCATAGAGGGCTTTGTATTTCAGATTATTGGGAAAGCTTTCAAGGGCGCGTCTGGCCTCATCGGCAGCATCTTCGAACAATTCACCTTCGAGCAGAATCTGGGCTTTGACATAATGTGCTTCTGCGTTTTCTGATTCTCTGGCGAGCACTTTATTCACGATTTCTACGGCATCGTTGGTAAACCCGCCGAAAAGCTTAATCTGGGCCAATCCCAGCGCCGCGTCAGCGATATTCGAGTCCTTGTTAAAAACTTCGGTCAGAATTTTCTCTGCCTCTTTAAGTTTATTCTGCTTGATGTAACAGTCGGCAAGATTAATCTGAGCGAACACATCGTTCTTAATTTCAATTGCTTTTTTAAACTGCTCTGCAGCCTTTTCGTAATTGTCTTCAGTACGATAACAGTCGCCTAGCAGAAAAAATGATTGAAAGCTTTTCGGATCAAGATTTATCGCTTTTTCGAACCAGGGCTTTGCTTCATTGAAAAGTCCGGAATTGAACTTCATCACGCCCTTGTAGTGCATTGCCTTGGCATTTTTGGGTTCTGCCTTGAGAATTTCATCGAGTTCTGCTGAAGCAGATGCATAATACTCTTCATCGATGAGCAAGATTGCCTTATCAAGCCTGGTCAATTCTTTTGGCGGGGCAATTTCGCGGGGTGTTTCAGACATTTTCGCTTCACGCATTACATCTTTTGTCTCGTAGCCACCCAGAACCACTTCTTTGGGAATTGCCTGAGAGGTGCGCTGTTGCTCTTTTTTCTTCTGCTCCCCTGCGATTGCCTTTTCCAGCTGAACAACCAAATCGGTATACTGCTTCTGCTGGGGAAATTTTTCTGCAAGTTTTCGGGCATGAAGCAGAGATTTTTCAAGCTGACCCGACATCGAAAGGCTGAAAACCAGGTAGTAACGGGCCTGATCCTGGTTGGGGTCCATATCGATAACCTGACCTAAGTAATCGGCAGCGCCACTGTAATCTTTTGCGGCATAAAGCTTCAAGCCCTGGTTTACCAGCTCAGGAATAAGGTTTTGGGCGGGCAAAGAAAAACCAGTTAGACAAAATATCAAAATTATGGTGATGGTTTTGATCATTCTCATAAAAGCTCCTGATTAGTCTCCGTTGAGCATTGTCTGTGCTTCATTTTCATCGGCCACCTGAGTGGCAAGAAAGAAAAAGCCGGACATTTCGAGCACAGTGGAATGGTGGTTATCAAGCCCCCAGCAGGCAACCTGACCGGCATAATCGTCAACGATAACAGTGCTGATGTCAAGAAGGGCTGCCACGCCCGGGCTGCTGATGAGCTCAATTTTGGTAAAATCAAACGCGAAGTCGCATCTTCCCTGAGATAGAGTTTTCTCTACATGAGATTTGAGAGAACTTCCACCAGTATCCTCGAGATATCCTTTTAACCGCAGAAACTCAATTTCACCGCGAGTTTCTGCAGAAAATGCAAACGGTTGATACATAAAACCTCCAGATTCAGTCGTCTCAATACTACCTGAAGTGAGGTTCGAGAATCAATTTAAAATAAAAAATGTGCCGTTTTTAGCGACACATTGAAAGGGAGTTAGGGATTTGGTTGTCCATTCACTTAAGGCTCACTTGAACTTAAAGTGAAACCTTACATGAACTTCAACATATTAATCGGAGCTATTTGTTGAAGACTTTAGCTTTTTTTTAATCTTTTTTATTTTTTTTTGTGCTTAAGGCAAGGCAAGGTAATGACGATAGGAAAATTACCACATAATCGAGCAAACAGCGGAGGTAAACTGCATGAAAAAAGAAAGCCTCATGACCATACCAGAATTGATGGATTTCCTGAAAGTTAAACGAAATACCATCTACACCCTGCGAAAGATGGGCCTGCCCACCGTAAAAATCGGGCGATCCGTCAGATTTCGGGCAGACAGTGTCGTAAAATGGCTCAGCGACCTGGAAGAATGCGCCAGTGCCGAAGTTAAAGGTTACCTGTCCGACAACACCCATCTGCTGTAATAATGAGTGAAACGGCAAAAGAAATTTTTTACCTGTTGAGTTTTTCGCTGGGCTCAGGCTTTCTGTTCAGCAGAACGGTTTTTTCGCTGGTAAAAATCTGGCAGAATGACGAATGGTTGGAAAAGGGGAAAAGTAGAAGATACAAGCCTTAAATTAAATTTTGAAATAACCCATTAAATCAGAACCCGGGGCAAGACCTGCCCCGGGTTCTGATTTATTTTTGCTTTGAATACAATCGGGTGTAATTCCAGTAGCTTCCCATTACTTTCTTGTAATAGTCACGGGTTTCGGGCAGGGGCACCCGATCGATCCTTTCTAATACTGCCAGGTCTTTGAAAGGTCCAGCTTCTACCTTTCGCTGAATATTTCCCTGACCGCCATTATAAGCCGCCGAGGCCAGATGCAATTCGGTATTGAAAAGGTCATAAAGATATTTTAAATACCAGCAGCCGAATCTAATGTTGATTTCCGGTTTCCAGAGCTGATTCTGGGTGAAGCCTTTATGGCCCAATTTCCCGGCAATCCACTTTCCGGTTGAGGGTAAAATCTGCATCAGACCGTGGGCGTTACTGCGCGAGAGGGTTTCGGGATTAAAATGGCTTTCTTCCCGCATGATTGAAAGAACCCAATATGGATCAATAGAGTTTTTCTTAGCTTCGTTTTTGACCAGACTAAAGTATGCTTCAGGGTAAAGAGCCTGCCAACCCCATAGTGGCATATCGGACATGGATTTTCCGCTTTCAAGAAGCTGCCGGGCGAGCCTTTCGCCATAGGCAGTAAGCTGATTGTAATCTTCTGCTTCCCTACAAATTTTAATGATTTCCTGATAGAGACTCAGATGGGCAGGGTATTTATCAGTCATCTTTCGGGCTTCTTCGCGGGCGAAACTTGCGAAATCAGTATTCCAGAGTTTTTTCCACGCAACAACCCGCTGCCTGGTTTTGTCTGAAAGAGTCTGAGCTTTGGCCTTACCTGTAATGACAGGTTTAACTTTAAGTTCAGGAGCCACCCAGGTCAGAAAGAACGAGTTGGAATATTTGGCCTGAAGCAGTTTAAGCAGCGTTTTACCATCATCACTCTGGGTTCCAAGTGAAAAAATGCTGTATCCCAGAGCGTCATCGGCCCGGTAATGCCCGGGAAAACTTCTTGCAAGGGCCATGAAATAAGGTGTTGCACTTTGCTTTTTGCCCACATCGTATCTTTCAAGGCCCATCTCATAAAGATGAATCGGCAAAAGAGGTTCAGGTGAGCCCTCTTTGACCAGATGGTTAAGAACTTCGATGGCTTCAGCGTCGCGACCGGCAGAAAAGGCGCTGCGCATCAGCCTGTATTGACAGGCACGCCGATTAACGGGAAAATCGGGTTTTTGCAAGGCCAATCTAAAGTCTGCCATAGCAGCAGAAAAATTCTGCAATTGATAAAAAATGTTTGCCCGTTCCTGAAAAGCGAAACTTTTTACAGATGCAGAGATGCCGGGTTTGTTCAATAGAACAGAAAGCGCAGCAATCGCATCAGTCTGGCCGTTCTTCTGACCTTTTGCAATCGCCTTAAAAACGTCAAGAATGCCCGGCCAACCGGACAATATGCGGGAAAACCGGTCTGGATTGCGGCCCAGCAGATCTTTCAACAGGCCTTCTTCTCCGGCCAGGATCAGGAGCTCGAGCCATTGCTCTGCGGTCAATGAATAATTTTCAGGATTCTGCAGGAGTTTACGCAGCAGATCATGGGAACCGGGTATAGTTTTGTAGAATGGCTTTTCAGAATGGTGCTCTTTAACTGCAGAATAAAGATAGCCAGACAGTTCAGCCGGATTCAAAAACGGCAATGCCGAAAGTTTTTCGAACGCAGTTGCCCTTTGCCACTGGGTTGGCAGAACTTTTGCCAAAACCTCAAGCCTGGAAACAGAGTTTTTGTCTGCAATTTCAAGAAGCAGCAGAAAATGGGGTAATCTTGCCTGGTAGGCGGTTTCCGTTTCAGGAAATTTTTCCAGCAGCTGCTGATAATTCTTTCTTGCCTCCTCATTATTCCCTGCTGATTTCTGGCTTTCAGCCAGCAAAAAAAGTCTTAGATCCTCGAGTTCCGGGGAGGCGGAACTTTTTTTCAGCAGAGCAGCCAACTCGGCGAACTTTTTGGCTTTCCGCAGCGTACCAACCTGTTTGAGGCTGGAATCAAACGATGCGGCGAAACAGCTGTCGAATAAAAAGGCCAGAAAGATCAAAACGCAAAAAAACAACCGCGGAATTTTCATTTTTTCACCTCAGCCCCTTTTTATCAGCAAACGTTGTTTAATGCAAGCCCTGCCTGCAATTTCCCTGAAGCTGTACACTTAGATTGCAAAAAAATTGATTTTACTGTATAAATATCGGATAATTTGTCATTCACCCCTTTTCAGTATGTATTTTAGGAGATTAATATGAAACTGTATTCCACCGAAAAAATTCGTAACATCGGCCTGTTCGGCCATGGCGGCTCAGGCAAGACTTCTTTCGCAGAAGCGGCTCTGTTTCACACCGGAGCAAACACGCGAATTGGCAGAGTCGATGATGACTCATCGGTGATGAATTATGACCCGGAAGAAACCAAGAGGAAAGCAACTGTAGGCACTTCTCTTGCTGCCCTTGAATATAAAGACCACAAAATCAATGTGCTCGATGCTCCTGGTTTTGACGATTTTCTTGGAGAAGTTCACAAGATCGTTGGTGCGATCGATGTTGCCATGGTTTTCGTTAATGCCGCATCGGGCCTCGAAGTAGGAACTGAGAAGAACTGGCAGATTCTGGAAAAAAACAATGTTTCGCGAATCGTATTTCTCAGCAAGCTTGACAAAGAAAACATCAACATTCAGAAGATTTTTGATCAGCTCAAAGCCTATGACAATAAGATCGTTCCCGTGATTGTGCCCTGGGGAACCCATGAAAATCTCAAGGGTATCATCAACCTTATTGATAACAAGGCATATGCCTATACCGACGATAAGGGCAAAACCTTCCAGGCAGTCGATATTCCTGCCGACCAGAAGGATTTTGTTGCCTCTCTGCGCGAACCAATGGTTGAATCAATCGTGGAATGCGACGAAGAACTGATGAACAAATTCTTCGAAGGTGAAGAAATATCCCCGACCGAACTGCGCTCTGCCCTGAGGAAGGGTATTGCCAAGAACGAGATCAAGCCCCTGGTCAGTGGTATGACCCTGAAAAACATGGGCACTGAACAGATTCTTGACTTTATCATTGAATGCTGCCCCTCTCCGGTCGAATCAAGAGTGCTGCCTGCATTCAAGCATGGCACCAATGACGCAATCGAACTGACCCCCAAAGCCGATGGCCCGGTGGCTGGTTTCATTTTCAAAAAAGTTAACGAACAGGCCGGCGATATGATTTTCCTGCGAGCCGTAAGCGGAACTTTTAATCCGGGCGTGGAATATTATAACCCGACCTCAGAAAACTTTGAACGTTTCAGCTCTTTCTCAACCCTTCGCGGCAAAACCAAGATCGACGTTGAAAAGGTAGTAGCTGGCGACATCGTAGTTCTGGTCAAGCCCAAATGCTCAACCCATGGTCATACGCTTTGTGAAAAAGCCAACCCGATTTCCATCAAAGTTCCTGCTCTGCCGGAGCCGAAACTTACGTTTGCCGTCAACCCCAAAACCAAACAGGATCAGGAAAAGATGGGAACCGGCCTTAACACTCTCTGTGCCGACGACGGAGTTCTGTCTTACAAATTCGACCCGGAACTTGGCCAGGGCCTGCTTTCCGGTTTGGGTGACACTCATATCGATGTTACCATCAGCAAGCTGAAAAGCCGCTGGAACGTCGAAGTTGACATCACCAAACCGAAAGTTCCGTATCGCGAAACCATCAAGGGCAAATCAAGAGTTCAGGGCAAACACAAGAAACAATCGGGCGGCCGCGGTCAGTATGGCGACGTATGGGTTCGCTTCGAGCCGAATCCGGCTGCAGAATTTGAATTTATCGATGAAATCGTCGGCGGCGTTGTTCCGAAAAACTTCATTCCGGCCGTTGAAAAAGGTCTGCAGGAAGCAAGAAGAAGAGGCGTTCTGGCCGGTTTCCCGACCATCAATTTCAAAGCAATCATCGACTTTGGTTCATACCATGATGTAGATTCTTCAGAAATGGCATTCAAAGTAGCTGCCAGCCTGGCTTTCAAAAAAGGTATCGTTGAAGCCCGACCGGTTCTTCTTGAGCCGATCTATGAAGTCTCTGTAATTGTTCCGGATGAATACATGGGCGCAATCATCGGCGATCTGAACTCGCGCCGCGGCCGCATTCTCGGCATGGAACCCCAGGGAACCACCCAGGTAGTTAAAGCTCTGGTTCCGCTTGCAGAAATGTATAAATACGCCACTGACCTGAAATCGATGACTCAGTCAAGAGCTGATTTCACCATGACTTTCAGCACCTATGAAGAAGTACCTGCCAACGTCACCGACAGCGTAATCAAAGAATACAAAGTCGAAGAAGAAGCGGAAGTCTGATAATTTTTCAAATAGGCAATTAAAACAAAAACCGGAATATCACAAGATATTCCGGTTTTTTGTTGCAGTTTTTTCAGAAAGTTGTTGCAGAAACAGGCGGAATGAAATATTTTATTCTCTATAAATTCCTGACAGAGGATTCTGAATGAACGAACTCACCTCTTCCGAAAAAGGGGTTAAACTTGCCCTGAAATTTGAGCTGACCCAGGCAGAGCTTGTGGTTTTATGTTCAAGATTCACTGAGCTGAAAATCGATGAGAATTTTCCGGCAGGATTGAAAGCCCTGAGCCTGGTAAGGATGGTAAAACAGGCCATCGATTTCAAATTCGACAACATAACCATAGATGAAAAACAGGTTTTTCATCATGCTAAAGAAGCCCCGGCAATAGATAATACGAAGGCAAAGATCGTTAAAGGCCTTTTTCTGACCTTTATCGAATACAAACATGGCCTGCCCGGTTTTTTCAGCATCATTTCAGGAATAGGCGCCGCTGGTTTCGGTTATGGCAGTTTTGAAATGGACGAGATTGCGGGCAAACTCACCTTGTCAGACTTAAATTCTTTTAAAGTTTCCCCTGAAGAAATCAGAAAAGCCCAGGCAGATTTTTTTGACCAGACTCTGACGCCTGAAAATTTGTCGGGCTTCACCAACATCAGAAGTGGGGTTTACTGCACAATAGTAGCCGGATCGCTGATTCCACTTTACGCAGCAGCGCTGAAAAAGGCAGAAGGCGACGGTCAATCTGAGGTGCACCTGGTGCAAAAAGCAGCTCAGATGGTCAAAGAAAAATTTTCGCCGAAATCAGAGAACCTTCAGCGTTTTACTTCGCAGAACCTTTTCAGGGTTATTTTCGAAGAGCTTTTCAATTACGAGTCAACAGTTTTTTCTATTTACAGCTGAAAGCTCCGCACCAAAATCAATAATCGGGTGCATTTTTTCCCTGGTAAAATATCTGTTTCAAACGCGTTACAAATAAATTTATTCAATGCCTTTTTTTTGTGTTCAGGTGTTGACATACACTTCTGATTCATTGGATAATACCTGCGTTCAAGTAAATAACCGATGGGGGATTCAGCAGTATGGCAGAAAATCGCCGCAACACCAATTTATTGTTGCTTATTTGTGCCTTGATGGGCACGATTATTTTTTATGGCTGTGGCGGAGGTTCTTCATCAGACCCGTTGCCTACCGGCAGTGGAAGCACTTTCCAGATTACCGGGAAGGTAACCTCAAATGCCGGGCTCACCAGCATTCTGGCTGAATCTGATTTGCGTGCGGCAACGAGCATGGCAAACATCGAGGTATATCTCGAATCGAATCGCCAATCTTATTCCACCAGGACAGATGACCAGGGGAATTTTGTTTTGCCGGTCCCTCAGGGAACCCACAATGTCGTCGCCCTTATAAAAACCGCCTCTGGAAACATTTACAAAGCCAGATCCCAGACCATAACGGTATCTTCTGCAAAACCAACGGTTGAACTCACATCAAACATGGTTCTTTCTCAAGCGACCAGCAAAATCTCAGGCATGGTCAAGGACGGCAATGGAAATCCCATTCCCAGTGCAAAAATTATAATCTGGGGCGAAGAAACCATCGCCGGATTTGATGGCGCTTTCATGGCATACATGCCTGCCGGGATCCAGGCAGAAGTAAATATAAACGGAACCGGTTATCAAAACACCGTTATAACCGTGACGTTCGATGACCGCAACCCCCTTTACATCGAGCAGACTCTTGCCCCATCAGCATCGACGAATCGCCCACCAGTGGCTACTCTCAAAGCCACAACCTATGAACTCTCCCCCAGACAACAGGTTGTGCTTACAGGAAGCGCCAGCGACCCAGATGGCGATAACCTTACCTATACCTGGTCAGCAACTTCAGGAACAGTTGCCACTCAGGGTTCGAATCTGGCGGCAGTATTTACCGCACCAGATGTTCAGACAACAGCAACGATTACTTTAAAAGTAACTGATAACTCAGGCCTCTCTGCCGCAGCAAACATTCAAATAAAAATTGGAAGCGGCAGCGGCGCAGGAACAAACTATGCTCCGGTGGTCCTCAGCATCAACAGTGATGCGACAACATTTCTGGCCAACACCCAGCATGTTTTAACTGCAAACGCTTCAGATGCCAATGGTGATGCTCTTACCTACACCTGGTCTGCCACTGCGGGAACACTGAACCCGACCAACCAGGTGACCACAACCTGGACAACCCCAAACGTTACAGGAACAACATACCCTCAGGTCAGACTTCTGGTCAGTGATGGCAAGGGAGGAACCGCTCTCAAGGTCGCAACTTTCACGGTCAGCAGCGATCCGAATCCGCCACCAAATCAAACTCCTGTCGTAACAATTACCTCGCCCATAAACAATTCGCTCAGTGCCCCAACTACAATTTTCTATTCAGCAACGGCGACTGATGCCGAAGAAGGGAATTTGACCTCAGCAGCATTTACCTGGTATCAGTCAAAAGAAGGCGAAACTGCAGTCATGATAGGCAACCAGAGATCTTCATTAAGCCTTCAGGTTACAGAACCCGCCACATACGTCGTGACTGTTCAGGCAAATGACTCACTTGGTGCGACCAGTCAGGCTTCAGTTAAATTCCGAATCAATTCCAACCCATTCGCCCAGATTACTGCACCGGCAAACAAAAGCATCTTCCAGCTTGGAGCAAGCGTAAGCTTTACCGGAATAGGCACAGATGTCGAAGACATTACCATTCCCGCTGCCAGCCTGACATGGACTCTACCGGGAGGAACTACCCTTACGGGTACAAGTTTCTCGCGAACGGACCTTCCCGCAGGAACTCAGACGGTTACCCTCAAATCGAAAGACAAAATTGGAGCAGAATCGACAACTGCAAGCGTTGAAGTATTTATCAACACTTCTCCAACCATTTCTTCGATCAGCCCGGCAAGTGGAACAGTCTATCTTTCAGGCGATGCGATTACCTTTTCAGCCAATGCTGTTGACCCGAATCAAAGCCTCAGTGCCGGCCATTATCTGTGGCGCCGTGGCCTGACAACAATAGCAATGGGAAATCCGGTCAATGTCAGCACGCTGACCGCAGGGATTCATGACATAACGCTGATTGTGAGTGACTCTCAGGGTGGCAGCGTATCTTCAACCACCCGGGTAATCGTAAACCAGCGTCCTACCATGACGATCAATGCTCCAACCAATAATGCAGTGGTTA
>JBMOKV010000668.1:0-4758 GCA_049325495.1 Candidatus Rifleibacteriota bacterium | reverse complement strand
TTATTGAAGGCGACCCCCATCGCCTGCTTGAAGGCATGATGCTGGCAGCCTATGCAATCGGCGCGGGCAAAGCCTATGTTTATATCCGGGCCGAATACCCGCTGGCAATCAAACGTCTGGAATGGGCAATCGAAGAAGCCAAAAACTATGGGCTTATCGGCTCCAACATTCTCGATAGCGGCTTCAAGCTTGACATCGTAATCAAACAGGGTGCCGGCGCATTTGTCTGCGGCGAAGAAACTGCTCTGATTCACAGCATCGAAGGCAAACGCGGCATGCCCCGCCCGCGCCCGCCATTTCCCGCAGTGTCTGGTCTTTTCGGCTGCCCGACCGTAATCAACAACGTTGAAACCCTCGCCAATCTGCCTGATATTTTCAGAAACGGCGCATCATGGTTCAATGCCATCGGAACCAAAGGCAGCCCTGGCACCAAAGTATTCGCTCTTTCAGGACAGATCGTAAATACCGGTCTTGCTGAAGTCGCCATGGGCACCTCGATTCGCGACCTGGTTTTCAGCATAGGCGGCGGCATTCCCGGCGGCCGGAAATTCAAAGCGGTTCAGATCGGTGGCCCCTCAGGTGGCTGCGTACCCGAACAGCATCTTGATGTGCAGATTGATTATGAAACCCTGAAAACCGTCGGCGCCATGATGGGCTCAGGCGGCCTGGTAGTCATGGACGAAACCACCTGCATGGTTGACCTGGCCAAGTTCTTCATGGGCTTCATTCAGCGTGAAAGCTGCGGAAAATGCATTCCCTGCCGTGAAGGCACCCGCAGAATTCTTGAAACCCTCAAGAGCATCACCGAAAGACCGAAAGCCCACGACGGCAAAAAGCCTCTAGAACGCTTCAAATCAGTTATGTATATGGAACGCCTGGCTGAAGTAATCAAGGATACCAGCCTCTGTGGCCTTGGTCAAACCGCCCCCAACCCGATTCTTTCAACTCTGCGCTTTTTCCGCGATGAATACGAAGCTCATGTTTTCGACCGCAAATGCCCGGCCGGAGCTTGCCATGAACTTCTCGACTTCAGCATCGACACCGAAAAATGCGTGGGCTGCACGATGTGCGCCAAGGTTTGTCCGACCGGCGCGATCATGGGCAAAGTCAAAGCTCCGCACTATATTATCCCCGATAAATGTATCAGATGTGGCGCCTGCTATAGCACCTGTAAATTCAAAGCCGTGGTGAAGGAGTAATACTATGTTTCAAATCGAAGTTAACAATAGAAAAGTTGAAGCTAACAAAGGCGAACTGCTGCTCACCGCAATCAGACGCGCCGGCATCAAAGTTCCCACTCTGTGCCACATCGACGGGCTGCCCCCCAGCGGCGCATGCCGCATGTGTGTTGTCGAGATCGACGGACGCCTGGTTCCAAGCTGCGCAACCACCGTTTCTGACGGTCTAAAGTGCCAGACCCACAGCCAGAAAGCTGTTAAAGCCCGCAAAACCATTATTGAACTGCTGCTGGCCGATCACCCCGATGACTGCCTCTACTGCGTGCGCAATGGCAACTGCGAACTGCAGACCCTTGCCGAAGAATATGGAGTCAGAACCCGGCGCTATGACGGCGATAAAAGCAAATGCAAACTCGATATTTCAAGCCCATCCCTTGAGCGCGACCCAGCCAAGTGCATTCTCTGCGGAAAATGCGTGCGCGTCTGTGAAGAAATTCAGAACGTTTCTGCCATCGACTTTGCCGGCCGCGGCAGCAAAACCAGCATTGAAGTTGCCTTCAAAGACGGCATCAACATGAGTTCATGCGTTTACTGCGGTCAGTGCATCAAGGTCTGCCCCACCGGTGCGCTGCGGGAAAAAAGTTCAGTCAAACAGGTACTTGAAGCGATCAATGACCCGGAAAAATATGTGGTGGTGCAGCATGCCCCGGCAATTTCAGTTTCCGTAGGCGAAGCATTCAACATGAAAACCGGCCAGGATGCAGCGGGCTCTCTCAATGCCGCCCTGCGCCGCATTGGTTTCGATGCGGTTTTCGATACTTCCTTCACCGCTGACCTGACGATTATGGAAGAAGGAGCGGAACTGGTTCACCGAATCAAAAACGGCGGCAAACTGCCGATGATGACCAGTTGTTCGCCCGGTTGGGTTAAATTCGCCGAAGAATTTTATCCCGACATGCTTGAAAACCTTTCTTCATGCAAAAGTCCGCAGCAGATGATGGGCGCAATCATCAAGAATTTCTTTGCCCAGAAACAGGGCGTTGACCCGAAAAAGATCTACAGTGTCTCGATCATGCCCTGTACTGCCAAAAAATTTGAAGTCACCCGCGAAGAAATGCTTACCGACGGCGTGCCGGATATCGATGCGGTTCTTACCAACCGCGAACTGGTGCGCCTGTTGAAAATGCGCGGTCTGGACCTCAATGAAATCGAACCGGAAGGTGCCGATACTCCATTTGGAACCCGAACCAGCGCCGGAAAAATATTCGGAGCCAGCGGCGGGGTTATGGAAGCGGCTTTGCGCTCAGCGCACTTCCTGCTTACCGGCAAAGAACTCGTTGATCTCGATGTTAAGGCAGTTCGCGGGCTTGAAGGCAGAAAAGAAGCTAAAATCAAGATAGATGGTCTTGAAATCGGCGTAGCAGTGGTCAGCGGCCTGAAAAATGCTTCTGATCTGCTCAATGAAATCAGAGCCGGCCGCGATGACCTGCACTTCATCGAAATCATGGCCTGCCCCGGTGGTTGTATCAACGGTGGCGGTCAGCCCATAGGCGTAAGCCCTGAAGCGGTAAAAACCAGGCTCAAAGCCCTCTACGCCATCGACAAGAATGAAGGGGTCAGGGTTTCACACAAGAACCCAGATATTACCAAGCTCTATGAAGAATTCCTCGGTGAGCCTCTTGGCCACAAGAGCCATAAATTACTGCATACCCATTACCATAAGCGCGATGTGGTAAAATAATCAACGAGGAAAAACCTGTGGGCAACAGCATAAAAGAAGGAACCATCTTCACCATTCCTGAACGGTGTCGCAAATGCTACACCTGCGTCAGAGAATGCCCGGCCAAGGCGATTCGCGTTATCGATGGCCAGGCAAAGGTGATCAATGACCGCTGCATCGGCTGCGGCAACTGCGTTCGCGTCTGTTCCCGCAAGGCTAAACAGGTTCTCGATTCAATCGAATACTGCACCAAGCTGCTGGAGCGACAAGAGCCCGTTGCGGCCATAGTCGCTCCCAGCGCTGCAGCAGAGTTTCATGAAGTTGAAAGAGAACAGTTCGTCGGTATGTTGAAAAAACTCGGTTTCAGCCGGGTAAACGAAGTTGCCTTTGGCGCAGATCTGGTTGCCCGCCAGTATCGCGAACTTCTTGAGCAGAAGAAAGGGGCGAAAAAGCAGTTCATCGCCACCACCTGCCCGGCAATTGTCAACTTCGTTGAAAAATATCACCCCGAGCTGGTTGACGCACTTGCTCCAATTGTCAGCCCCATGGTCGCCACATCAAGAGTGGTACGCAAAATATGCGGCCCCGAAGTTAAAATAGTTTTCATCGGGCCCTGCACCGCCAAAAAATGTGAAGGCTTCGACGAAGATCTTGAAGGCGAAGTCAATTGCGTTCTTACCTTTGTTGAATTGCGTCAGATGCTGGATGAAGCGGGAATCCGCCCGGACGGCGTCGAGCAAGCGGATTTCGATCCGCCGTGGGGTGGCACGGGAAGCCTTTTTCCGGTTGGTGGCGGTTTGCTGCAGGCTGCCGAAATCAAAGAAGACCTTATGGAAGAAGACGTAATCGCGATTAACGACCGCCTGCATTTCGTCGAAGCCTTGAAAGAATTCGAAAACGGAAACCTGCGCGCCCGCCTTCTCGAAGTGCTTGCCTGTGAAGGCTGCATTATGGGAGCGGGTATGAGCGAAGTTTCATCACAGTTTATCCGCCGCCATCGTATCGGCAAATACACCCGCAGCCGCATCGTAAAAATGGATATGGACCGCTGGAAAAGAGATGTTGAAGAATTTTCCAGCCTCGACCTTACCAGATCTTATCGCAAAAAAGACCAGCGCCAGGAAGACCCGGGCGACGAAGTGATAAAAATGATTCTCGCCGAAATGGGCAAATTTTCTCCGGAAGACGAGCTCAATTGCGGAGCCTGCGGCTATGAAACCTGTCGCGAACATGCGCTGGCCATTTTCCAGAATCTGGCCGAATGCGAAATGTGCCTGCCATACACGATCGGTGAACTGGAAAAGGCGGTCAAAGAGCTGGAACACAGCAATAATAAGCTTTCAAGCATACAGGAAGCCCTGATGCATGCCGAACGGCTGGCCAGTATGGGTCAGCTTGCCGCCGGCATCGCCCATGAAATCAATAATCCGCTTGGGGTAATTCTGATGTATGCCCACCTGATGCAGGATAACGCAGGTCTCGACAGCAAGGCCACCGAGGATGCTGCAATGATTGCCGCTCAGGCTGATCGTTGTAAAAAAATCGTTGCGGGACTGCTCAATTTTGCCCGGGAAAACAAGGTAATGAAAATTCCCACCGATATGAATGTTCTGGTAGATGATGCTTTGAAGCTGGTTCAAGTGCCTTTCGAAACCAAAATAATCATCAGGCGCTGCAAATCAAATCCATTGGCCGAAGTTGACGGCGACCAGATTGTTCAGGTGCTTACCAATATCATCAGCAATGCTCTTGCTGCCATGAAGAAAGATGGTATTCTCGATATCGAAATTGCCGGTAACGATGAAAAAGTCAGAATTTCCATTACCGACAACGGCCACGGAATTCCAAAAGAAAATATGA
>JBMOKV010000667.1:0-4772 GCA_049325495.1 Candidatus Rifleibacteriota bacterium | reverse complement strand
GCAAGATCGTTTTCCCCTTGTAGAAGGCGGCAATACCCAAGTCTGAGGCGTGCCATCAAATGCGTGGGGTCTACATTGAGAGCATCTTTAAAAAGACTGCTGGCCTCAGCAACGCGATCGCGGGTAAGAAAAAGCTCCCCCATACGGTAATCTTTATCTGCAGCAATGAACTTTTCCGTAACCTGCTGCTGAGTAACTATATCAGTCCAGAATTCGGGCTTTTTACGGTTCTTTTTAACAGCTTTTACAGAAGAATCGGGTTCGGGAGTGAAGGTAAAACTCGCTATCAGAAGCAAAAGTGAAAAAATAAGAGCAGATAATGCGACAGCCGGTTTCTGCAACAGTTCTTTGGCTTTGCCAAGGTAAATTTCGTGGGAATCGGCTTCTGCCGATTTCAAAGAAGTTGCGCTTTCTGTTTCAGTTTTGGAAATCTGAGGCGTGGCAGGCTCGATTTTTTCTTCAGCAGCAAGATCAGGAACCAGAGGCTCTTCAGGATTGCGGTCAAACAAAATATAGCGAAGTTCATCGGCATTGTCCCGAACCACCCCTGAATCGGGACGGCTAATCAGCTCTTCGAGTCTGGAACAGATGGTGGCGGCATTTTTACCGGCAAGAAGTGCCAGGTTAACCAGGTCGGTGTTGGTCCAGGATCTGGATTTCAAAAAATATTCAAAAGCTTCGGGCGAGACCTGAACTTTCAGTTTGGCGGCGACATAGCAGGCAACTCTGCCAAGATTTCCCTTGTCATAAATAAAAGGCAGAAGAGATTTTTCCAGGTCGGACCGAGGCACGAAAGCAAGCATGCCAAGAAAGTGGTGATCTGGTATTTGTCTGAGAAAACGGTAAAAAATCTGTTTGAGCAGATCAAGGCGGGCATTCGATGCTTCTTCGGTTTTTATCAGGCAAAGCAACGTTGCCGAATATGCCGGAAGCTGTTGCAGAATATCGCCCGAAATCTGTAGCTGATTGGCGAATTGCCGGCAACGAACCCAGCTTTGCCTCAGGTTGAGCTGGCCGGATTCTTCGATTAACTGCTTACTTGCGCTTAAATAATTCTCTAAAACAATATTCATTAAATGATTTTTCCAACAATACGATCAAATATTACTCTAAATCTGACCAAATTTGCAAACCATCATGATATAAAAACAAAAATGCTGGAAAATATCTTTGATTTAATTTAAATTGGCAGCGGGAAAAAATTATGACACTCGATTACGCAACCATAACCACCGGCATAATCATTTTCTTTGCCCGAATTCTTGATGTTTCGGTCGGGACAATGAGAATCATCAGCATCGTAAACGGCAAGATAAAAACAGCCTTCATTCTTGGTTTCATGGAAGTCAGCATCTGGCTCATGGTCATTTCAACGGTTCTTGAAAAAATCAATGGCAACCCGGTCATTGGAATTTTTTATGCGCTGGGTTATGCGAGCGGTAATGTCGCCGGCATCCTTTTAGAAAAGCAGCTGTCGTTTGGTAACACTCTTCTGCGCATAATCTGTTTCGATTCGGCAGGGGAGATTTCAAACAAAATGCGGGAACTGGGCTACCAGGTTCTCGAATTCAGGGGCCTTGACAGCGAAAAAAGTGTCACCGAACTGGAAATGATATGCAAGAAAAAAGAAGTTTACAATCTGATCAAAACCGTGCGCCAGATCGAGCCCGATGCATATTACGTAACCGAATCGGTCGATATCACCCAGCGGCGACATTACCCGACGATGCAGCCCGCCACGGGCTGGCGGGCAATTTTCAAAAGAAAATGATCAGCTGCGAACGAAGTGGGGCATCTGCTCAGGCAGCTCGATTGAAAGCTCAATAAGTCCGCTGAATTTTTGCTTATCGAACCATGGGGCCTGATAAATCAGCTTCTTTACCCCGTTTTTTTCAATGGTGTAGGCATTTGGCAACTGGGTTTCAAGCATTTCTTTAATTTTCTGGCAGGCTTTTTCAGGGTGACAGTCGAGCAGGTTTTTGCCCACCAGGTCTGAACCGCCGCTTTTTGCAAAAACCGATGCGGCCTTTTCATTCATGAAAAGAATTTTGCATTCAGTATCGCAAATCGTTACAGCAAACCTGGTTTCATTGAAATAACTGTTTAAATTATTCATTTTTTCATTTTGTAAATGCCGTCGACAATGCCATAGTTGATTGATTCTTCAGCACTCATCCAATAGTCACGGTCAAGGTCTTTCAACACTTTATCCTTTGATTTGTGACAGTTTTTCGCCAGCATCGACGCGACAGTTTCGCGGGTTTTTATAATTTCTTTGGCCTGAATTTCAAGATCGGTCGCCTGGCCATAGAGAAATTCGACGCTGGGCTGGTGAATCATCACCTTGCCATTGGGAAAAATAAACCGGTGGTTTTTGTTTCCTGCAGAAAGAATCAGCGATCCCATTGATGCTGCGAGCCCCATACAGACCGTAGTGACAGGGGAAGAGATCATGTGCATGGTATCGATGATTGCCATACCTGAAGAAATAACGCCTCCGGGACTGTTGATAAAAAAAGTAATTTCTTCACCCGGTTTCATTGCTTCAAGGTAAAGAAGCTTTGAAACAAGATCTTTAGCGGTTTCATCTTCGACAGCACCCCAGAGAAAAATCTGGCGGTTTTCAAGAAGCTTTTGCTCAACCACCTCATTGATATCAGAATTTTTTTCTTCTTTTTCTTCCCGGGGTTCGTCTTCTTCTTCGTTATTTTTAATCAATCTGCCCGATCGGCCAAGGTTAATGTTCATTTTTTTCTCCAGTTTTTTTTGTGATTCTAACCTGACCTGCAATAAATTTAAAGCCCTGAAATTAACTGATCTGTATTTTTTTTTATTAAATGCTATCATGACAAAAAAGTTAAAGGAGCCGGATCATGCCAAAATTCTTTTTGTTTGCCTTTATTGGCGGCATTTTATTTGCTGCTGCCGCAGGAGCTCAAAATGTAGCCCCGATTAATATCGCCCACCGTGGCGCGAGCGGTTATCTTCCCGAACATACTTTGCCGGCCAAAGCACTGGCGCACGGAATGGGAGCCGATTATATCGAGCAGGATCTCGTATTGACCAAAGATAATCAACCAATCGTGGTGCATGACATTCATCTTGATACGGTAACCGACGTTGCCGCCAGGTTCCCTGACCGAAAAAGGGAAGATGGCAGATATTATGCGATCGACCTTACCCTGGCTGAAATTAAAACCCTCAAAGTGACCGAAAGATTAGACCTCAAAACCGGCGCGGCGGTTTACCCGCAAAGATTTCCCACCGGCAGGTCTGAATTCAGAATTTCTACTTTGGCAGAAGAGCTTGAATTGGTTCAGGGCCTGAATAAATCAACCGGTCGGGAAGCGGGCATCTACCCTGAAATAAAAGAGCCTGCCTGGCATAGACAGCAGGGCGCCGATATCAGCCCGATTGTTTTGAAAATCCTGGCGGATTATGGCTATAAGAGCCGCGACAGCAAATGTTTTCTGCAGTGTTTTGAGGCGGAAGAACTCAAAAGAATCAAAAATGAACTTAAGTCTGAATTGCCTTTAATTCAGCTTCTTGAGGAAAATGCCGACCTTGACTCGGTTGCCAGTTACGCAACCGGCATTGGGCCATGGATCGGCCAGATCATAACTGGTAAAAACCCTGATGGAACCCTGGTGTTTTCAAACCTGGTCGAAGAAGCCCATGCGAGAAAACTTCTTGTTCACCCTTACACATTCAGAATCGATGCCCTCGTTCATGAGATTCCCCAGAATGAACTGCTCACAGTATTGTTCGAGAAGGTGAAAATTGACGGAATATTCAGCGATTTTCCCGATGTTACCGCACAATATCTGAAGAACAGAAATACCGAATAAGCATTGAAACATTTTTTTAAATCAATTTTAATCTGCTTTTTGCCATCACTCAGCGGAGTAATTTCAAAGCCGGGAGAATGGTATCTCAGCCTGAACCGCCCGCCACTCAACCCACCGGGTTGGGTATTCGGGCCGGTCTGGACAATTTTGTATTCAATGATGGGAATAAGTCTGTTCTTGATTTCTCAGCAGACCGAATCGGCTGAGCGAAGCAGAGCTTTAAGGTTCTTTTACCTTCAGCTTTTTCTCAATGCCTGCTGGACCCCTGCTTTTTTCGGCCTGCATAAAATGGGTCTGGCATTGCTGATTCTTTTTCTGCTTATTGTTTCTATTATTGCAACGATCGTGCAGTTCATTAAAATCAGAAAAGTGGCGGGCTGGTTGCTGTTGCCCTATTTAATCTGGTGCTGTTTTGCTTTTTATCTGAATCTTGGCTATCTGGTTCTTAACAATTAATTAAATTCAGACGCTGCGGGGTTGAACGATTTCTGTGAGACAGTAAACCGTCTGCTCTGACAGCCCTTTAACTTTGACATTTTCCCGGCATTCGAACTTGAATTTGCCCCCGGGCAATTCATTGAAAGTATTGGAATCGACCACAATCTCGCTGCTGTCTGCAAGTTTTTCAAGCCGCGAAGCCAGGTTAACCGTTTCTCCGATGGCGGTATATTCCATGCGGTTGCTTGAACCAAAGTTGCCGACAATAGCGGGCCCGGTGGAAATTGAAATTCCCAGGCCCAGTTCGTATCCTTCTGGAAGTTTAATCGATTGTTTGAATTCGTTGAATTTTTCAAGAAGCCTGAATGCAGTAAAAGCGCAGCGCAAAGGGTCATCTGGCTTTTCCAGAGGCGCACCAAAAATAACCATGATACAGTCACCCATGTATTTATCGATGGTTCCGTAACTTTTCAAAATGATATCGGT
>JBMOKV010000666.1:0-4779 GCA_049325495.1 Candidatus Rifleibacteriota bacterium | reverse complement strand
ATAAACGAAACGCAGATTGTTGTTGAGCGGCACTGCGCCACCGACCATGAAGAATGCGGGGTCTGCGTAGCCCTTGGCGGTATTGTAATCGTAGTTGTAGCCGCCGAATTTGGATCTTTTTACACGGTCGTAGCCGTTATAGCTGAACTTGTATTCTCCGGCTCCGAAGTTGACTCCGGCACCGACCCAGGCAACCGGAACCCCGGCCGCAACCCATGCCGAGCTGTAACCCGCATCGGAATCGGTGCAGAAACTGCCCCCGATGGTCACATTTCCCGGAACCTGATACTTGGCATTGAAATAAACCGGTTCTGAAATGTCGTAGCGGTCCTGGTTGGCGAAAGTTTTGTCGAAAGAGACTTCGGCTCCATCTTCGACCCCGTAGGCTACGCCGATATTGATGTCGAAATAATCCTGGTCGCGGTATTTGACTTCATTGACGTTATAAAGGTCAAAAGTCATGGCATGCACTGAAACCGAGGTTTTGCCAGGTTCAAGAACGCCCGGTGACGGAATCAGGGTGGCTCCGCTGCCGCCGACGATGCTCAAGCCCTGGCGAGGGGTGCGACGTTCGGAAAGCAGTGGCCGCAGTTCACTGGGCACCCGGGTATCGGGTGGAAGCAGGTAGCGTTCGCCGTCCTGTAATGGTGGCGGGTCGCCAAGCCGGACCATGTTGCCGGAATTGTTGCGATAGCTGGCGTCGGCATTCAGGCTTCGATAATTGTCTGAGTATTCAACCGGCCCGCCAAGGTCGGTGAAGGTTCGAGTCGGCGTTTTCGCCTTTGCCTTTCCTCGAGTGCCTGAAAGGAAGCTTTGGAATGAAGAAAGATCAAGCGCGCTGCAGGTGCCGGCCAGGGCCAGCAGGCATGCGGTAGCGGTTGAGACGAAGAGTTTGCGAGTTTTCATGCTTGCACTATCGGCAGCTTGAATAAATTTGATAACCAAAAATTTTTCGTTCCCAAAACGATTTTCCAAGAAGGCATCACACCAAGGCACCAAGATCACAAAGGCCACAAAGAATTGCGAGAAAGAATTCAAAATTTGTGGTCAGGCGAGGTATGGAAATTTGATTTTTGGTGGGGTAGTCGATTTTCTTGACATTGACTGAAGGCGAACCTATAATAGGCGCTGGTACCGTAATAACTGAAAGAACCGGGTGTACATGACACAAATCTCTTTTGAGAACCTGCTCGCACAGGATGGCGGCGTTTCGCTGTCAAAAGCGGTCATGCTTTGCAGCATGATCGACAACGATCACGATGACGCTCTGGTTAAGTATCTCAAGACCGTTGGCATTCAGGCGGTC
This sequence comes from Candidatus Rifleibacteriota bacterium, assembly GCA_049325495.1. Classification (GTDB taxonomy): domain Bacteria; phylum Muiribacteriota; class Ozemobacteria; order Ozemobacterales; family Ozemobacteraceae; genus DYKG01. The sequence goes on along the minus strand of JBMOKV010000666.1, from coordinate 3,473 downwards.
ATTACTAGGGCCGGCGGCAGCGGCGACAACCTGAAAAGCAAGCTGCTGCGCAACACCTTCGGAGCCGCCGAGAACAGCGGCCTGATTCCCATTAATCTCAAGAACCGGCATGCGATCACGCGCATCGTCGAAGAGATTCTGCGCACTTTTGACAGTCCGTTGATCGACGTGGCCGGTGGCGGCCTGAAAATCGGGCTGGCGGTGCGGGGCAGCGACCTGGCGATGGCGATTTTCGGTTCGCTGGGCATACCTGGCCTTGAAGTTGATTACGAAATTTCCGCATCGCGAATTCTTTACCATTGTCTGGAGAACTGAAATGATCGGCGTAGTAATCATCACCCACGGAACCCTGTCGGAGCAGCTGATTGAAACTGCGGCCCTGATCATGGGCGAGGCCGCCGACGTGCATGCGGTTTCGTTCACTGCCCGCGAATCTCTGGAAGTATTGCGGCAGAAGGCCATGGCAGCCATAGAAGGCTATCGGGCCGACGGCTGCCTGATATTGACCGATATCATGGGTGGCAGCGCCACCAACGTCTGCGTTGAGCTGATGAAAATGGAAAAAGTCGAAGTAGTTACCGGCGTGAACCTGCCCATGGTGCTTGAAGCGATTGGCTACCGTGACGGAGCTGATCTGAAAACCCTGGCATCCAAGGTTCTTGAAAGCGGTATCAGAAGCATAATCAATCTCAAAGAGTTCTTTGAAAAAAGAGCCGCAAAGAAAAAATGACGACAGAAACTGCTTTTTTACGCATTGACGACCGGCTGGTGCACGGCCAGGTCATCGTCGGCTGGTTGCCTGAAATTAAACCGGATCGACTGGTAGTGGTTAACGACAAGATCAGCGAAGATTTTATGCGCCAGGAGCTGATGGCACTTTCCGTTCCGCCTGAAATCGACCTGCAGTTTTATTCGACCGCAGAAATTGATGACCAGAAGGTTTCACAGGCTTCTTTCATTCTCGTCGTATCGCCCCGCGATGCCTGGGCCTGTCTTGAAAAGGGAATCAAGCCTCGGCGATTCAACGTTGGCGGTATGCATTCCCGCGACAATAAGGAAGAAATCTTCGAAGCTCTGCATCTGGACAACGAAGACCGCAAATATTTTGAAAAAATTCTCGATTCCGGGGTTGTACCGGTGTTCCAGCCGACACCCCAGAATGAACCTGTGCCGCTTGGCGATATTCTATAAAGCGAGGGCTGATAATGGCTTCAATTAATTTTTCGAAGGTAGTCAAACAATATGAAGGCGCCAAAGAGGCGACGGTAAAAGGTATCGACCTTTTTATCCGCGACAAGGAATTTGTGGTGCTCGTTGGCCCCTCGGGCTGCGGTAAAAGTACAAGTCTGCGAATGATCGCCGGTCTTGAAGATATTACCGACGGCACCGTTACCATCGGCGACGTGGTAGTAAATAATCTGCCACCAAAAGACCGCGATATCGCCATGGTTTTTCAGAACTACGCCCTTTATCCGCACATGAACGTGCGCGAAAATCTCTCGTTTGGCCTGAAGCTGCGCAAGTTTCCCCAGTCGGAAATCGACAAACGGGTGGAAGAAGCGGCCGCCATTCTTGGCCTGACCGAATATCTCGAACGTCTTCCCAAGGCTCTTTCCGGTGGTCAGCGTCAGCGCGTCGCCCTGGGCCGCGCCATCGTGCGCGAACCGAAAGTCTTTTTGATGGATGAACCGCTGTCTAACCTCGATGCCAAGCTGAGAGTTCAGATGCGCGCCGAAATCAAGAAGCTGCATCAGCGCCTGAAAACCACTTTCGTATATGTTACCCACGATCAGGTTGAAGCCATGACCATGGCTGACCGCATCGTGCTGCTGCACGAAGGTATCATCCAGCAGTATGACGTTCCGGCGGTTATTTATGAAAAGCCCGCCAACGTATTCGTTGCCACTTTCATCGGTTCGCCGCCAATGAACATTTTCAAGGCAAACCGCACCGACAAGGGGCTTTCAATGCCCGCCAAAGACGGCAATGGCAACCACAGCTGGGATATTGCGATCAACGAACATTTTGCCGGTTTCGATGACAAGGAACTGTTCATGGGCATCAGACCCGAACACATTCTCATCGACAACCAGGATAAATCGGTGCCGACCCTGCAGCTGCCCTGCCGTGTTGATCTCATCGAACCCATGGGTGCGGAAACCTATCTGTATCTGGTGGGCAACGGACACAGCATCAACGCCCGCGTTGACCCGACGGTCAAAGCCCAGGTCGGTCAGCAGGTTACCGCCCATATTCCGGTAGCGGCTTTCCATCTGTTCAAACAGTCGGATACCCGCAGGATCGCCCGCAAAAACGAAGGTGGTGCCTGAGGCTTTCATTAACTGAAGCATAACGCACCGCTTAACCGTAGGGGCAATTCAACCGGGGAAACTCATGAATTGCCCCTACGATTATAAAATAAATATTTTAAGTGAACGTTTAAATGAACAATAAAAAGTCGCTGTCGCCGGTTTTCGGGTTCGGGGTGTTCTTTGCCCTGTTGGTGGCGTTTTTCTGCCAGGGCTGCGGCGAAAGCGAAAAAAAGACCGGTTCAGGCGGCAAGACCAGACTCGAATTCTGGAACACCATGGAAGGCCCGGAAGCGGCCATAATGCCCGAGTTAATCAAGGAATTCTGTGAAAAGAACCCGGGAATTGAAGTCGAGAGCGTCTTTGTGGATTTCTACAAGGCCCGCGATAAATTCAAGGAAAGTGTAAAAGCCGGTGCCGGCCCTGATATAATGAGAGCCGACCGTTTCTGGTTGCCCGACTTCATTCATGAACAGGCGATCGTGGATATTCAGGCTTCGACGATCAAGGAAGAAATCGACGATATGGTGCCGGTTGCCCGCGGAGTCGTGGTGCATGACGGCAAATACTGGGCAATGCCTTTGTCGGTCGATTGTCTGGCCATGTTTTACAATAAAAAGCACTTTGCCGAAAAGGGTTTGAAAGTTCCCGCCAATTTTGATGAATTTACCGAAGCGGCAACCAGGTTGACCGATGATGCCAGCGGGCGTTACGGTTTCTTCATTTACCCCAACGGCTGGTATTTCGAACCTTTCGTTTACGGCTTCGGTGGCCAGTATTTCAACCCGGATGGCAAGCTCGCCATCAATTCCGATGCGGTTCGCAAGGCAATGGAATATCTGCTGCATCTCAAAGACCAGCTGCGCGTGGTTCCACCGGTGAATCTGCGCTCTAATGCTTATCAGACCATGATCAGCAGTTTCAAGAGCGGCCAGGTCAGCATGATTTTCACCGGGCCCTGGGCGATCAGAACGGTTATCGGTGGCACCGCCTTCAAAGACGACAACAACAACCTGGGTATCGGCCAGATTCCCGAAGGCCCGCACGGCACCTATTCGCCGACCGGTTGTCAGACCCTGGTCATTTCGAAAAACAGCAAAAACTATGACGCGGCCCTGAAATTTCTGCGTTACATGTTCTCACCCGATGTGCAAAAGCAGCTGT
>JBMOKV010000665.1:0-4827 GCA_049325495.1 Candidatus Rifleibacteriota bacterium | reverse complement strand
GCCATCCTCGTCTTTTTCGCCGATCGGAATGTCGAGCAGTGCTTCGAAGCGCTCAATATGCTTGCGAAAAGCGCGGGGGCCATAAATTGCTTCTTTTGCTCTGGCAATATTGCGGCTGTTTATGTCTCCAGCGAATATGTGGAACTCGCATTCCGGGTGATCGGTCTGAAACCGCCGGGCCAGTGTCGCCAGTGAATAGGCCTCTTCGCCTCTGGCACAACCTGCGCTCCAGATTCTGATTGAATGTTTTTTTCCGCGCATTGAATGAATTTCTGGAAGGAATTTCTGATAAATATATTCAAACTGGCCTGAGTTTCGGAAAAAAAAGCTTTCGCTGATGGTCAGGTCGGCTATCAGGTCAGCAAGCGCCGGTTTATCGTCGATGCCAGAGTTTAGAGCCTGAAGGTAGTCTTCGAATTTGACGATTTTCAAGGCATCCATGTGCTCGTTGATTTTGTTGCTGATATCTTTTGAAGTCACTCGCTCAAGGATGATTCCTGAGTAATCGAGAATAAGACTTTCAATTCTGGACAGCTGTTTTTTATCGAGAATGATCATGCTTTATGGTAAGGGTCTCCCGACATGATAGAAACGGCGCGGTAAAGCTGTTCTGAGAATACCAGCAGAGCGAGCTGGTGGTTAAGCGTTAATGGTGAAAGGGAAAGAAATTCGCCGGCCATTGCCTTAACCCGGCGGTCCAAGCCTGCGGCAGCGCCCAGGCAGAAAACCAGGCGGTTGGCGCCAGCGTTTATCTTGCCTTCGAGCCATTGGCAGAATCCTTCTGATGACCGACAGGGTACGTGTTCATCGAGGGCAATGATATTTTCACGGCCATTGAGGCGCTTGAGCATTGCATCTTCATCGCGGCAGCTGACGATTTCGACCGGCAGTCTTTTGCCGCAGCGGTCGAGATATTGCTTTATCAGAGCCTCGTAAGGTTTTTCTGAAATCTTGCCAATCATCAGAATTTCGACTTTCATTTTGCCAGCCCGTTCGATGTTCCTTCAAAAAGCTCGTTGAGTGTCTGTTGTTCAACGATTTTGTTCCTGAGCCGGTTTGGCAGAAGAGATTCAATAAAGAGCCTTTCGCCTGCATGATCCTGGGTTGCGATGCTGAACCTGGTGTTTTTGAAACGCTCTGAATTAAGGCCAAAAAAATGTTCGACCGTTTCCTGAACCAGCGTCGGGGTGTTTGATTCCTGGCTCAGGTGCATAAGGGCAAGTATTTCGGGTGCCCGGCTCATGCGGGAAAGAACGCCGCGAAAGCCCTCGTTTGGCAGATGCCCCATAGGGCTGCGGATGCGTCTTTTGAGCCAGCCCGGGTAAATGCTGGTTTTGAGCATGTCTTCATCATAATTGCTTTCGATGCAAAGAAGATCAGCATCTTTGGTGTTTTCAAGCACTTCGGCGGTAATGTGGCCCAGGTCGGTGGCGATCGTCATGGTTTTGCCGGCATGTTCAAATCTCAGGCCCAGCGGTTCTGTGGCATCATGAGGAACTCTGAACGGCATACAGCGGGTGCCCTCGATTTCGATTTCCCGTCCACTTTTCAGATCAACGTGATTTCTGGTTTCGAGCCCCCTGGATTTAAGAGCGCAAAATGTGCCTTTCGAACAAAACAGCTTTAAATTCGGACTTTTGCCAAGCAGAACGCGCAGACCCTTGATGTGGTCTTCGTGTTCATGGGTGACAAAAACACCGGAAAGATTCGAAAAATCGAGGTTACGTTCACTGAGAAACTCTTTGATTCTTTTGCACGAAAACCCGGCGTCAAGCAGAAAAAAATGCCGGCCCAGTTCAAGCAGTGCAGCGTTTCCTTTGCTTCCCGAGCCAATAAAGGTTATTCCTATCAATAGTTTATCCTGTTAACGAAGATGAAGTGAAAATCTCTGGATTTATTATGCACCGTGCCAATAAAAAATTCCAGCATTTTCTCGGAAAATTAACTGGTCGCAGTATTGCTTTCTCCGCGAAGTTTTCTGAATGCCCGGGGCATGAACGATGCAATTTCACTGATGGTCAGAGCATCGGCACCAAGTTCGGCGACGGCAATTTCGGCCGCTTCAGCCAGAAGGTGAACTCCGGCGACTGCGGCATTGAGTGGCGAAATTCCGGTGGCGGTCAGGCCGGCAATTAAACCAGACAGAAGGTCGCCCGAGCCTCCGCGAGCCAGTCCAGAATTGGGGCGACTCGAAACGAAAACCCGGCCGGTGTGGTCGGCAATCAGGGTTACCGCCGATTTAAGAACGACGATCGTGCGATTCTTAACCGCAAAATCAGACGCAATCTCGATCGATCGACCTGCGATTTCTTCAACGGTGCAGCCGCTCAGGCGTGCCATTTCTCCGGGGTGCGGAGTGATTACGGGGATCATCGCAGTGCTCTTAAGAATTTCGGGTTGCTCGATGAGGTTCAGGGCGTCGGCATCGAGAATTATGTTGCCCTGCCAGTATTTAAGCAGGTTGTCGAGCGAGGCTTTGCGGCTTTCGCAGCGTCCCCAGCCCGGCCCGGCAAGTAATGAGCGAAAATGCCCGTTAAGTGAAGCAACGGTTGTTTGATCAAGTTTAAAACCGCCATTGCAGCTGGGAAACCAGTCGATTATCGTTTCAGGCAAAACCTGGCAGGAAAAATTGCCGCGCAGGGATTCGGGCAGTCCAAGGTGAACGATACCGGTGCCCGAGCGGTGTGCCCCGTAACTGGCAATTACCGCCGCTCCCTGATATTGATCTGAACCTGCCAGAATCATTACTTTGCCCGCATCTCCCTTGTGCATCTGCGGGTCGCGTTCGGGAACCAGGGTCTGTGCCAGCGATTCGGTCACCAGAAAATAGCGTGGTGCAACCGATTCAAAGGAAACGGCGGGAATGCCGATGTCGGCAACCCAGACCTCGCCGGCAGCATTCTTGCCGGGGAGGATAAACAGTCCGATTTTTGGGGCGCCGAGGGTGATGGTGTATTCGGCGTAAAAAGCGGCTTTTGCAACTTTGCCGGTGGTGGCACACAGTCCGGATGGCAGGTCGACGCTGACTTTCGTGGCCCGCGAATCATTCATGGCAGCGATGATCGCCGCCGTTTTTCCTTCAATTTCACCAGAAAAGCCGGTGCCGAAAATGCAGTCGATGATGCAGTCGGAAAATTCCATGGCGATGCGCAGGCGGTTGATGTCGTCGTCATCTTTGATAATGGCAAAATCAAGATTCATTCTGGCCAGAATGTCGAGATTGGTGCGGGCATCGCTGCTGAGCTGGTCGGGGTCAGCCAGTAGAAAAACGTAAACCGGCAGATTGTTATTGGCAAGATGACGTGCGATTACCAGGCCATCGCCGCCATTGTTGCCCTTGCCGCAGATAACGCAGAAGCGGCGGTTTCGAAGGCCGCCGAGAATTCGTTCGAGGGTGAAGATTGTCTTGATGCCGGCGTTTTCCATCAGAACCAGCGAGGGAATGCCAACTTTTTCGATGGCGTGCAAGTCTGCCGCCCGCATTTCAGCCGAAGTCAAAAGCCTCATGGATGCCATCCTTTTTCGGGGGATGGCCCATTATATTAGAAATTTGCTCCGAGACCAAGTATAAAGGGGCGATAGTCATAAAAATCGGTGTAAGAACTTTTGCTGTGCACCGTGGCATCGACCCAGAACCCACGGTGGGAGCTGTAGCGCCAGCCGCCACTGAATACGTCGCCGTTATAATCGATATAGGCCTGCCCCTTATAACCCCGTTCGCCGGGTCGGCGTTTCGGGTAAACCGCGCCGATGAGCAGACACAGGCTTTCGGGCTCGTGTTTTCCTTTGTCGTAAGCGCCATAGTTTGCCATGCCGCTCCAGCGGTTGCCCCCGAAGTTCCAGCCGACGCCAAAGCCGCCGATGGTAAGATAAAGCGTGTGATAGTTGTTGGCGTTGGCATCGAAAACCCCGCCAAATGCCACTTCAGAAAATTCACCTTCGCCGATTGACGGCAGTCTGACTTTGAAACTCATGAGCGGGTCAGGGTCATTGGCCGAGTTTTTCTCATCGATGGCCTTGGCAAAGCCAATTTCGAAGTCCTTTATCGGTGAAAAGGCAAATGAAAAATTGGTCAACGCCGAATCTTCTTTGGTTTTGGGAACCTGATACATGCGATAACGGGCAGCCAGCTCGATTTCTTTGGCTTTGACCGTTTCGTGGGACGGAACCTGGATAAACCCGGATGGGCCCTGGAGAGTAAGGGCGGCCATTGCCGAAGCGGCGACGGTACAGAATATTACCAGCAGAAACGCCCTGGTGAGAGACTTGTAACTACTTTTTTTTGCTTGTTTCATGGGAATCTTTTCCAGACTCAGAATCGATTCCACCGGGTTTTTCGCTGTCGTCGGTCTTGGCGCAGAAAGTTTTATGGCATTCCCAGAAATTCTGGCAGTAGGTGCAGCAATTGCGCATTTCCATGTTGCGTTCGCCGCGATACCAGTTGATCTTGCAGTTCTGGTAATACTGGCATCGCCAGCAGCAGTGCCAGTTGATCTTGAGAAAGTTGCGCCTTTTGATTTCTTCGATGATCAGAGCCATTGACATCAGATTTTTTTCGATGTGGTTGGCCCGCATCAAATCGTTGAATTCATCGATTTCTTCATCGGTGCCGTAAAGGTTGACGATGAAAATTTCTTCAGCAAAAACCGGTAGATATTCTTTGGTCATATTCAGTAATTTTTCCGATTTTCAGATACTAACCCAGATCATTATCGGCAGAAGTTACAAGACTACCGAACAATTTTACTCATAAATTTTATTGTCGTCCAGCCAGTACCTTAACCCCGGCACCGGTGAAAACCATCACCGAATTGCTGTTGGCGACCG
>JBMOKV010000664.1:0-36847 GCA_049325495.1 Candidatus Rifleibacteriota bacterium | reverse complement strand
CCGGGCCGGCCCCTTTCCAATCGTTTTGAAGAAATGCAGGAGCATCTGCTTGACCAGACCGTTCCTGCAACTTATGTGGCATTTTCCGACAACGTTCCGGTAGGTTCTGCGTCAGTTCTGGTGTGCGACATGCATGAAAGGTCAGATCTGACCCCCTGGCTGGCCAGTGTGTACGTTTTGCAGGATTATCGGCATCTGAAAATCGGCAGGCAGCTGGTTATGAAGATTATGGAGCATGTTGAGGCCGGTGGAATCAAAAAGTTCTATCTTTACACCCCTGATCGCGAGCATTTTTATGCGCACATGGGCTGGCGCACCATCGAAAAAATCAATTACCACGGTGCTGATGTAACCCTGATGGAATACGAATTTTGAATGCGGTCTGCGCGTCGTGGTGTACAGGTTGAGAGAATTTCGTTTTAATCTCAAAAAACCTTTGAATGACTCTTAAAATGTAGTATATTGGTTAAAATTACCGGGTGCGGGCGGTTTTTTCAGACCCTGATCTGATCTGGGTTACCGTTAAAACATAGGTGCACCCCGTTGGAAAGGTGGTATTTTATGAGTATTTCTGAAGAACTCAAGCAGAGCATCAGAACCAACCTGAAAAAAGTCATGGACAAAGGTGCGGAATATGTTGACGCACGCTTCTACACCCACGACGATTCTGAAACCCTGCTTTTTTACGATGGCAACCTCGAAGCCAACGACACCTCTTTTGAAAGTGGTCTTGGCGTAAGGGTTCTCTGGGGTGGTGCCTGGGGCTTTGCAGCCACCAGCAATCCCGGTGAAATAGACAATTGTTTCGAACTTGCCAGGCGCAATGCAGAAACGGCTGCCCGGCTGGTCAGGCTTCCCCTCAAAATGAGCAAAAAGCCGGCCCATAAAAGCTCCTTCTCGTCACCGGTCAAGACTGATCCTTTCACTGTACCCCTGAAAGAAAAGCTCGATTTTCTTCTGGCGATCGATGATCGGCTCAAAGCTGACTGGATCTTGAAACGCTTTGTTTATGCCGAATTTCAGAAAAAGCACAGCTATTTCTTCAACAGCGAGGGTACTGAAATTTCCAAGCATCTGGCCAACGTTTTCGCCAAGATGATGGTCATGGCCCTCGATAATGAAGGGCAGATGCAGCGGCGCAGCCAGGATCTGTTTACCACCGGAAAAGGAACCCGCGGTTACGAGATGCTGACTCAGCCCGAGTTGTTTTCGGGGCATGCAGACCGCATCAAGCAGGAGCTTTCTGAGCTGATCAAGGCCGATTCGCTTGAATATGGCCGGCGTTCGGTGATTCTGCTTCCGGGCCAGGGTTTTCTGCAGGTGCATGAAACCATTGGCCACCCGCTTGAACTCGATCGAATTCTGGGTTACGAGCTCTCCTATGCCGGCGGTTCTTTCGTGAACCTAGATTCATTCGGCAAGCTGCAATATGGCAGTGAAAAGCTCAATGTCAGCGCATTTGGCGGCATCGCCAATTCGCCGGGCAGCTTCGGCTACGACGACGAGGGTTCGCCTGAACGGGATTATCTGTTGATCGACCAGGGCATTCTGGTCAACGCGCTCACTTCGCGGCCCATGATCCATGAAGCCAACGAAGTTGCCGGACGCCAGGTTTTTGCCGATGTCAGTGGCGGTTGCGCACGCGCCACCGCTTTTTACCGGGCTCCCATCGACCGCATGACCAACGTTAACATTCTTCCCGGCAATGATGGAACTCTCGAAGACATCATCGCATCAACCGAAGATGGTGTGGTTCTCGACAACCCCGTGTCGTGGTCGATCGGGTCGAATCGTGAGCATTTCCATTTTGGCTGCGAAATCGCATGGGAAGTGAAGAACGGCAAAAAGACCCGCATTCTGAAAAACCCCACCTATCAGGGGCATACCGTCGAATTTTACAATTCGCTTTCGGCGGTCGGTGACGCTTCGACCTGGCAGGTCTGGCAGGTCGATAACTGCGGCAAGGGCGAACCGAACCAGGTCATGCAGCTGGCGCATGGGGTTCCCGTGATTCGCTTCGACGATGTCATCACCGGAGAAAGGAAATAAGCCATGATTGAACAAAATATCCGTGAAATTTTCTGCAAGGTCAGAGACAAAGCGGCGGCCCGCGGCATCTGCGCTTCGTTTTCGCTGCACCGCGAAAAAAGCCATCTGATGCGAATCGGAAACAATTCGGTTTCGCTCAATACTTCTGAAAACCTGTGCAGACTTGATATTGAAGTGATCAACGGCCGGCAGACCGGCACTCATACTCAAATGGGCGACATTTCATCGGTCGAATACGTTGAAAAAGCGCTTGAACTGGCGGTTGAAAAGGCCCGCGTCGCCAGCCCCAAAGAATACACTCCGATACCCGTGATCGTGGAAGAAAACATCGATGAATCGGCGCAGTATGACCGCGCTCTCGAAGGTGTAGAGCCTTCTTTCAAGGCCGATGGCTATCAGAAGATAATTCAAACGACCGGGGAAAAATACAACTTTTCCGGGTCGTGGTCGAGTGGCTCGGTTGAGCTGTATCTGGTTTCCACCGAGAACCGCAATGAAGCCTACCACCTTGGAACCGACCAGGATTTCAACGTGGTGCTCAAGCACCCCGAAAAAAAATGGGAGCTGATCAACAAGCAGAATGGCTGGCGGCAGAGCGATTTCTCGGCCGATGCGGCAATCAAAAGCTTTCAGGAACTGCTGCCGGTTTACGAAAAAGAGCAGGGTTTCAAGCCTGAACCCGGTGAATACACTGTGGCTTTCGGAGCCAAAGCCCTGGCTGAAATTATGATGATGGCCAAATGGACAGGGTTTTACGGTCGCGGCTGGGAAGAAAAGCAGGGCTGGACCAGCAAAAACCAGCCCGGCGACAAGATTCTCGGTGAAAATTTCAGCCTGGTCGATGATCCGGCCTGTGAGGGCACTTACCGTTTCGGTTTCGACATGGCGGGCAAAAAACGGGTTAAATTTCCCGTGGTTGAGAAGGGCGTTCTCAAGGCACTGCTCTATGATAATTCAACCTGCGCAAAATATGATAAGCCTCAGACCGGCCACAGCACCGGTTCGGTGAGTCTCACCATGCTGCCGGGCCAGGATCCGGAAGACATGCTTGCGGCTATCAAGGGTAAGGGCAGGGTGCTGGTGATTCCGGCGCTGCATTATCTCAATATTCCCAATTCGAGCAAAGGCATATTTACCGGCAGTTCGCGCTTCAATGCTCTGCTGGTTGAAAATGGCAAGGTGGTTTCGCCCATTTTCTCGTCGCGGGTTACCGATACTTTCACCAGCGTGTTCAGCAATATCAGCCTGATTTCTTCGGCCAATCGTTCGATCAATCTGTCGAACACCTATGGACGCCGGGCCCCGGTGGCCTATTCGGTTCCTTCGTATATTGTCGCCGAAAAAGTCAAAATCACCGATAGCGCCGATTCATTCTGATCCTTCGATACGCTTGCCCCGCATGGGCGGACCCACGTGTCCGCCCGCCTCCAAAATTTATGATACCTGCGAATTAAATGCGACTGGTATAAGAAAATTGTTTGGCAATCTTAGGTTAAATAAACGTTTAATTGACCGCAGGGCGGGCATCACTGCTCGCCCTGCCTTGTTCATGCTTCTTCTTGCTTTTGCTTTGCTGCCTTTTGCAGTTTTTGCCGAAAATTCCGGTTGTGAAATGATGCCTCTGCCGCCTGAACTGGGAAAAGGTCTTTTCCCGCTTCATTATTCTTTTCCCGAGAAATTGGCATCCGATTCGCCGGTGCTTTTCGTCTGTCACGGGGTAAAGCGTAATCCGGAAAAATACCTGAAAGAATGGCGAAAATACGCCGCCGAGCTAGGTGCAGTCCTGGTTGCGCCGGGCTTTCTGCCTGAAGAATTTCCCAGGGGTCGTGATTACAACCAGGGCAGGGTGGTCGCTTCGGATAAAAAGACTTTGAACCCTCCTGAAGCCTGGACTTTCAACGTCATAGAACTGGCATTTTCTCATATTAAGGCGAAATTTGGGCTGAATGCTGAAAAATACATGATTTACGGACATTCGGCGGGCGGGCAGTTCGTTCACCGACTGTTGATTTTTCTGCCCCGTTGTTCGGCAGGTCTGGCTATTGCCGCCAACCCGGGCAGCCTCACATTTTTGTCGAGCCGCGACCGTTATCCCTATGGCATGCCCACACTGCCCGATGCCGACTCTCAGATCATGGCTGCTCTGCAGCGGCCTTTAGTTCTGCTTCTGGGAAAAGAAGACACCGACCCGAATCATAAATATCTTGAAAACAGTCGCCTGGCGAAAAAACAGGGTGCTTTCAGGCTTGAACGGGGCCGCAATTTTTTTGCCGATGCCCAGAACTTTGCGCTGCAGCACAAAATGGATATTAAATGGCAGAAGCACGAGGTCGACGGGGTGGCTCACAGCAACCGTGGTATGGCACGGGCTGCCTTCGCCCTTTTCAAAGCCTACCTGGGCAAATAAACAGATATTTTTCCCTTCTCTATGTATTTATTGGCGCGGATGGGCTAGAATGTCACAGTTAATCAATAATTATGCAGCATTCAGACAGTGAAATATTCAAACGGGTATTTAAAATCTCTCTGCCGGCCATGGCGGGGTTTCTCGGGCTGATTCTTTTCGATATCATCGACATTTACTGGATCGAAAAAATCGGAACCAGAGCTGTTGCCGGGGTCGCATCCGCCGGTTTTATCGTGTGGTCACTCTATGCCCTGATGCAGATCACCGGAGCGGGTTGTGCCTCGCTGGTTGCCCAGTTCGAGGGGGCAGGCAAAAGGCGCTACGCATGGCAGGCGGTGGTGCAGTCAAGCTGGCTCAGTGTCATAATTTCGGCTTTTCTCAGTATTCTGCTTATTCCGCTGATCCGGTATCCGTTCACCTGGATGGGTCTCGAGCCCTACACCCTGGAAATGGCCGCCGACTATTTTCTGATAATCCTGTACGGTTTACCCTTGATTTTCCTGGACATGCTGTCGGGCAATGTCTTCAACGCTTATGGCGACAATCGGCTGAGCAATGCGATCATGGTCGTCTGCCTTGTGGTAAACATGATCCTCGACCCGCTTCTGATGTTCGGCTGGTATGGTTTTCCGGCCATGGGTACCGAAGGTGCGGCTCTCGCCACGATCATCAGTCATGGCCTGTCGTTTTTCATGCGCCTGTATCTGCTGCGGCGCAAGGGTTATATCCCGCCGCTGGTTCAGTTCTTTAAATTCAGAACTTTTTATTATGGACGAATCATCAAGGTTGGTTTGCCCAACGCCCTTACCAGCATGATCTGGTCGCTGGTTTACCCGTTTCTGGCGCGGCTGATCACGCCATTCGGCATGACTCCGCTTTCAGCGATCGGCATTTGTCACCGGCTTGAAAGCGTGCCGTTTTTTACCTCGACCGCCTTTGGCATCGCGATGACCTCGCTGGTTGGCAATGCCATCGGCCGCAGGGCGCCCGAAGAAGTTGACAAGATTGTTGCAGCCGGGCTGCGGCTCAACACCTTCATTCTGTTGCCTTACATTCTTTTATTTCTCCTGAGTCCGCACTGGTTGTTGAGTTTCATGACCGATGATCCGGCGTTGATCGGCCATGGGGCAGAGTATCTTTTCATTATCGGGCTGATGGAGGTCTTTCTGGGTTGGGAAATGGTTTTAACGGGAGTTTTTACTGGTCTGGGCATTACTTTCCCGGCCATGCTGGTCACTTTGCCGTTGACTATTGCCAGAATTCCGCTTGCCTGGCTTCTTGCTTACCGGCTTGGTCTTGGAGTAAACGGCATCTGGTGGGCGATCAGCCTTTCTTCGCTGGCCAAGGGTACCGGTCTTTATCTGCTTAATAAGTATCTGAAGGCATCGCGGAAGCTGAAATAACAGCGGCCCGTTTCCCATGACTGAGGTGCTCAAAGTCTCTTCAGGTGAAAAGCATAAAGATTGTAACGTCGCCGAATTTTTGTCTGGCTTGTTGCTTTGTTTGTGCAGGTTTGCACGGGTTTTTTAGTCTGGCGATTCTGTGCCTTGTTGAATTATGTGATTTTTCGCAGAATTATAGGCATGAATACACAACGTAACAGATATATGCTGATGGTAGCGGTGCTGTTTTTTGTGGCATCGGTTGTTTCGGCGATTCCCTATAAGGTCGGCGATTATACGGTCGACGTTGAGGTTCGCAATACGGCCATGAATCTGATTGTGAATGCGAAAGTCGACTGCTGGTTGAATGGCGACAAGAGCATCACGGTTAAGGCCCGCGCCGTTGGTTACAAGGATGCGAAGCGCCTGGTGACCATTTACCCGCAGCAGAATTTTTACAAAACCGACCTTACTTTGCGTGATGTGAATCATCGGGTGCGCATTATCGATATGAACGAGCAGGTTATATCTTCTGCTTATGCAAGAACTGACCAATACGGGGTTCCTGGTGACCAGTTCGGGGTAACGGTTTTTATCCCCATTGAAGTCTGGAAAAACCCGATTGAAAAGAATGTGGATATTATCGAAAGCTTTTTCGGCCTGCCGTTCAAGAAGACCTGCGAAATAACCCAGGTCGATGAATTTCACCAGGTAAAAATCCAGATCAACCGCAAAGCCCTGGAATGGGCCGAAGGTGACCTGCAGGTAATGTTCAACACCCGTGCCCCCGCGAATACGCAAATTCTCAAAAAACGCCTGGCCCGCATCGAGCTTCTGCCTGCCACCCCTGCCGGTGAACAGGCCCGCCTGCAGATCTGCGAACTGATCGCCGAAAGCTGCAGCCCCGAAGACCTGGCAGCTCTCGATCAGCCTCTGCCCGAATCATTAGAAAAACTGGTTGCTGCTGCGCGACGTTTCAGCGAGCTGCACCGCGAAAAATTTTAAAAAAACTGTTGCAAACGAACCCCGAAAATGCTAAAATCATTTTCACGTTCGAGCAACGAACGCGATCCTGAGTAGCTCAGTGGTAGAGCAGGCGGCTGTTAACCGCCTGGTCGGGGGTTCAAATCCCTCCTCAGGAGCTCCAACAGACCCGAAGCAATTCGGGTCTGTTGTGCTTTAGGCGTTTTTTAAGTAAAATTTTGAAGTGGTAAAGTAAAAGTGGATGCCGAGTTAATATAGAATATTGTAATGACCGGAGAGAAGAGATGAGCAAAGTTTTTCAGGAATCATCGGGGAATGTTTTCTTTGACCTCGGCTTTTCAAATGAAAAATCAGAAATTCTTGCTTTGCGAACCGATCTGATGTCTGAGATTCGGAAGTGGATAAAAGACCGTAAACTTACACAGGTTGAAGCCGCAAAGATTCTGAATATCAGCCAATCAAGAGTTTCTGATCTGGTAACCGGAAAATGGGAAAAATTAGGCCTTGAGATGCTGATAATTTTAGGGATGAGATCTGGAATTAATCTAATTTTAACCAGGGCCGCTGATCTCAGAAAGAATCTGAAACCGCCTTCAGAGGTATCGTTTAAACGAACCAGGTAAGCAAATTCATGTAGTAGAAAAAATGAAAAAATGCCCTGAAGGCCAATGGCTCGGTTAAATACAATTAAGATATCACTACAGATGAACGAAAACAGTCCTGGTGTTATCGTGCAAAACTAATGTTATATTGGTCTGTAGAAATAAATTGATAGCTATTGTTAACAAAATATCGCTTATAGCAATTCGAGATGAGTAAAAAAGAGCTTAAAGCTGCTCAAGGTGATGGAAAATGAATATCGCAAAACTTCTTGACCAGCCCGAGGGAAAAACCCTCGAATTCAAACGCGACCTGTCATCGCCGAAAAAGCTTATGACAACTCTGGTCGCTTTTGCAAATACTGCCGGTGGCAAAGTCATTATCGGCATCGACGATAAAACCAGAAAACCGGTCGGAGTATGTACCCCTCTCGATGAAGAAGAAAAACTGTGCAATCTGATTGCAGATATGATCAAACCCCGACTGGTGCCGAACATAGAGTTGATAACAGTTGAAGGGCAGACCCTGTTGATCATCGAAGTTTTTTTAAGTGGTTCGAGACCACATTATCTGACTGCTGAAGGCCGCGAAAACGGAGTTTTTGTCCGTCTAGGGTCATCAAACCGTCAGGCAGACCCTGAGTTGATAGGTGAATTGCGTCGTTCTGCCGAAGGAATTGCTTATGATGAATTGCCGATGCCAGAGCTTTCGAAAAAAGATCTCGACCTCAAAGCGGCGAAAAAATTGTTCGATGAACGCAAACGTTTGACCGATCGGGAAATGCAGACTCTTAAACTGCTTCGTCCCGAACAGGGCAGGCTGGTGCCTACTCGCGGTGCGGTTTTACTTTTCGGCAAAGAAAGAACCTTTCATTTTCCTGATGCCTGGGTGCAATGCGGACGCTTTATTGGACCAAACAAAACCAGGATTTTTGATCATATTGAAATTGAAGAACCCTTGCCGACCGCTGTTGAAAGCATAATGCTGTTTTTGAAAAAACATGCGATGCGCAGTGCTGACATATCTGATATCAGGCGGAAGGACATCTGGAGCATACCGCTGAATATTTTGCGGGAAGCGGTAATCAATGCTCTGGTGCATGCAGATTATTCGCAGCGGGGCGCGCCGGTTCGGGTAGCTTTTTTTGATGATCGCATCGAAATAGAAAATCCCGGCATTCTTTTACCTGGAATGACCATCGAAGACATGAAACAGGGTGTATCGAAAATTCGTAACCCGGTAATAGCTAGAGTCTTCCGTGAACTCGAGCTGATAGAACAATGGGGCAGCGGCATCCGTCGCATGTTTGATGAAGCTGCTGAATTGAAGCTGCCCCCACCAGAAATTGTCGAAGTCGGAATGAGGGTCAGATTCATCGTAAGACTTGCCAAAAAAATTACCACGCAGGTTAAGCCCGAGTCGCGGCCTGAGTCACGGCTAGAGTCGCGGCTAGAGTCACGGCTAGAGTCGCAGTTGGAGTCGAGCCTTGCAAGCAGGGTTTTAATGCATGTTTCGACGCAGGAAGAAGGCAAGGCCGGACTGGCAAAAATGCTCGGTCATAAGAGCGTATCCGGTGAATTGCATAAGCAAATTAAACGGATGCTTGAATTTAAACTAATTGAAATGACTATTCCGGAAAAACCAAACAGCCGCCTGCAGAAATATCGGCTGACCGCCAAGGGCAAAGCTCTGATTAAAAAATGCGGAGCAGAAGCATGAACAAAGAAACCAGAGAACTGTTAGAACAGCATTTTGATACGGCCTTCGATGCGCCTGATGGCATAAAGAAGTTGCGCGAACTGATTCTGACTCTGGCCATGCAGGGCAAGCTCGTGCCGCAAGATCTTAACGACCTGTTTATTATTGGTGAAATTAGCTTAAGAGAGCTTTCAAAACAACTGAAAGAACCTTTGAAAATTCTCGGTAGAGAAATCAATCCGCACGTAATGGATGCGAAGGAATTCGTTAAAAGAAAAATCGATCAAGAGCACTTTGTAACGAGAATTTTGGATTCAAAGAAGGTTATGATCCTTGGAAATGAAAATGATCTGACAAAGTTTTGATTCTTATCGATGGCTCAGATATAATTAGGAGTATAGGAACATGTCGCTCTCGTCGTATGAGACTTGACCGAAAGCTTTTCTGGAATTAAGCTTTATTGAGATAACAATAGAGGGAAAATATGAAAAATCAGATTGTTTGTGACCCGGATATAATGATGGGAAAACCGGTTGTTTCTGGGACCAGAATAACTGTAGAGCTGATTCTCGAAAAACTCGCAAATGGTGAGACATACGAAAATATTATTGAATCACACCCTCAGTTAACCAGAAAAGCGATATCTGCAGCTCTTAAATTTGCTTCAGAGTCCTTGAGAGCTGATACAGTTTATCCAATTAAGAAAACTGCATGATAAGTTTTGTTGTAGATGAGGGCGTTGATAAGCAAATAGATTAACTGATCTGGGTTTTGAAGTTTTTTCAATTGCTGCCATGATGCCTGGCGTTCCGGATGATAAAGTTCTTGAACTCGCCAACTCGAAAAACTCCATTCTTGTTACTTCTGATAAAGATTTTGGCGAACTTGTTTTCCGAAGACAGCTTATCAATTCAGGGGTTGTTTTGATTCGTCTTTTCGGCATTCCAATTTTGGAAAAGGTTGAAATCGTATGCTCTTTTGTTTGTGAGCATAAGAAAGGGATTCCAAAAGCATTTTCGGTCATTACTAAAAACGGAGTAAGAATTAGAAAGTTTCAGCTTATTAGCATTTAAGCATGTTCTCGGAATTTAAACCATCACCCCGTGGAATAGAAATTGGAGAAATTCAGTCACTCTACCTGGATCATTATGTTTTCCTGTTCGATCCAGAGCTGGTGTTGCAGAATTTCGTCAAGAAGATCCCGGCAAATCATTGTGGGCTCGCGCTTAAGCAGACCCGCTATTCTATCTCTTTCCGCCGCGGAAAGCGGCAGGCCCTTTTCGATATTTTCTTTGTAGGTTCCAACATCCATTTTAAATGGTTTGATATCGATGCCGGTTCGCCGTCGCATGCTTTCAAGAATGAGAACGCCGCTTCGATCAAGATCACCCCAATGGGAAAATTGCCGGCCAAAATTTTGCAGCTGTTGCAAAAGTTTTATCAGCAATCGATTTGCCTGCCCCATCGAGCAGATAACCAGATATTCATTCGGGTCAGCACGTTCAATGAAATCATAAAAACTGGTTTCGTTTTCTATGGTCATCACCTGAGGTGGTGCAACCATGATCTCGACAGAGTTCAATTGCTGCCAGCCCAGCAATACCGGCTCTCCCGATTTTGCATGATCAGAGACATAAGGAAATTCAAAGCCATTATTGCGAAAGACCAGGCCTCCAAAAACCAGAAGCTGGGTTGCTGCACCGTCGATTATCAATCGCGTTTGTTCGAGAATGGCTCGATGCTTTTCGGCGGTCGAATCAGGTGATAAAAATTCAATCATATCTTTGATTGAACTATCATAAGAGCCCAGGATTTCGGCAAAACGACGATAAAGGGGCGTGCCCACCCGGCAGCTCTTGCTGTCTCCGGTTACCGCCAGGCCAAAACGGGAAAGGCGTAATGGCTGGTCTGACTCACACAAAGCCGTGAATCCACGCTGAAGCTGCCCCAGCAGTTTATGCAGCTCATCCGGGCCAATACTGCGGGTTATGCGCAAAATTTCGCCTTTGCCCTGCCGCGCATTTTCGCGTTCATCGAGAAGCCAACGCTGAAAAGGGGCAAAGCCTTCCCAGTTTTTTGTGTCAGCGATAAAAAGGTCTATTATAGCAAGGCTAGTCTCAATCTCACGAGCCTTTCTGGCTTCGAGATTTTTTGGCCGACGCTGCATTGCCAGATAAAAATCATCGAGAACTCCGGGGAATTTTTCCAGATAATCCTTTAAGTTGATTCTTAGCTGGTTTTTGCCGTCGATTCTGGTAAGGGCGTGGCTGAAAAACTGCCTGACCGCATCTGGCTCAGGCAAAGATCTGGCGGATATTGAAAAGGTCTGCGGCGGCTTTCCGGTACGATCGATTTTGTCGAGCAGGGCGTTTAAAAATACTTTGATCGTTGGGGTATCAGCGATCTTTTCTTTTAATTTTTCCAGATTCATTGGGGGGGGCCCACAGAAATGATCGCATCCGGGTCAGGTGCCGGTTCGTCGAAAAGTTCAGCCTGAGGCTTCTTTCGAGAAAAATCGAAATTGCCAAGAAACACATCCCCTTCAGCGGTTTTTTCCACCAGCAGAGTGGTGGTATTGGCCATGGATTCAGTAACGCCGTCAAGCTCAGGGTGTGCAACAATAAGAGTGAGCTCGATGCGGTCGGCAAAATTCAAAAGCTCGTCGCGGCGCTGCGGGTCAATGCCGTAAAAAGCCTCATCCATCAATATTATGCGAAATCTGGCCCCGGTATGGTCAAGATGAACCTTTGCCAGAGACAGCAGCAGAATGTAATTGGGCACCGACTGTTCGCCCCCTGAGCCGATGCTCAAACGCCTGCGCGTCAAAGTAACCTGGTTGTCACCGGTTCTGGCCTGCAAAACCACGTCGTGCCATTTGCGATAATCGAGAAAATCGGGAAGGGAATCGCCCTCTCTTACCAGCTGACCGCGATGTGCGTCGAAATAATTGCGCAAAGCTTGTTGTGCTGACTCATCGGTATCGGAAACCGAGCGTATGAGCTCTCTGAATTCACGATATTCGGTTCGCAACTGCATGGAAAAAGAGTAGGTGGTGTTGCCGAATTTCAGTTCGCGCAATTCTTTATTCATGGCGTCTATGGTGCGGCGCAGGGTTTCTTCTTCGCGAATAAGCCGGCGAACTACATCGTTAAGAATCAATTCTTCAAAAAGCTTGCGATTTTTCTTTTCGAGAATGGCGCGGGTTTCTTCGTATTGGCAACGATGGCGGTTGCAGACTTCGGTAAGTTCCACTTCGTTCTGATCCTTGACCGAGAGATTATCAACGTCGAAAGAAAAGTGAAAGCTTCGCTGAATAGTGGTGTTCTGCGAAAGACAGGTGGAAATTTCCTGGCATTTCTGCGCAAAGGCGATTTCAGCTTCACGCAGACGCATTGGAACATTCTCGACTTTAATCTGTTTGCCTCGATGGGTTTCAAAAACATGGTGTTCGATCTGGTCTTCTTCTATTTCAGTTAAAAGCTCCAGCAGTCTTTTTTTTGCGCCTTGTAACTCGTATCTGGCCTTCTCGCAGCAGATCTTTGAATGTTCAAGGCCCTTTTCTGCAAACTCCTGGTTAGCTTCAAATTTGCCGATTTCTCTGCGAAGACTGGCAAGATTCTGATCGTCTTTTTTAATTTCATTTTCAAGTTTTGCGATTGCTTCTGTAAGGCTTTGAAATTCATGAGAATCAGATAATTGAAGCAGAACAGCCTGTTCAGCCAGAAGCTTTTCCCGGGACAGGCCGAGCTCTTTCAGGCGAATCTGCGATTTTTCTCGACGTTCTTTGAGCTTTTCAAGCCTGGCATCACAATCGAAAATCTCGTTTTGAAGATTCTGATAAATTTGGGGTACCAGAGAGTCGACAGAGTCAAGCAAACGTTTTAAATCTTCAATTTTTTCGCTTGTTTCGCGAAGATTCTTCTTGTAGATGGCGATTTCAATGTCGATTTCGTTTTTCTGCATTTTCAGTTCTTCGATCTGCCTGTTTCTTGTGCTTTGTCGGGCGGCAGTGCCGATGAACCGATTACAATCTGATTCAACCCGCCGCATCGAGCCGTTTTCTTTTATCATGCCATTGGTGCACGCAACTTTACCCGCGCTGGATTTGAAAAGGGCTTCTTCATCCCGGACAATCTGAAAATCGTCGAGTATTGCGGCGGCATAGTTTTCTGCAGAAGCGGCCAGATCGCCGTTGAAGTTCAGAAATTGCCTGAGCCCGGTCATGGGCGGGGCAGGGGGCTGATTGTCAAAATTCTCGACGATAGGAATATCGTAAGCCCTGGCCAGAACTTCCGCCCTGGCTTTCTTGTGCCGGCCCGGCGCGACGATTATCGCACAAAGTCTTTGTGGGCCAAGGATTTCTTCGATTATTCTGGCAATATTTTCTGAGGCGTTTGCTGTTGGTTCAAGTAATCGGTAAAAGGGAACGAAGTCAATGCCTTCCTCGGTCAGCCGGTTTTGTAATTCGAGGTATCCGGATGCATCCGGAACTGCTTCTTTTTCGCGCTCAAGCCGCAAAATCCGTCTTTCAAGCTGATCGATGTTTTTTGTCTGCTGCTCGATACGATATTCGTTTTCGGCGGCCTTTTTTCTCTGCTGGTCAAGCGACTGGCCGATTCCAAGGCGCAAAATCCGGTGTTTTTGGGAAAAGTCGTTCATGGCATCAGCTGAGAGATCGTTCTGGCTGACCAGGCCTTGTGAAACGCCAGTTTCAATGAAATATGAAAGCCGCTGTTCAAAATCTGTATTGTCGTCCCATAGTTTGTTGCGTCGTTCACCGATTTCTGCAGTGTCATCCTGGTGGTTTTTGAGATCATTTTCGGTTACCTGTAGCGAACGCTCAACTTCATCGAGTTCGCGGTGAATCTGACCCAGGCGCTGTTGTTGTTTGTAAATTTCAGAGTTTTTCAGACCATCGAGTTCGCCCGTTTTTCGGTTGAGGTCATGTTCCAGTTTCTCGGCTTTTGCCCTGCTCTGAGAAAGATCTTCGATGATACGTTCAAGATTTTTTCGGGCGTTCTCAAGAGCTTCTGTTGCAGATTCATTGGTTTGACTTGCTTGAATGAAGGCAATTCTTGCAACCCTTTCGCGAAGCTCGCCTGCTTTTTGCAGGTCCAGGGCAACCGTTTCGAGCACCTCGAGCCTGAGTTTCTGATCTTCTGAAGAGGCCTGCATCTGTTCGATGTCACGCAATGAGCGTTGAATTTCGCGATAGGCCTGTTCGTCGGGAGGTGGCAGAAGCTCTCGAAAAAGCTGGCTTTGGTCCTGAAACCGGCTGACCAGCTCGCGATAAGATTTTCCGGCGGCAATGAGGTTCATGGTATCGCGATAGGCCGATTTGCTGTCAAAAAAGCGTTTGGTGATGACGTCTATGTAACGATCAGGGGGGTAAGCCCGAAAATTTCGGCTTTTGAGCTCGGCAAAAGAAATGGGAAAATCCTTGCCATCCTGTTTGCTTGTAAGTTCAAGTTTGTCGATGGTTGTTGCTGCTTCAAAGCCCCAGACATCGGGCCGTGTCTGGAGATTGGTGGCCAGTGCCCCGCAGCCGATGCAAAGATGTTCGTTGCTGCCGTTCTTTTGAAACTCGAGAGCGGCATAGCCAATGGTTTTGTCGTTGTTACGCTGCCCTTTTTCCAGGTCATAGCGTAGAAAGATGCCCTGAAGGGTGCGGCCGAGGTTTTTGGGTTGGTTGGCCATTCTTGCGGCAGAGTTCAACTCCATCAGCCCGGGTTTGCCGGCGGTAAAAACAAAATGCACCGCATCGAGCACCGTGGTTTTGCCAGAACCATTGCCACCAATGAGAAAAAGGTGTCCGTTGATGCTGATTGTTTCGTCGAGAAAATTATGAAAATTGATAAGTCTGATTCTTTTTAAACTATAGCCTTTAAACATCAGTTTTGCTCTCCGTCAAGCATTTCGGCTTCATTGGTTTCGTCGAGCACCGGTTCCTGGTCAACATCATCCCCAAATGATTTGCTGATTATGCTTTCTGCCATCCTGGCTCCTTCGTAGCAGTTCAAGCCGGGGAGTGCCTCGATAAGCAGTTCGCCTGCCTGCCCGCTATCTTCGGCCTTTTCGACCACGCGCAACATGCGATAATGACAAAGTTTGGAAAGAAGGCTGCGGGTTTCCTGGTCGAGTTCGCTTTCGCGCACCTGAAGCTTGTGCAATTGCTCGCTCATGGTTTTTTTAACATAATCGAAGTATGAGCTGAAGGTGAATTTGAGGTTCTCGGGATCATCGGGCCCGATATCCAGTTCGGCGCATTGATGTTCGTAAAATTCAAGCAGGATAAGAAAGCAGATGCACTGCAGCCGGGAAGTAAGATTGAAAAGCTGCTGCTGCGAAGGTTTTATGGCAGGGTTGAAGGTCTTGTCTTTGATAAGACGAGCCAGCCTCGCATCGACATATAGCCGCCAACCAAAAAATTTATGGAAAAAGGCCGCGAAAGCACTGCGGTTTCGGCGCAGGCTGTTAAAGCGAACCGGGTCGTCTTCGGCGTAAAAGAATGGGCTTTCGGTGAGAATGTTCAGTATGGCGGTGCTGGTTTCACTGTTGATTTTCTCAATCGGCAGGCCTTCGCCGCTATTTTCGACTTCCTGAATATCTTTATCGGTCATCTGATTTTCTCCGGATAAAATGGTTGGGGCAGGTAAATTCAAAATCTTCGTTTGAAAATATTGCTGGTTGATTGGTAATTTCAGGGCGATCGAATGAAAAAGAAAAGTTTCCGCTGCGCAACCGGTTTGAAGAATAAGAAAGCTTGAGGCCTTTCAAATAATTCTTTAAATCATCGATTGTGTTTAAAGATGCATTTTCTGCGGTTCCGCTGCTTTTTCCGCGCAAAACTTTTTCGGCAAAAAACTTATTCAGACGTTGTATTTTCTGACGCTCGAGTTCACGACTCTTTTCAAGTGAAGTTGTTTTGGCTGAAATTTCCTGGGCGGAAATTTTCTGCCGCAGTTTTGTGCTTCCCCGCCTGGGAAGCGGGGCCAGTAATTTTTCTGCCGGAGTGCCGTCACCATTGAGCATTGGCACTACATTGGCTGAGAAAAGCCGTTCAATCCAGGTAGAAGAGCCTTCAAAGGTGGCAGTCTCCATTTCTGCGAGGCGACTGCGAATATTGGCAATGCGTAAAGTCTTGTCCTGGCGGATTCGCATATAGTTATGAATGCGGTGCAGGGCGTCATAAAGCTCGGACTGGACCCGGCGGCAATAGAAATCAAGTCTGCCACTTTCGGGGTCAAAAAATGACAGCAGCAGCTTAAACTGGCACTCAGGATCAGTTTCGCCTGGATTGCTGGACTTTGCCAATTTCAATATTTCTGCAAATAGTTCATGAAAACAAGGATGGCGTTCGAGGTCGCGCATTCTCGAAAAAACCTGGCTGGCAACCTGGGTCAATCGCGAAAGGTAAGATTTGTTGTAACTTTCGAGTTGAGCCATCAGCTGATCGAAGTTTTCCTGGTCAAAAATCTTTTGCGAATCGAGAAATGAATGCAATTGGTCGGCAAGACCGGTAAGTTCTGAAACAGCGTCGTCTATTTTTGCATTCATGCCTTCGATTATGTGAAGCACTCGCTGAAGCAAAATTTCGCTGCGCTCGTCGCCGTAGTAGCACTCAATAAGAGTTTCAAATTCTTCAAGCATTGAACTGAGATCTTGAAGAAGAAGAAAGCCTCTGGCAGCTGTTTTTGCAGCTTTGGGCCGGGCCTGCTCGATAAGAAAACGCAGCAGCTGGAAACTCTCTTCGGAAATTTTAAGAATGTTGCGGCGCAGGCTGTTATCGGTAAGCGATCGAACTCGTCGGCTCTCAAGCTTTCGCGTGATGTTTCCCCAGTTTGCCAGCTGGTCAATATCTTGACGAAACAGCATCTCAGGGTATTCAGCGGCAAAAATATTCTCAATGGCCGGTGAAACCTTATCATAAAGTTCGTCGTGAAAAATCTCGATCTGGTGGGCAAGCCGCTCCTGAAAAAGTGCGTAAAGAATTGCCAGATAAACTGGCTGTCGTTCGGCGGTTAAAAAACGAAAGTGATCGAAGTTCTGGGCAATGATATTCATAACTGTATTTTTGAATTTTACAACAATGGCTGGAATTTAAAAACAGAAATTACTTCAAAAATCACTGGGCGAGCCAGATAGCACAAAGCTTGCCTGCCTGTCAGCGCAAATATTTTGAAGGCTTTGTGAAGATTTAAGTCGATGAAAAAAATATTTGCATCATTTGAAGGTTTAAAGCCGAATCAGAATTCGCTTATCTGGCCGGCTTCATTTCAGGTCAGGGGAAATTGATTCGAGGAAGCTGGCAAGCCACTTTTCCTGGCTGACCCGAACGTCGGTTGCTACGTTGACCTGGTAATAGCGCCCGCCTGCGACGGTGTAGTAATTGATGAAAGCACCCGAAGCATCTTCCACGAACTGCCATTCGCGCCCGGCAAAAGTCACTGAAACCGGGGCTTTGAGCCCAAGCATGCTGTAAACTTTCATGTCGGCGGGAATCCGCTCAGCCAGTAACTTTTCTTTCGACGCGTCCTTGACCTCGAAAACCTTTATGGTTACGGCCCAGGTGCTGTTGAGCGGGTGTTCCTTGATGAAATAGCCGACGCCGATACCGGGCCAGACAACCTTGTCGATTTTCGCAAAAGCCTCGGGCATTTCAAATGAAAATTTGCCTTCTTTGGATATAATCGCTTTTCCGGCGGGTTTCTGGCTGATTTCTGATTCATCGACGGCTTTCATGGCCTTGCCGGTCAGGGCCGGAAGAAAAACGGTAAACAGCGAAATGCGGTTAACTTCACCTTTGCGGCTGTAGCCGAATTCGAGCGCGGCCTGGCCCGAGAAACTGACGCCGCCCATATCTTTCGCTGCCGCCGCATAGTAATAAGTTTCGCGCAGGCCTTCGGGTGAAGCCTCATCAGGTGCAGAATAGAGGCGGCTCACCGTTGCCCGGTCGGTTCCGAACCTCACGCCGCGCCCGGTCGCTACCGCGCGGGTTCCAGGCGTAAAATCGAAACGTCCGATTTCATCAGGGCTCAAAAAACTTTGCTGAATGTTGATTCCCTCGCGGGCTGCGGCACCGGCACCGGCAGGCAGCGGATCGCCCAGGCGCAGCCAGCCATCTGCGAAGCTGATGCCACCTTCATCCGGAAGCACGGTTATCGCCACCTTTTCAGAAAGCAGCTTGCGGGCCGCGATTGCTGCAGTTCCCTGCGGGCCTTTGCGACCGGCGGTGTAGCTTGCGACGGCATCGGCCATTGCAGCGAGGGTGGTGGCGTCATCACGCGATAATGCGGCCAGCGGCAATTCGATCTCGGGCATGGCAAAATCAGGCAGAGGCCCTGCCGGCTTCTGATCGGCGTTTTTCAGCCAGGCAACAACTTCGGGCGGGGTGGGGCGGTCGTAAGTGACGACGGCGCTCCAGATGAAGTCGC
Source organism: Candidatus Rifleibacteriota bacterium (assembly GCA_049325495.1). Taxonomy (GTDB): domain Bacteria; phylum Muiribacteriota; class Ozemobacteria; order Ozemobacterales; family Ozemobacteraceae; genus DYKG01. The sequence continues at coordinate 18,293 of JBMOKV010000664.1, read as the reverse complement.
TGTTCCACAGGCTGTAATCGACCCATCCGTAGCCGTTGTCGCCCCATTCGGTTCCCCAGTAATTGTATAGTTTGAACGCATTCTTCTTATCGTCATAGCCGACCACCACCATTTCGTGAACGCTGAGCACTTCATTCGAACGGTGCTTTTTGAAAATCGGGTTACGCTTGTTCAGATCAAGAAATTCCTGATAAATTGGCACGGAAATGGCCACCGGCTCGCCTGAGGCGAGCATCGCTCTGAGCATCTGCAGATCATCGGTGGGCAGGCGCCGGTATGACAGCGCCCGGAAAGCTTTGGCAAAGCGCTGCAGCTCGGGCGAGGGCAGGGTAAAATCTCCGGGCTGGTAGGGAAACAGCGAAAGGGGCACCGCGCCATATTCAATCATGAATTTCATTGCTTCGATGCTTTTCGGGTAATCACCTTTGGCATCTCTTTCGTGCAGCAGATTGAACATGAAACTCGGGCTGAAAAGATGGTTTGGCCCGTAATCCCAGCCATGTTCGCGGCGCTCGTGAAAACTTTTGATGGCGTAGGCATTGGTCCAGGCCATGCAGCTCTGGTCACTCTGCCGCTGAACCGGCGGGAAATGGGCGCTCAGGTCGGCAGAAGCTGGAAGCCGGTCGGCCGGCTTCCCTGATGGGGTCGTGAAACAGCGCATCATATTAACCTGCTGCAGCTTGAGATACTCTTCGGGCGATAGCCTTGCTGATCCGGTCATGGTGCTCAGATCGGCAGGCCTGATCTGCGCCGGGGCCGGTGCCGCCATTGAAATAATCATAAGACCTGCCAGAAGAATCTGGTGAATGCTTGGCTGCCGCATGCGGTTTGCTCCCATTATTTTTTGCTTGAAGCTATGATACACCAGGTCATGGGTTTGCATGCAAAATAGGTGAAAATGCTCTGATCAATGGGCTGGCGCGGGATTAAACTGAGAAGTTGAATTCGGAATATTATAGTATAATAGTTCAGCTGAAGATTTAAATATGCAATCAATCTGGTGCAATTTTGAGAGGTGCGGCGACCATGGACAGTTTGATCAATTTTTTAGCGGTTACGCTTGTGTTTTTCGTTATTCTCAAGAGTCTGGGCAATATTCTTGGCAAGTCTGAAGAGGCAGAGGAATTTGACGAGGCTGATGAAACACTGGAAGGTGAAGGCCTTGAAGAACCTGTTCGCCGCATGCTGCTCGAGAACCCGCCCAGGGGTTTTCTATACGAGCCCGATCAAAAGAAGCGCAGACAAATTCTTGAAGAGTACGTAAACAAATATATGATTGAAGAAAGCCGGAAAATGAAACTCAACATCAGCGAAGAAGAAAAACAGGCGATGATTTATGAGTTGATCGATGATATGATGGGGTTTGGGCCTATTCAAAAATTTCTCGATGATAAAGATGTGGTAGAAATCAGGGTCGAGGGGCATCAGGTCGTCAAGGTTTCTGATGGGAATCAGCAGAAAGAAACCCAGGTAAAATTCAAAGACAGAAAACACCTGCTCGATGTAATTGAAAGAATTTTTTCAGCCCATGATCAAAGATTGACTGCCGCTACCCCAAGGATTGAAGGCAGTCTTCCTGATGGAGCCATCGCCACAGCCTGGTTTGCCGATGCGACTCCTCAGTCTGAGGCGTTTTTGACAATTAAAAAAAGTATTTGAAAAGTTGTTTTTGCTTTGGCAAAAAATCATGAATTTGTTTTTTAATGCCATTTATTAATACAAAGGCTCATTGAATTGTTTCGATATTTCTCTGTTGCTTCGATGGCCCGACAGGCTCACCAACCGCCCGTTAAACGGGCTCATTTTCCTTTAAATTTTTTAAACGGGTGCTGAAGCTTTTGAAAATTTTAATTTCTTGAAATCAGCTTCAGATCAATTTACCCTTAACAGAACGGAGGGATTATGAAAAACTTCAGATTTGCTATTATTTTGCTGCTGGTTGTAACCGTTCTGACAATTCCAGCTTTCGGGCAAACGGCCAGTCAATCAACCGTTGCAACGACTGGTGAAACTGACCAGGTCAAGCTTTCATCACCAAGAGAGACGGTGAGGCTTTTCATGTCGGTCATGAACGAAGTCGACAAAGGCAACGGACCGTCAATTGACCGGGCAATTGCAACCATGCATCTCGATGAACTGCCTGCTGAAAATCGCGAGAGCAGAAGCGTTGAGATGGCAAATCAGCTTTTCAGAATTCTAAACTCGTTTACCTTCAAGATCGATGCCATTCCCGACGATCTAAGCGGGCGCACCTATACCCTGCCTATTGGCAAGGAGCTGGGCATCAACATTGTCATCTATCGTTACGACGACGACAACTGGAAATTCAATTACACCAAAACCCTGACCCAGTTAGGCGATTATCTGGTCAAGCTTGAAGAATCGCAACGCAAAATCAGCGAAGACACTACGATCGATCCGATTTTTAAATCACCCAGGGATACGATGAATTTCTTCTTTACCGCCATGAACCGGCAATCTCGCGATGGTTACGAAAAAGCCATTGAAGCGCTTGATATGAACCGTTTCGAAAAAGCGCTGAGGCTCGATATCGGTCTCGAGCGTGTTGCCATGCTCAAATTCGTGATCGATCGTCACAAATTCGTCGATCTGGTTGAGATTCCAAAAGAGCCCCAGGGCCCGCCTTACGTATTTCTGGCCGATTCTTCGGGCCGAATTGTCATCGAGCGGGTGCGTCAACCCGATTCAACCATCGAAGCCTGGAAATTTTCTTCTCAGACCATCGAAGATCTTCCTGCCCTTTATGATGCTTTCAAAGATCGGAAACAGGTCGAGGGGGTCGTTGCCGAGGTCGAGATTCCATTTTCCGTTAAGCTGCGTGACTATATGCGGCAGAACTTCCCCGGGCTTTTGAAAACCACGGTTATTCTTGAAAACTGGCAATGGCTGGGAATGTTCTGTGTCGTTTTTCTTGGCCTTGGCATCAGTAGAGTGCTTACCCTGCTTCTGAAAAGAAGTATTCAGATCGTATTTAACCGCGAATCGCTCCAGGTCGATCAAAGCGCCGAAGAAAGGTTCATTAAGCCCATAAGTATCACACTTACGAGCTGGTCATGGTGGCTCGGCCTTGCGATTCTGAGCCTGCCGGCCGGTGCCCGTCTGGTTCTGCTGGTTACGGTGAAGCTGATAACCGCTGCGTCTGGCATCTGGGCCTGTTATCGCCTGATGGATGTGGTTGGCAGTTATCTGCAGGCAAAAGCCGAGCGAACCGAAAACAAATTCGACGATCTGCTGGTGCCGCTGGTTACCCGCACATTGAAAACATTGTCGATCGCTGTTGGCCTGGTTTTTATTGCTGATATCTTTGCCTTCGACATCGACAAAATCCTGGCCGGGCTGGGACTCGGAGGTCTCGCTTTTGCACTGGCAGCCAAAGACACTATTTCCAATGTTTTTGGCTCGCTCACGATTCTTATCGACCGCCCTTTTCAGATTGGCGACTGGGTCACCATCGGGTCTGCCGATGGAACGGTAGAAGCGGTTGGAGTGAGAAGCACGAGAATCAGAACATTCTACAATTCACTGATAACTATTCCCAATTCTCAACTGATCAACGCTACCATCGACAACTGGGGGGCCCGGCAGTATCGCAGAATAACCTGCACCATTGGAATCGCCTATGACACACCGCCTGAGAAGATCGATGCTTTCTGTGAAGCGATCAGAGAAGTGATTCGCAATCACCCCTATACCCGCAAAGATTATTTCCATGTTTATTTGAACGAATTTTCCAGCTCGAGCCTGGGCGTTTTGCTTTATGCTTTCGTTCAGACTCCCGACTGGTCAACTGAATTGCGGGAAAAGCATCGCCTGTTCAGCGATATAATCAGGGTTGCCAGGCAGCTGAAGGTTGAGTTTGCTTTTCCAACTCAGACCGTTTACCTGCGTAACGACCAGATTCACGAGCACGGCAACGTACCGGCAGGAGAAGCGGATGCGTTCAGAGAGGGCAGGGAAGTGGGGGGCAAAATTGTGTTCGACAACCTTGGAAACCCACCTGTAAGGCCGCCTCCCGTGGTTTTTTGAGTCAGTAGTGCAGGGTTTTCTGGTTTTTGTGTTATATTGAATCGTTTGTTTGAACTATCATTTCTTTATAAGGCAAAAGCTGACCAAAAAGATCTGGAGAAAAAATGCACAAGATTGACGCGAAAAATCTGGCTGAAGCTGGCAATTTCCCGACCTGGGCGATGGTTCTGGGTTGTATTATGGCCTCTATGGGGCTTTATGACTATTTCAACCCGTTCGACGAGATTCTGGTCAGCCCGGGTTTCGTTTTTTTTCTGGTCTGCATGGGCATCGCCCTGAACCGCTTCGGAAGAGTTTCGCGGGCCGGGTTCGGCTGGCTGATGTGGGCAGTGGTCGGCTGGGGTTTTCTGGATTTTTTCGTTCTTTTCGTTTTTACAATTTCGGCAGGAATGACGCGTGATTACCTGGCATCGATTGCGTTTCGTGCCCCGTCCTGGATACTTTTCGGCAGCTGGCTGGTTTATTGTGGTTACCAGATTCGCAAGTCACACGGGGGGGCAGTCGGCGCCAACGACGCTGCCGGCAATGCGGCGACCGCATTTCGCTTTTCCGCGCTTCTGCTGGTGATTTTCATTTTCCTGTCCGATTTTACCATTGTGTCGATGCGGCTTTCCGAGAATCAGACGGTAACCCTTGGCCCGATCGGCGCAGAATATATGTTGACCGAAAAATCAGGGGCAGGCTTCGGTAAGCTGGGCTTTTTCAGCCACATTCAAAAAGTTGCCGAAGAAGAAACGGGCAGAAAAGGCAATCTGCCATGGCTGGGTTTCTGGTGGTTCCCGGCGCAGCTTCTGCTTTTGCCACTGACCTGGATCTTTGCCGGTCGAGGCTGCTGGAAGAAGCTCGCGTTTCTTTTCGTGCTGGGCCTGGTTGCGCTGTTCTCGATCCCGGTGCAGCTGGCAATGCAATACGGCCTGAGTCCCTTTGGAAAAGAAGGCTTCATTCAGAGCGGGTATTTCGTAATGTTTTTTCCGTTGTTTTTTCAGATCTGGGGATTCAGGCTTTCCAGGCTTGCGAAAGATGGCATGGCAGAAAAAGCACCGATAGAGCAGGAGCCGGCGCCGGCAGTTTTCCCCGCAAAAGTTTCGCTGATTGCAATAGCCGTTACATTGATCTGGACATTCAGTTTGCCGGTTCTGCAGCGCAGCCCCCTCGACAGCATGGTTCTTGCAGCACAAAACGGGCAGCGTGAAAAGTTTCCGGTACTGCTGGAAGCTTTAAAGAGCCAGGTGAAGCAGAATCCGGTTGAGATTGCGTTATGCCATGCCATCGATGAAAGGCAGAAAGACCTGGTGGCCTGGCTTTTGACCCTGAAACCGGAGTTGAATAAAAAACCTGACAAAAGAAGTGAAATGCCTTTGTGGTGGGCTATTCGCGGATCTGGCGATCTTGAGATAACGAAAATGCTGCTTGAAGCCGGAGCAGACCCAAACATCGATCTTTACGAGGGGTCCGCTTACATTGAAAACACGCCGTTGGGGCTTGCTTTGGGCCTGCATTGGAGCTCTGAGGGAATTAAATATCTGCAGCTTCTTGCCAGCTTTGGTGCGAACCTTGATCAGCCGGTCAACAAGGAGGGCAATTACCCCGTTGAATTCGTTCTGCGTCGGTCAAGCTACGGCAAAAATGTCAGCAAATTTGTTCAAGAGTTTAAAAGACTGGGAGGGAACCCGCTTCTGCAGGGTCCAGACAATTTGTTTGGCCTGGCATTGAGTCAGGAAGACCCGGAAGTTCTTAATTTTCTAATGAGTCTTGGCCTTAACAGTCGGGTGGTTGACAAAAATGGCAACAGTTATCTGCACCTTCGGGTCGAAAGAACCGATTTTAACTGGAACCTTAATTTGAACGACCGCGAAAAGCAGTTCGCCTCGGATGTGATTAATTCGAGAAACAGCAAGGGGTTGACGGCTCTGCATCTGGCGGTTGAAAAAAACCACCCGCAGATGGTTGAAGAACTGCTCAAGCTGGGTGCCGACCCGGAAGTTAAGTCTGATGAGGGGCTTTCAGCGCTGGAAATGGCGAAATCAAATAAAAGTTTGAAGCTTGTAGCCATCATTGAAGAATTCCTCGCCGCAAAAAAATAATCTTTGACGACTTTGCCATTGAACAGGGAGACGCTTAAATGAAAATTAATCAAAATTTTAAAATATGGATTTTACTGGTTGCCGGGTTGGTCGTAAGTCTGCCGGGGTTTTCCTATCGCCCGGCCCCGAACCCTTATTCTCACTGTCAGGCGTTTTTGCGCGAAAAGATTATTAACTCGATAGAAGCTTTGATGATGAAGAAGAGTCAGTTTCCGCCGCCCGAATTGCGCCATGACCCTGAAACGGGAAAAATCCCATGGGAAGCCCTGCAGGAACAGGCAATGATAGAAGATATACAGAAAATGCCGCATTGGCAGAAAGAATGCCAGTATGCCATCGCTCCATGGGCTCTGAAAAACTACGAGCAGACCGGGTCACTCGATGAATGTGTTTACTGCGTCAAGCATGGTTTTAATAAAGGCGAATACTCGGAAGTAGGAAGGAATGAGATTACTTCTGAAAGCATCAGGGAGTATTTTTACGAAAAATGCCGCAAATACGGTCTCGAACCGGCAAAATACGCAGATATTGCCGCAGGCTTTGACCCGGATACCTATAATATCGGCCATTTTTCAGCGGGCATTCGTGGCATTATCTGGGCCGCAAACAATTATGGTGTTTTTCCCTTTATTGCCGGGCATCTGCTGGCGATTTTGCTCATCGTTCTGCTGTGCTGGAAAGTTTTCTTTCCCGGCATGGATTACGCTTCTGTAACGAGTGCCATGGGCGCACTCTGGGTTGGCTTGCATGGGTTTTATCTGGTGATATTCGGGCAATTTCTGCTCGATGGCTGGGGCTCTCGTTACATCAGGTTTCCAGAAGCAATTCTGGGTTACTTGTGTATTTCCAGTTTGCTGCTGGTTCTGTTCTTCATTTTTATGCTTATGGTTTTCAAAAAGAACGAAAAACCGGTTGCCCCAATTATCGGAATGCTTTTCGCAACGGTTCCGACCGTGCTTCTGGTTAATGGCCTGAGCAGCATTGTGGCTCTCTGGGCCTTCTGGCGGTTGTGCAGCGATTCAAACAGATCTGATTGATTCTACCTGGTTCCGCGACCATTGCAGGCGGGGCATCTTCCCGAACTGCGGCAAGATCGGCAGGGATCGTCGTACATTTCGTTTGTTGAGCCTACCCAGCGGGTTTTAAGAATTTTGCCTTTGCCAGAACAGGCTGAGCATTTTCCCGATCCCAAGCATGAAAAGCATTTGACCGGGGCAATTTCAGGTTTGACCTGAACATTGCCGGTTTGGGGCGGTAGAGTTGTTAATTCGGCGACGGGCTGGCAGCCAAGTTGTTCAAGCAGTGGTCTGGCGCGCTGATGGGCAAAAACCCAGGCGTTGCGGCCAATTTTATCGGTGGCGTTGATATCGGCACCGTGGCTGGCGAGAAGTTTGATGAGTTCCTGGTAGTCGTTGAGGGCCGCGTGGTGCAGCGGGGTCTCGCCGTCATTGTCGGCCAGGTTCGGGTTCGCACCATGTTCAAGCAGTTTTTTAACAAATTCAGCATCATTGGTGGAAATGGCGTAGCGCAGCGGCGTAATTCCGCGTGAGTCGGTAGCGTTTATTTCTGCCTTCCAGTCAAGCATCAGGGCGGCAGTCTGCTTGTCCTGATTTTTTACCGCAGCCAGAAAGGCAGTAACCTTGTCGTAATCTCTGGCATTGGGGTCGGCGCCGGCTTCCAGCAAGATTTTCACGATTTCCGGGCGATTCTGGTATGAAAAATGTATTGCATAGTGAAGCGGCGAATACCCTCTCTGACCGGAGGAGTTGGGCCATGCACCCTTTTCTAAAAGAAATTTTGTCATTTCCTGATCACATTTGCTGACCGCGACATGAAGGGGGTATTCCTGGTTGCTGCCCATCGTTTCAAGGTCTGCGCCTGAATCAAGCAAATGTTTGATGAAAAACTCATCTCCATACTGAATGGCGGTATTGATTGGAGTATTGCCGCTTAGCCCGGAGGGAAAGTCTTTGGCGTTGGCTTTTAATGAAAGCAGCAGCAGAAAAATCTCCCGGTTCCGGGCTTCGATTGCTTCACAGAGCGGGGTGTTGCCCAGGCTATTGAAATCAGGGTTGGCGCCGAGTTTCAGGCAAAGCTTCGCCAAAGGGGTTATGCCATAATTACAGGCTTCGAGCAGAATTTCATTTTTCCCTCCGACCAGTAGAATCGAAAAGATTATCAGTCCCAGTAACAGCAGAAGCAGAATAAAATTTTTCGTCGTCATTCAAATTTCCTGACAGTTCTGAATTCAGATTAAAATATGGCTCCCCAAGAAACAAAGGGGATTTAATAAAGAATGAATGAGCTTTCAAGATTAATTAAACCTTTGATTGAAAAAACCTCATCAGTTAGATTGTCGTTTTATGAAGCAGGGGTGATTTAGCGAGAATTTTCCTGAATGGATCAATTCTATTTTCCGTCTGGGTTATCCATGCGGATCGTAACGGAATACGCGTTTTTCAGCAGGTGATCCTTAACTTTACGGTCACGTTTAAGTTTGTAGAGCATCATTGCAACAATGGCGATAATCGCTCCGGCGCCGATGGTTATCAGATAATTCATTTGAAAACCCTCTTATTTTTTAATTTCTACGGGCTCAAAAGCCGGCACGTCAAGGCAGTCGCAGGTCGGCGAAAGTTTGGCGTGGGCGTTGCGACTGGAATAAACGCAGCGTCGGCAGACCACGAAGGTGCAGGGCTGTTTTTCGGCAAGCATTCCGGTGCAGTGCAGAAGTTGTGAAATGTCGCTGCTGTGGCATACCGGGCACTGGTATCGGTTTTGCTTGTCTTTGCCCGAACTGTCGAATAATCTGGCATCATCTTTGAAGGCATGGGCCAGCATCTTGTAAGCTCCATAAACTGTGGTTGCGCCGGCAACCAGCCCGGCGATCTGGGGCAGAACCGGTGATAGAAAAGAAGCCGCCGGCTGAACCGGAACTTTTGCCATATTCCTCGAAGAGGGTGAAATGGGTTCTCTGGCGCAATATAAGACCACATCGTCTGATTGGATCAGAATTGCCTTGATCTGGTCGCAGCGGCTTGAATCGGCGGGCAGGCTGAGTATTTCTTCGCGAGTGTCGGGGTCTTCGAGAATCTGCAGAAGCTTTGACATTTTTTTTGCCGCGGCCCCCTGGGGTTCAGAATGCCCGTTCTCCCAGCGAATTACGGTTCGCGGCGAAACGTCAAATACCCGGGCAAATTCTTCCTGGGTAAGGCCGAGTTCGCGGCGGGCATTGCCATATTTTTCGCTGCTTTGCATGGGTCTTTCCTTGCTGATGACATTTGTCATCCACCTGATTCAATAATAACCAAAAAGGTTTCGCAGGTCAATTGAAAAAAAATACGGCAAAAATATGACAAATTTCAGTGACTTATGTTTGGCCGATTTGCAAAGAATTTGTTTGGTTTTGTCTTTAAATATGCTGGTTTTGCTTGACTTGACAAATAATAAAAAATAAAGATAATAAGATCAGCTAAGTGAAAAATGTCGTGACAAACGACGCGAAACAGGAGGCTTTTATGAGAAGTGACTATACCCACATTTCGGTTCTGCTCGATCGCACCGGTTCCATGGAAACGATCCGCGATGACACCATCGGCGGCTTCAACAGCTTTCTCGAACAGCAGAAAGGCCTGCCGGGCTTTTCCACCATGACACTGGCGCAGTTCGATTCGCAAAACCCCTATGAGGTGATTCATGACTTCAGGCTTATCGGTGAAGTTGTGCCCCTCACTCGCGACACCTTCGTTCCCCGCGCTTCAACTCCGCTTTACGATGCCATGGGCAAGGCGATCATCGATCTCGACGACCGCCTGCGCAAAATGCCTGAAGCGACGCGCCCGGCCAAGGTGGTGGTTGTGATTGTGACCGACGGCCAGGAAAACGCCAGCTCTGAGTTCAGCAAGAGCCAGATCACCAAAATGATCGAGGCGAAGAAAAAAGAACTCGACTGGCAGTTCGTGTTTCTCAGCGCCGATCTCGATGCAATGGCCGATGCGATCAGTTCAGGGGTTAAGAGTAATGCCGCCCGATCATTCACCAAAGACCGCGATGGTGTATCAGAGGTCTGGAAATGCCTCAGCGTCGGAATTGCCAATTTCTGCTGCGACCAGGTGAAAGAAGTGACACTCGAAGGCAGCGAAGCTGAAAAAGAGAAAAAGAATAGCAGATAAAAATTCCCGGTGAGTATGAATCGAATCATAAAAAGGTTTGAAAAAATCAGCTTTAAGTAAGCAACAGGAGGAAATTATGGAAAGTCTAAGATCTCTCATCACGATTGCAACTGGTCTGGTTATTGGCGGTCTTGCCATGAAAATCGGCCGCAAGGTCATTGAAGCAGTTGAAACTAAGGAGAACGAAAATGGAAAATAACGTCGAAAAACTCATCAAACTGCCCTTCCGTATCGCTGAAGCCGTCAGCCGGCCGGTAGCAGATCTTATCGAAGATACCATCGGCAAAGACGTTGACCGCTTCATTGAAATGATTCCCGGCGGCAAGGCCATCAACCACGCAACCAGCGGGTTCAACCACTGGCTGGCCCAGGATAGTGGTAAAAACCTGCCTGATGCCAAAGAAGAAAAGAAAGACGAAGAAATCGTCGAACCCAGATAATGAGCCTTCATAACGGGGCAAAGTGAGAGATTTGATCGGGAGGATTTCTTGCCACTTCTCAACGGAGGGTTCTGTTACAAATCGGATGGAACGGGTCGATTGCTAGAGCGGTTAAACTGGGGTATAATCATTTGGTTTGCAAAAGACGCCAAAATTGTTAATGCTTAAAAGCTGAATTCCTATGCTTAAATCCGATCGCAACTTCCCGCTGCAACTTGCAAATTTTCTTTTGAAATTTTTTTGCGAGTCGGCCCGTCTTCCATCTGATTTTCTCCGTTTTCACGATCTGGTAATGGGGTCTGTAAGGTTTTTAGTAAAAAAGCAACATTTGACCAGAGTGGTGTCCGAAAATCAAATTAATGAGACGGTGCTCGATTTTATGGAGGAGGTTTTTTCCTCGCCCGAAGAAAGCCGGTTGTGTTCAAAAATTCTTGCGGAAATAAGATTGAAAAAAGAGCCTTCGGTAGAGTTTATTCAATTTTATGCAATTCGAAGGTTATTTACCATTCTCAAGCGCCATGCAGAAAGTCGATCTCTGGAGTACCTAAGGTTTGATTCTCAGATAAAAAAAACACTTCAGCAGCTTTCCGCTTGCGGCAAAATTTTCTTCGCATTACCTGACTATTATGCGGCCGAAGAACCAGATCAAATGCCAGAGATTTCACGCTTTCAGATAGAAAACAGAGTTCTTGCTGAAATTCCATTAAAGAGATTCCTTTCCGCCAGTGGCAGATCGGTTATTAACCGAAACTTGAAGTCAAGTATCTGCATGCTGCTGAAAACACCTCCTCATCATCTGTTTAAATTTCGTAAACGTCTGATATCCTCAACATTATTCCGTCTTTCTGATGGGAATGGTGACAAGTTTTCCGATTTTGTTGAAGTGGCGAATAATTCTGCATCAGGCTTCAACTTTTCTTCCGATGAAGAATCAGCCGTTGCTGAAGAAAGCTTCAAAGGACAAATGAAGATCTTTGTGAAAAAAGAAGAAAAAAAGCTTATGATTTTATTGGCTCTTGGCTATTTTTATTGCGTGTATCCTGACTATTTCAATACCGGAGATATACTTCCGCAGCATTTTGCCGAATTGAGGGGAAATGCTGGCATGATTGATCGGCTCCAGGCCTTTCTTATAAAATCGTCAGAAGAATTGGCATTAGATTTCAAATGGAAAAGAACAACGATCTTCTACCGTCTTGATCGTTTAAAAATGTTTTTACGGCTGGCACTTTCTGATTGTTCAATCCTGGCTGGGCAAAAATTTATTCGCCGCCTTCTGGCTTCATATCTAAAAGTTTATCGTTTATGTTTTCGTGAGGTAAAATGAATAGTTGTTGTTTGAATTCTGAATCTCTTGAAAGAAAGTTAAATGATTTCATCGCGTCTGGAAAAATTCCGCCTGAAATGTTTATTCATTGCCAAACCTGCGAAGCATGCCGGTTGATTTTTTCGAGCCCTGAAAAGGCCAGACTTTATCAAAAATTTAAAAAAACCATTTTTCCAGAACGGGTTATTGACTCAACGGTTGCTCTTAGTTATGGCCAGATTTGGCAGATCGAGCACAAGGACAATGAAGTTTGTCTTGCACTGATAATTGATAAAGAAAACATTGATGAAAATAAAACAGGAATTTTAATTATTCGAGCTAATCCCAATTTAAAACAACTTGAAAGTAACGAAATTATTTTATCGGGTTCTTGTTCTCCCGATGGAATTCCCTTATTGATTGAGACCTGGAACAAAAGGTTTATTGCAAAAGATCAGCTTCTGTATTTTATTGGAAAACTGAGTGATGAAGTATTAGGAAGAATAGAAAAACATGTTCCATCAAAAGTTTGTAAAAATTCTGCAGCAATTGCATTCAGAAATCATGAAATTGAAAGCTGTCCAGGTGTCCCGGAAAAGGAAATTCAATCACTCAAAATTTTATATAAGTGCTCTGAATCAGAAGATCACATGGTGATAGTTAAAAATTTTTCCACATCGATAAAATTGGCGGCTGAAACTGAGAACCATTTTAGTTTAAATGATCTGTATGAAAAAATTTGCCTGTTTATTGATAAGAAGCGGTTGAAAATTCGTGCAAGATACGACTTTAAAGAAACCCTAAAAATCATTGGGTTAAAAGAAGAAGAAATTCAAATTAGCTTTTATTTCAGCGACGGTTTTGAGAAAAAAATTCCCTCGAAAAATGGAGTGATTGAGATCAATGCCATCGATTTTAAAGAACGCGAATTTGATCAATTAAAAAAAATAGAAATCTGTAACATTAATAAGTGAAAGCCCTAATAAAAAAACTTTTTTCATTATGGCTCAATGGTGCTGATTTCCCTATGGAGCAAAAGATCAATTATTTTTTTAAAAGAAATTTGACCAGAACTTCTGATGTTGATTTACTTTTTGATTTCTGGAATCGCAGGCCTACAAGGCTTTTCGATCTTTTTAAGCAAAAAAATGTCTCTTCTTCACAGCATTTCTTTTCTCTTCTGGATTTAGAACTGTCAAGGCTTTTAAAATCGATCACCTGGAACTATTATGGTGAAGAAAAGCTTGAAATGCTTTCGGAATTGGCCTTCAACTGTGGTGAAAAGCTTCCTCCTGTCTTACTCGGAAAGAAAATGGCGATTGAAAATGGTATTGTTTTCCCTTTATTGGTATTGCCCGAATTGGGAAACGCTGAATTCGCAAAGTCTTTACCAGACGTGATTTTTTCCGATTTTTCCCGAAAGCCTTCTTTTAAATTTGCAGAAAATACAATTTTCAATAATTCATTTCTGAGATTATCAGAACTTTTTGGTAAATTCTTTTCCTTTGCCGGTCTCCAAAAAAGAATGCCGCTTGCCATTTTTTCCAGTGGAATCAGTGACTATGATTTTGGCAATTCATATCACATGGCATTATTAACAAAATTCTGGCTGGATATTCATCACCCCCTGCAAATTCCGTTTATTTGCTGTACTGGTGCAGTTGATTGGCAAACCGGAAAAATCTTACCGGTTTCCGGTGTTAAGAAAAAAGTAATGGCAGCAGTAAAACAGGGATTTTCAAGAATTTTTATTCCTTGTGCGAATTTAAAGGATCTTGAATTCTGCCCTGAAAACCTTGTTGCGTTTGATCATGTTGAAGAACTATTTCACTGGTTGCTGCTTAATTTAAATAACCTTTCATTTTCTCCGGTAAAAAACAAAATCTCTCGAATAGATGCACTTTCAAATACTGGTTTTGTTCAATCAAAAGATTCTTTTTCCTGGCAACTATTTTTTACCCGTGAAAGCTCTAAATGCTTGTCACCAGAAGACAGGCTTGAAAAAATCAAGTGTTTTTCCAATGCCCGCAGCCTTGATCCAGGCAATAATTTCCCACTTCTTTCAGGCACAATGCCCGAATTTATTAAATTTGCTGTACTACCAGAACTTCTTATGCACTGGGTAAAAAAAGACGCAGTAAAAGCAGAGGGTTACTATCTTGAATTTTGTCGTGCCTTAGCAGGCAGTTCTTCTGAAGTATTTCTGGCGTCAAGATTTATACGTAGGCATTTTCATTACGACCTGATAAGAAGTGCAGAGTTCAACTCCGCTCGCAAGCGCTTTCCTCTGATCGATCTTCTATTTTTCCGAGAACCTGTAGAAATTTTGCACTATTTTTCATTGTTTGAGTTCGTGCAGGAGAAAGATATTCGTGCATTGGAAACAGTTTCACGCCTGTTAAGTAATGATGTTGCAGATTATTGCCGGATAACCCTCGGAAACCATTGTGCCGAGGAAATTTTTCGGCAGGTCTCAGCCGAGTTTTTCCCTGGTTTAGCTGGTATTCAATGTGCTTTTCTTGTAATGAGAAAAAGGCTGCCTTTGCTTTTTCAAACATTGAACAATTTCAAGGGTTTTAATCGGGGCTTTCCAGAGCTTTTGAGAAAAGAATTGATCGATTTATGCCGTTTGCTTATTGATTTGCAGGTGAAAAATTACCTGTCCAGGCAATCATTAGAATTGGGTAATTTTTCCGAAATAGATAAAATTGAGAATTTAAAAATTGAAAGCATGTTGGCAGACCCGGTTCTGCGCCCCCTTGCCAAAGAGATCGGTCGCTTTAATAATAAGAGAACATCCTGGAGAATTGTTTCCAGTTATACAAAAGATAATTCAATTGAGCGATTGAAATGGCTTCCAAACCCGGCACTGGTATTGGGCAAAAATCTTTTTCAAGGCCTTGAAAACTCAAATCCAGAAAGGGTTTTGAATGCTTTTAGCCGGCAGTTTTATCAGGAGCCCGCAGGTGAATTAATGACCCTTTGCATTGCCCATTGGTCAGGAATGATACGTTTTTTGATGGGAAAAAAGATTAGTTCTGTGATTTCTTCCAAAAAATTTCAAGGTAAGTTTTTTCTCGCTTTTCTGCTTGGATATTTTGGGGCATCTTCTTACAAAGAAAATGAATGCGAGCAGCTGGTAAAATGTTTAGCGAGAGAAATTTTTCAAAACCAACAGTTGCTAAATAGCAGTATTTCTTTTCTTCTTCTAATGCTTCCTGGAAAATGCCAAAAATGCCTTTCGCCATATTTTATTTCTGAAGCCGCCAAATATTGTAAAAGTCATGAAGAGATAAAGCAAAAGGATCGGGTTCTGTTTTCGATGGTTTTTGCAATTTTGTCAAAGAGTAATGATTTGAGTGACAGGGCAGGGCTTTCGAAATTCTGGATGGAAATAGTTGAAAAATACGAGAAATCCCCACAATCAGTAAGAAAGATTTCCATGGCTTTAATGCCTGTTTTTTTCCTGCTTACCAAGCAAAGAGAAAAAGCTTTGGTCTGTCTCGGGGAAAATTTCAATTCGGTTAACCGCTCTTTTTTTGCCCACGAATATTTTCGGTGTTTTATTTTAAAGGAATCTCTTTTCAATCCGGGGAACTGGCATAATCAATTTGAAAAGCAGATTTTTGACAGTCTTGCCCTGGGATACTTTAAGGTTATTAATGAAAGGAGCCTTAGAGATTATATAATTCACTGCGTTTCCGACCAAGCCAACCTGAAATTTGGTCTCGAGTTGCTGAATGATAATCTGGTTGACCGTCAACCTCCCTGACCAATCGGAAAGCGGCATTTTTTCGTCGAGGTTGACGATGAGCGAAACCCTTATCCAAAGCCAATATTCGAATTTGTGTGGCAAAACTGCCGCGGCAATTGCTGAAATTTCAGCAGGGGTTGACGATAGACCCTCTGAATAGTAAGATCAAGACAGACTCCCAGAAGGGTGCTGTCTTATGAAACTCCCCACCAAATCGGGGATTGAAACTTTTACGTTATCCGACCCCCGCGTAACGATAGCAACGATCGTCTTATGAAACTCCCCACCAAATCGGGGATTGAAACGCTTCCTGTGCCGCTTCCTGAGCCGCTTCCTGAGCCGTCTTATGAAACTCCCCACCAAATCGGGGATTGAAACGTATTCGCCGGTTTCATCGTTTAGGTAATACAGTTTCGTCTTATGAAACTCCCCACCAAATCGGGGATTGAAACAGTATTTCTTTTTTTCCGGCTTTGCAGTATTCGCCGGTTTGTCTTATGAAACTCCCCACCAAATCGGGGATTGAAACAATATGCTTTAACAGCTCTTGTTCCCATTCGGCAGAGTGTCTTATGAAACTCCCCACCAAATCGGGGATTGAAACTTAACTTCCTTTCCCTTTTCGGAGAGGATAACCCGGATGTCTTATGAAACTCCCCACCAAATCGGGGATTGAAACTTCTGGTTTTCTTCAATCTTGAAATGACCAAGTACTGCGTCTTATGAAACTCCCCACCAAATCGGGGATTGAAACATTCTGGGTACCGCCGTTTTATTATTTCAAAATATACCAGTCTTATGAAACTCCCCACCAAATCGGGGATTGAAACGTAGGCACGCTCCCGTTTCCATTCTTAGAAAATCAAAAAGTCTTATGAAACTCCCCACCAAATCGGGGATTGAAACGCGGCAGTTGCAACACTTTCATTTTCCAAAAAGTGCTGGTCTTATGAAACTCCCCACCAAATCGGGGATTGAAACCCCATGAGTACAATCGTTCTTCGTTCAACCCGTACCTGGTCTTATGAAACTCCCCACCAAATCGGGGATTGAAACCAAGCTTATCGGCTTCAATAGCTGTTTTCTTAGTGACGTCTTATGAAACTCCCCACCAAATCGGGGATTGAAACATAGTTTTATCAAACCTATATTCGAAACATTCTGTAAGGTCTTATGAAACTCCCCACCAAATCGGGGATTGAAACTAAGTTTATTGATACCCTTGCTTGCATCGATTAGTTTGTCTTATGAAACTCCCCACCAAATCGGGGATTGAAACAGCTTCAACCTTCTCTGACTGAATGTACAGTGACATGCGTCTTATGAAACTCCCCACCAAATCGGGGATTGAAACAAGCTCATTCAGCTTCAACCGCTTCCTGAGCTTCAACCGTCTTATGAAACTCCCCACCAAATCGGGGATTGAAACGCAGCTATCGACAACTTGTTTCAACAAGTTGTGCTGAATGTCTTATGAAACTCCCCACCAAATCGGGGATTGAAACCAACTCTAATTTCAGGAAGCAAATGAACAACAGCCCCCGTCTTATGAAACTCCCCACCAAATCGGGGATTGAAACTTAAATTCGTTGGTAATAAATTCACGGCACTCCAACCAGTCTTATGAAACTCCCCACCAAATCGGGGATTGAAACTCATGGTTTTTCTCCTTTAAAATTCAATAACGCCATTTGTCTTATGAAACTCCCCACCAAATCGGGGATTGAAACCCTTGCCAAGCGCGGTTAATCGCTTTTCTGCAATAAATGTCTTATGAAACTCCCCACCAAATCGGGGATTGAAACGCCGTGATTAAGCTCATGAAATAACCGCTTCCTGAGCGTCTTATGAAACTCCCCACCAAATCGGGGATTGAAACATAGATTATTTAACTGGAAATACGGCGTTAATATCCGCGTCTTATGAAACTCCCCACCAAATCGGGGATTGAAACAAACTTTTCCTCAGTGACCGGAAACAGCCGGTAAATTGTCTTATGAAACTCCCCACCAAATCGGGGATTGAAACGAAGTCCATAGAATACGGCCATTCGCCGGTCTCTTTTGCGTCTTATGAAACTCCCCACCAAATCGGGGATTGAAACAGTATAAGGCAAATTAGCCCTATCACAGTATTCGACCTCGTCTTATGAAACTCCCCACCAAATCGGGGATTGAAACCCTTTTAAAAAATCATTTGAGATTTGGCAGTCTCTGGTCGTCTTATGAAACTCCCCACCAAATCGGGGATTGAAACCATTTGCCCGGCGTGAAAGTAGCGGTCAGAGTTTCGCATGTCTTATGAAACTCCCCACCAAATCGGGGATTGAAACTCTATACGGTCAAGTAATTCTTTAATCTGGTCATTATAATGCTCCCCGAAGATGAGACAGAAAATTTGAGAAAAATAGGTTAGAATTTAACCATTATGAATAAGCGAAATCATTACACACCAGAATTTAAAGCCAAAATTATCATGGAAGTCCTTAAA
>JBMOKV010000663.1:0-4848 GCA_049325495.1 Candidatus Rifleibacteriota bacterium | reverse complement strand
CACCCAGATTAAGTCATTTGCAGCAGCATTGAGTGCAGGGAAGAGCCCGGCTGAAGCTGGTGAGGTTTCTGGAATTCCAGCTTATATTAACTGGTTTATCTCTCTGGGTCTTGAAGGCAAAAATTCTACAGAAATGCTGTCGCAAGGTGTCATGCTTTTGCGTGAAAGCTGGGTGGATCGTTTTGAAGTTTTCATGACCTTTCTGGAAGCATTCGTAACAGTTGCACTGGGAAGTTTCTTCGGCCTTTCTATTTATCTTGTTTTTGCTGTAATGTCATCGATTCTGCAGGGGGCATGGCAGTGAAAACCCGAGAACTGATAAGCTTTTGCAATATTCTGGCAATTGCCCTGAAAAGCGGCAAGACTCTGCCAGATTCGCTTTTGAGTCTGAAACGCGCCAAGGGAGGGGGCGAGGCGGTGGTCTGGTGCCAAGGCCTGGCGCGAAAGATTGCCGATGGCAAATCGCTTGAAACGGCTGTAAAAGAACTTTCTGGTTTTGATCCGGTGCTGGCAAAGCTTATGCCATTGTTGGGCGAAGGTCGTCTGGTTTCTCTTCTGGAAGCTTATACACGTTACCTGGTCGTGCTTGAAACTTTAAATCAACGTTTGAATGCTTCGCTGGCGTATCCTTTTCTGCTGTTGATTCTTTTGAATTTCAATCTTTTTCATTTGAATTTTTTCTTTTTTCCGGGAGTGGTGGAGCAGATTAACCAGGCTGGGCAGAGGCCAAATCTGCTGTTGCGAATGCTGAATTTTGCCGACCCGGCTTTCTGGCCTTTTTCCCTGGTGATTCCTGCCATGATTATTTTCTGCCTGTATCTGGTAATTCGCCAGTATTTTCTTGGAATCAACCACGGAGCGACAATCTGGGGTTATCTTTCAGGCATGAATAAAGTGGCATTCAAGCAGAATGCAGCCCGGGCTCAGACAGTTATCGGACTGTATCTTGAAGCGGGCTTTTCCCTTGAAAGAGCTATTTTGAGCGCGGCAGAGCTCATGACCCATAATGATTTCGGACTGGTTAATGCCGCAAGGACTCTTGAACAGGGCAGATCGGTTGAAGATGCCTTTGCTGTTTCTCCGGTTCTTTCTGAGATTGTGGTTACAGATTCTTCAGAAGCCAGCTTGATCAGTAATTTTAAACGGTTTGCGCATGGCAACTATGCCGAATCGATGACCTGGTTAAAGAATATTTCTGTTACATTTGCAACGCTTGCTCTTATCGTGGCCGGGTTTTTCGTGCTTTCAGTCACTTCCGGCTTTTTTGATACTTACTATTGGCTGATCTGGAGTTATTGAAATGAAAAGCAGGGGGTTAACTCTAACAGAAATCCTTTTGAGTACCGTGTTAATGAGTATTCTAATTTTATCTCTTTTTAGTTTCAATTCTTCAAGAATCGAGGCTGTAAAAGCTGTCAGGGCAAATACCATCGCCCTTTTCACCATGGAAAGCGCAAAAAATTATCTTCTTCTAATGGGGGAAGAGGGGAACAAAAAGGTGGATGGGGCAGACTCCACCACAATTTTTCCCCGCAATCGCTGGAAGCACGAATGGCGTGAAACGAACGGGGTCGTTAAAATCAGACTTGTTGACCTGAAAGCGGAACCTGGCCGAATTTATTCATGCGAGGTCAAGTTGCCTTGAAAAGAAAAGCCTTTACCCTCATTGAACTGATGATCGTCATAGCCGTTATCGGAATAACGGTTGAAAGTTTCTGGGGCCCGGGAAAAATGCTTCTGGGAATCGACAGAAAAACTCAGACAATGCTTGACGAAAACCAGAATCTTCTTGCTTTTTATCAGCATTTAAAGCGTTTCAATCTTGGGCGCACGGAAATTACCAGTTGTGAAGGCCATCAGATAGTTTTTTCAGATGGGTCCAGTCTATATTATGATCGTGACCTCAAAGAATTCTATTTGAAAAATGCCGGCGAAGAGGCCAGATTTAAAAATCTTTTGCCATCTTCACCCTTCAGGAAGCTTAATTCGCGAACCTATTCCTTTTTTATGCAGATCAACGGAGAGCAGCTCAACACTGTCTGGAGGTGCGGGCAATGATAAAATCAGGGGCCCGTCGTGGCTTTACTTTGCTTCTTGGTTTTCTTGTTCTTCTGCTGCTGATTTTTGCTTCATCGTTTTCGCAAATGCGGCATATAGCTCAATTGTTTGCCCTGCAGAAAAAAAGTTTCGAGAAGTCCAGAATTGTGGTGTCTGTTAAAAAACCTGTGGTTAAGCCTGCTAAGATTCCTGCCGAACGTTAGTCGAGATAAAACATTGCGTTTTTTGCAATAATTTATTAGACTTGCAAGTCATGAAAATAGTTCTGGCACTCGCCGGTCACACCAACTGCAGGAAGAGTAATAATGAATATTGTCTATATTTCACCCGCATTCCCTCCTAATTTTCAGGCATTCTGCCATGGTCTTGCCAATTGCGGCATCAAAGTTCTGGGAATTGGTGAAGATCATTTCGAAAATTTAAGCGAAGATTTAAAACATTCATTGGCCGATTATTATCGTGTTGACCATCTCGAAAATTATGATTCTGTTTATCGTGCCTGCGGCCATTTTATTCACCGCTGGGGAAGAATTGAAAGGGTTGAATCACATAACGAACACTGGATGATGCACGAAGCGAGAATTCGCGAAGATTTTCGCATTCAGGGCCCTGATATAGCCCAGACTTTAAAGATTAAAAGAAAATCTGAAATGAAAAAGATTTTCCTTCACTGTAATGCCCCTGTAGTTGCCGGCGAAATTGCCGTTTCGCCTGAATCAGTAAATAATTTTGTTAAAAAGCATGGTTTTCCAATTTTTGCTAAACCCGATATTGGGGTTGGTGCAATGGCCGCTTTCAAAATCAATAACGAAGAAGACCTTTCTCAATTCTGGCAGAACAAACCACAGGGAGACTATTTCATTGAGCCATATATCGACGGTCAATTGATGACCTTTGATGGAATCTGCGATCAGAACGGTGAAATTGTTTTTTATTCTTCACTGTTTTCGGTCAACGGTGCCTACGACCTAGTTGCCTACAAACAGGATCTAAGCTTTTATCTGGTTCGTGATATTCCCGAAGATGCTGTTGCCATTGGTCGAAAGATAGTAAAGGAATTCGATATCAGGGCCAAATTTTTCCACCTGGAATTTTTGCGCGACCGGCAGACTGGCAAGCTTTTCGTGCTTGAAATGAACTGTCGCCCTCCCGGAGGCTACACTGTTGACCTGATGAATTTTTCGGCAGATGTAAATGTCTACCAGGAATGGGCAAATATTGTCGCCGGCAAGGGATTCGAAGCAAGAATCGAGCGCAAGTATTTTGCTGCCCATATTTCGCGCAAATGGGGCAAGAACTACCTTCACAGCCATGATGAAATAATGTCTGCATTCGGCGAAAAAATTGCAATGGTTACCGAAGTGCCTCTGGTTTTTGCAGAAGTCATGGGCAACTTTGCTTACATTGCAAGAGCACCCGAAGAACGGGAAATTTATGAAATGATTGATTTTATTCAAAAACAGATCTGAAATGTCAGATTTAAGGGCTTCAGTAGTAGTTCCCGTTTTAAATTCAAGCAATTCATTAAAAAATTTGCTTGAAAGTCTGAAGCTTCAGAAATTTTCTGACAAATTTGAGGTTATTGTCGTTGATGATGGTTCAAGTGAAGATCTGGAACCTGTTGTAAAGCCCTTTCAGGATTCTCTCGACTTAAAATTCATCAGAGAACCGGAGAATAGCGGGCCCGCAGCAGCCAGGAACCGCGGTATCATGGCTGCAAGAGGGGAGATCGTGGTTTTCACTGACGCCGACTGTATTCCTCAAGCTGATTGGCTGAAAGGCATGATCGAGCCTTTTTCATCTTCTCAGGTTGCGGGCGTTAAAGGGGTTTACGTTACCCGACAAAAAGATATCTGGGCTCAACTTGCACAGATTGAATTCGAAGAAAGATATGAACTGCTTGAATCTTTGCCGGACATTGATTTTATCGACACCTATTCTGGCGCTTATCGCCGCGAGCTTTTACTGAAAGTTAACGGTTTCAATTCCTCAACCTATTGTACCTGTAACAACGAGGATGTGGATTTATCTTTTAGAATTAAAAAGTTGGGTGGTCGTTTTGTATTTACTCGAAAAGCTGTTGTTGAGCATCTTCATCGCGAAGGCTGGAAAAAATACGCGCTTTTGAAATATGGTCGTGGATTCTGGCGCATGCGTGTCTATGCCGACCACCCCGAAAAAGCTGTCAGGGATTCATATACTCCGGCAAGTTTGAAAGTTCAACTCGTTCTGGTTTTACTTCTGCCCTTCAGCCTCTTATCAAGACCCCTTCGGTTCTGGTGGAAAACTGCCTGGCTGATCAGCTGTTTTAATCTGCTGAGAATAGCTTTCAGCCGCCAACCTTTTCTTGCTATCCTGATTCCATTGTTTTGCCTGGTAAGGGCCGTTTCTCTGCTTTCGGGGATGCTCGCAAGTTTTATCCGCAAATGAAAAACCCGCCGGAGCCGGGCTCGCAGCGGGTTCGATAAAAAACGGTTTTCAGCTGATATCCTGCGGAACTATGGTTTTACTGAAATTTTTCACGTCATTATTGCCGACTGCAAATTCCATTGAAAATACTTCAGTTTTCGCTTTATCTTCAATCTTGATTGCCAGTCGGTCACCAGGGGAAACGGCGGCGGTGCCATTTCCACTTGTCGCGCCATTGAGAACGAAGTTGATCTGTATAATGCTCCCCGAAGATGAGACAGAAAATTTGAGAAAAATAGGTTAGAATTTAACCATTATGAATAAGCGAAATCATTACACACCAGAATTTAAAGCCAAAATTATCATGGAAGTCCTTAAAGA
>JBMOKV010000662.1:0-4866 GCA_049325495.1 Candidatus Rifleibacteriota bacterium | reverse complement strand
GGCAGTAAATGCAAAGGCTGCTCATCATGCGACGGCTGCCCGGTCAAGAACAGCAACACCTGCTCATAAGAGGCTAAAGATGAATCCCAAATTGTCCATGTCGCTTGAAACATATCTGGAAACCATTGCCGAACTGCAGGCCAGGCACGGCGCGGTCAGAACCTCAGATCTGGCCGAATGCATCGGCTGCAAAAGATCCTCGGTTACTGTGGCACTGCAGCGCCTCGCCGAAAAAGGCCTGATCAATTACCAGGTTTATCGGCCCGTAACCCTCACCGAAGCCGGCACTCAGGCAATTGCCCGATTAAGCCGGTTTCACGGGATAATTGAAGATTTTCTGGAAAATGTGCTGGCTATGTCGCCTGATTACGCGAGAGAAGAAGCCTGCCGACTCGAACACAGCATGTCGAAGAAAACGATCGAGCGCATGAAAAATTTTCTGGATTTTATCAGAGAAAACGGCGACGAAATTGCGCCGGGCAAAATTTCTGAAGCCTTTGCCGAAAGTTTAAAATCTAAAAGAGACTAAAAAGAAAAAAACCGGCAAACACCGATCTTTAGTTTTCTTTTACTGAGCCTGTTGATAAAGACTGTAGATTTCAAAAGTAGATAGAGTTTCAAGCAAATCTTCATCCTGAATTTCCATCCAGCTTAAAAAACAATCGTCCATCATTAGTTCCGTAATACCGACCATCCCTGGGTGAACCATTTTGTTTTCCTCCGTGATTATTTTTTACACAAAATCCATCGGCGCTTTTTAAACTTTTGTTAACAACTTTTTTTACTTTTTTTTTGTAACGCGATTTTTTCTGACAGACCGGCGATTACAATTGTCTGCTTGAATCTGCTGGCGCAAAAGCGTAAAATGAAGTTGAAAACATTGAAGGTCGAGGAGGATTTTATGCCGGTTGTAACCATTTCACGCGAACTGGGATCATCAGGAACCTATATTGCCCTGAAAGTGGCCGAAGCTCTTGGCTGCAGTTGTTTTGACCAGCAGGTCATTCACGAAATCGCTGAAAAACTGGGCAAAGACAAAGAGCAGCTGGCCGACTTCGACCAGGAAACCTATAACCGGGTGGGCGTCTTCTTCCAGGAAGCCCTCAACAGCATCGCGCAGGGTGGGCTGGTTTTTCACCCCTTCGGCATCGGCCCCCTCGACTGGGATTCAGCCGAAATGTTCAGTTCCTATCCCCGCGAAACCTATCATGAAAAAGACTACTTCGCCGTGCTGAACCAGGTCATCAAAGAAATTGCCACCGCCGAAAACGCGGTCATTCTCGGGCGCGGTGCCTGCCAGATTCTGAAAGACCACAGCAACGCCCGCCACTACCGCATGGTTGCCAACATGCCCGAACGCATCGCCCGAGTGGCAACCGAACAGAAAATCGAGCCCGAAAAGGCCGCCGAACTGATTCAGGCAAAAGACAAAGCTGCGTCAGGCTTCATCTACGATTTCTTCGATGCGGACTGGAATGACCCCCATGCCTACCACATGGTTCTCAACTCCAGCCTGATCGAGCCCGATCAATGTATCAAAATAATCCTCAATCATCTTGGAAAAGCATAATCATGTCTAAACGAACTTTTGGCGTGCTTCTGGTAATCGTTGGCGTCCTGGCTTTCCATCTTATGGGTTCCGAGCCTGAAACCGCACCGGTCTGGTCTTCTTCGATCAGCGGCAAAATTTACAGCGACCCGGTAAAAGTGGGCAGCCATGTGGTTTTTCTGGGTGGCGACAAGGGCAAGAAGACCTATCAGCTCTTTGAATTCGGCAATGATGGGAAAAAGGGCGCCGAGTCTGCAGTCATGCAGGTGCTGGGTTACCAGCCGCTGGCCTGTGGTAAAACCGTGGTTCTCGCCGATAAAAGCAACATGCTGCGAGGTTTTACCGTTCCCGGCCTGCAGATCGCCTGGGAAGCGGCGATGCAGCAGCCGATTCTGCTCAGTCCGGGGGCTCTCGCCAATAAAAACGTCATCGTCGCCTCAGGTAGAAATACCCTGTTCTGCGTTAACCACGAAACGGGTCAGCCGGTCTGGGATTACCAGTTCAGCAAGCCCCTGGTAAACTTCGGCGTCGATGAGACCGTAATCAGCGTTTCAGGCTACACTGATGTAAAAGATCCGGTTTTTAACCTGATGGGCCATGACCCCGAAACCGGTGAAGTCCTTTGGACTCTCAATGAGCCGGCAAGCAGTGACGACCTTCATTTCGTGCAGAGCCTGGCGGTAACCACCAGTCCTGATGGCGTTCTGCTGGTGGTCGACCAGAAAACCGGGCAGCTGCTGTTCAAACACAACACCCCCGGCCTGAAAATCGCCCAGGTTCTTGAAGATCGCCTGATTCTTCTCGCCGCCGGCGGTTCAAGAATCGTGTGTTTTTCATTGATGACCGGCGAATCCTGGACAACCACGCTGAATTCAAACTTTACCGGTGCGGCAAGAAACGGCAAACGCATTCTGCTGGCCACCAAAAAAGAAGTGCGCTGCGTTGACGCCGACAATGGGGGCTTGTACTGGTCGCGCGACCTGGGCGACATTTATAACGCTTTTCCCTTTCGCCGAGGCATTTTCATAACCCACAAAGATTCTTTTTTCGACCGGGCCACCTACGGCAGCTACATCGGCACCGAAAAAGCCTCGTCGATCTGGACTGCATACGGCCGGGGAATTTTTCAGAAGCCCCTGATCTGCAGCAATGGCGATCTTGCAATCACCTATGATGGAATGGTCAAGATGCTGCCAGCGCCTGCCGAATCGTCTTCAAGTATTGAAATGCCCGCCATGCCCGACCCCGAAGCGCGAATTCGCGATGCGTTCAACGCCAGTGCCACCGCAGTTCCCGAAACCCCGGAACCGGCAAATACGGCATCGCCGCCCGCCCAGGCCGGAAATTCAGATGATAAAAAAAGCGGATTACCGGGCCTGGAGGTTGAAGAAAGCGGCTGGACAAACGACAAACCAT
Source organism: Candidatus Rifleibacteriota bacterium (assembly GCA_049325495.1). GTDB lineage: Bacteria > Muiribacteriota > Ozemobacteria > Ozemobacterales > Ozemobacteraceae > DYKG01. Next base: position 1,901 of record JBMOKV010000662.1, on the reverse strand, counting down.
AGCATCAGGAATGATTCCTGAAAGCCCCCCGGTTATGCCTTTAACCGTGGGGCTTTTTATGTTATACTGATGCACTTTCTTTTCTTCTGCAGGAGGAATTCGTAATGTCAGACAAACAACTCAACATCGGCTTTGACATCGGCTCGGTAAGCGTTAATGCTATCGTCTGCGATGCCGGTGGCAAACTGATTGAAGAGATGCCATATTATCGGCATTTTGGCCGGACCATCGAGGTCTGCGCCCGGGTGCTCGCCCAGATCGAACAGAAGTTCGGGGCAAAGAACATTGTGCGGGTGGCTTTTACCGGAACCCATGGCAAAGCCATTGCCGACGAACTCAAAACCTATTTTGAAATTGAAACAACGGCTCAGACTCGTGGCCTCTATGCGCTGATGCCGGATGCGCGCAGTGTAATTTCGATCGGTGGCCATGATTCGGCGCTGCTGATTACTACCCCGTCTGAACGGGGCTTCATTCTTGATGATTTCAAACTCAACGAAGCCTGCGCCGCCGGAACGGGCAGTTTCATCGACCAGCAGGCCGAGCGCATCTATTCGGATTTTGAAGAGTTCAACAAAATCGAAGATCCGCAGCGCCGCATGGAATCAATTCTGGTCAAATTCATGGAGGAAGGGCGCCGGTCTGATACTCCCGCCAGTGTTGCCTGCCGCTGCACCGTGTTTACCAAATCGGATATGATCCACCTGCAGAATAAGGGTATTCCGATCAGACACATCATTGCCGGGCTGCATGACGGGGTCGCCAAGAATTTCAAATCGACCCTGATCAACAACCGCGAACTGCAGGAACCGATTGCCTTTATCGGCGGCTATGCGTCAAACCAGCTGGCCCGCGCCTCTTTCGAAAAAATTCTCGGCCAGAAAGTGGTCGCCCCACCCCATTACACCAGCGTCGGCGCTCTGGGCACCATTCTTTCGGCGGTTGAAAAGAACCTGGGCCGCGCCATTACTGCCGACCAGGTGCTGAATCTTAAAACCTCCGAAGCTTTCGCGGCAACGCGCACCGAGCCCCTGAAAATCGAGATGCATCCGTTTGCTGAATGCGGCAAGGCAGAGGGCCTTCCCGCCGGCAAAGAGCGCCTCGATGCCTACATGGGCTACGATATCGGCTCGACGACCACCAAGCTGGTGCTCATCACGCCTGAAGGGCGCATTCTTTATAAATGCTATATTCCCACCGAAGGGCAACCGGTCATTGCGATCAAAAAGGCCCTGAAAAACTGCATTGAATCGACCGACGTGAGCCGGGTCAACGTTCTCGGGGTCGGCACCACTGGCTCGGGCCGCGAAGTGGCCAACCTGTTCGTCGGCGCCGATGACGTGGTCAACGAAGTTACCGCCCACGCCCGCGGCACCACCTATTTTGAACCGGGCGTCGATACCATTTTCGAGCTCGGCGGCCAGGATGCCAAGTATACCGCGCTGGGCAACGGCTACGTCGTTGATTTCAGAATGAACAAGGTCTGCGCCGCCGGCACCGGCAGTTTTCTCGAAGAAACCGCCAACAAGCTGGGCATCAACATTGCCGGTGAATATGAAAATCTGGCGATGGCTGCCAAAGCGCCCTATCGCCTGACCGAACGCTGCACCGTTTACATGGAATCGGATCTGATGTCGTATCTGCAGATGGGCGGTGCGGTAGAAGATTTGCTGGCCGGGCTTTCACAGGCTGTCGTTCACAATTATCTGAACCGCGTGGTTCAGGATGGCAAAATCGGCGGCAAAATCAGCTTTCAGGGCGGCCCGTCGCTGAATAAATCGGTGGTTGCCGCTTTTGAACGCATTGTGGGCAAACCGATCATTACCCTGCCCCATCGTGAAGTAATGGGCGCGGTGGGCGCCGCGCTGCATGCCATGGATGAGATTACGGCGAAACTGGCT
>JBMOKV010000661.1:0-4876 GCA_049325495.1 Candidatus Rifleibacteriota bacterium | reverse complement strand
AAGCAATCAGAGGTTGGGGCTGAAGTCACAACGGTTTTCACTGATTTTAACCGGGGAATGCGTTCAAAGCTTAGTCGCAACTATCTCGACGCTCTAAAAGCATTCGAACAGGTGGTGGTTCTATACCCAAGATGGCCCGAAGCTCATTTTCAGCTCGCCGACACTCTTTTCCGCCTTGGTGAAACTGACCCGGCAATACTGTCTCTTAGAACCTGTCTGAAATACCAGGCAGATAACCTCGATGCCCAGCTGCTGCTTGCCAATCTTTATTTCAAAAAAGGGCAGAAAGATGCGGCACTTGAAATTCTTGACCGCCTTGCCACCCAGCAGAAAGGTTCGGTATATGGCCTTTCTGCGCGAAGCATTGCCGGCTCAATCAGATCAGGACGCAATTATTACCAGATTTTCCCACCGAACTGACCGGAATTCCTGATGAAAAAGAAACTAAAATCCATAGCTTTTATCTGCCATCCGGCCAGATCTTCTTTGCCGCCAATTTTGAAAGGCCTCATTGATTGGGCTGAAGCAAATGAAATAAGTGTTCGCCTTACCCCACGCATGGCTCAGATCGTTGAACGCCCTGAACTTGGAATGCCGCGACAGGATATGGCGGGTGAGATAGACATGGTTGTTGTTCTTGGCGGAGACGGCTCAATACTTGAAACAACCAGGGCTTTCGCTGCCGATGGGATACCAGTAGCCGGTATCAATCTCGGGCACCTGGGCTTCCTTACTCTCGATGAACCCAAAAATGCCATCAACACCCTCGAAAAACTTCGAGACGGCAAATTCCGTATCGAAAACCGCATGATGCTTCAGGCTGTAGTGCGCCGAAATGGCGAGAAAATGTATCGTGGCATCGCCTTGAATGACGTAGTCATTCAAAAAGGAACGATGCTCAGGGTAATTAGAATAAACGTTTCAATTTCCGGAAACATGGTAAACAGCTATCATGGTGACGGCATCATTTTCTCGACGCCGACCGGTTCAACCGCCTATTCTCTCTCAGCCGGTGGCCCAATCGTACCCCCATGGGTCAACGTTATTGTTCTTTGCCCGCTAAACTGCCACACACTTAGCGCCCGACCGGTTATTACATCAGATCAGGAAATTCTATCTGCCAGGTTGAGCTGTGTTCATTCAAAGGTTGACCTGGTTCTCGACGGGCAGGAAGGCTTTCGTCTGATGGATGGTGATGAAATTGAGGTTTCGCGTGCCAACGAACTTGGCCGCATCGTAGTTTTCAAGTCCCGAAATTTCTTTGAAGTTTTACGCAAAAAAATGAACTGGGGCTGATTCAAATTCTTACTCGAGGTGTAACTTTGAAAAAGCTGTTTATTACGCTGGTTCTATTGCTGCCACTTTCCCTGTTAGCCCAGATACCCGGACAGGGCGGAGATTTTTCATTCAAATCAGCTTTCAACGAATGGCGCAATGACCATTTCTATGTTGAAGTATCAGGAAAAGTCGGGTTCAATCACCTGCTTTACCGTGACCAGATGTCTTTTTCAGCGCCAAATGGGCGACTTGAAATAGACTGGCCGGCAACCAAAATAAAAAAAGACCCCTTTACCGGCGAAGATGTGGTTGTTTACGCTGATGGCAGTCATGTTTTTGCCATCAGATTTTTTCCCGCCGATTCCTCGATTAATCAACTGGATCTGCAGGTAAACTATCAGGGTTGTTCCAACATCACCTGCTTTTTCCCAACCAAAGAAAATTTTAAATTTTCATTTGATACTGCTTCAACCACATCTAACCAGGGTTCTGCAGATTCGCCGTTCATGATTTCAACAGCCTCTTCCAGCTCTTCAGTTTCTGAATTGCCCGAAAAGGATTCATCAAAGAGTGTGAAGGTTCAGACCCCTTCAGGACTGGTGGATTTTGCAGCCACCTTGAAACAGCATGGCATTTTCTGGGTTCTTGCCATGTCTCTCCTGGGCGGATTGCTTGTCAGCCTTACCCCTTGCGTTTATCCAATGATCCCCATCACCCTTTCGATTATTGGTGGCCGCAACGAAAACCAGAGTTTCTTCAGAGGCCTGGGCCTTTCAGCCACTTATGTTTCCGGCCTTTCACTTACCTACGCCCTGCTTGGGCTTGCTGCAGCAAGCTTTGGCGCTCAGATCAGAGGCTTTCTTCAGGGAACTTTTTTTCAGGCAGCAATCTCACTGATTTTTTTCATTCTTGCCCTTTCAATGTTCGATGTTTTCATGATTCAGGCTCCAGCTGCCTTGCGAAACCGCCTGGGTAACGTTAAAAAGACTGGAATGTTCGGTATTTTCATCATGGGCATGGTTTCAGGTCTAATGGCTTCACCATGCGTTGCCGCCCCTCTGGCTGGAATTCTGGCCTTCATCGCCGCTACCGGCAGCCAGTTTCTCGGCTTTTTCATGCTGCTGCTTTTCGCCTGGGGAATGAGCGTTCCACTGCTGCTGATCGGTGCATTTTCCGGAAGTCTCAATTCATTGCCCAAAGCCGGCGAATGGATGAACCGGGTCAAGGAATTCTATGGCTTTCTAATGATTGGGGCAGCCCTGTATTTTGCCCAGCCATTGATCGGAGAGCCTTTGGCAGAGATGTCTCTGGCATTGGTTCTTGCCGCCTTTGCGGCCTTTCTTGGCTTGTTTTCGAATCTTCCGGAAGACTCACTGCTTTCACACAGGATTCTAAAAGCATTCGGTATAGTAACCATTGCCGTGGCCTGTGCCTTCGCCATCAGCGCGACCACCAAATGGGGCTATCTATGCATGCCCCAGACTTTGAATTCCCAGACTGCCGGCAAGGCTGAATTGATATGGCTCAGCGAGCTTGATTCGGCCATGGCCAAAGCCAGAGCAGAAAAAAAACCGGTCTTTGTGGATTTCCGCGCTGACTGGTGCACGATCTGTCGTGAACTGGAGAAAAATGTTTTTCCACGGCCTGAGATTCAGGTTCTTCTTGAAAAGATGGTTCTGGTAAAAGTCGATGCCACTTCAAGCAATGAAAAGATTGATGCGATGCTGAAAAAGTTCGGTGTCGTGGGGTTGCCTACTCTGGTTATTCTTTCCCCGGATGGAAATGAGTTAACAGAATTGCGTATGGTCGGTGACGTTACCCCGACCCTGCTTGCCCGTCATTTAAGCAGCGCCCTGCATTAAACCAGTTCCATGAGCTTCTTGTATAGAATTACTCTGTGAGGATAGAAATGGCAAAAAGATATAAAAACCCTGAAAAATTACCGGAAACCGGCATGTTTGGATTCGCCTGGGACTCATTGAAAGTGATTTTCAAACCCTGGCCCGACGAAGACCAGAGCTTTTTCGAGTTTTTAATGGAAAAACTCGGAGCTCTGGCCCTGTTTCTAGTGTCAATGGCCCTGATTATCGGCTTCTTTGTCGCGATTTTTTTCGAGGTGATTTTCTGATTAAGAGTTTGGTTAAAGGCCGGTCGGCAGGTCAATAAATTCATATTCTAATTTGAATTTTTTGGCCAGATGTTGCCCCAGGGCTTTAACTCCGAACACCTCTGTGGCATAATGCCCTGCTGAAATCATGTGAATTTCGCGATCCTTGCAGGCCGCTACTCCCTGGTGAATGATTTCACCGGTTAAAATCAAATCGACTTCGCCATTATAAACCAGAGGATCGGTGACATAGCTCCAGCCACCACCAGATACGATGGCAACCGATTTCACCGATTTTTTGCCAAAATTTAGATGGGTAACCACCGGGCCAATAAATTTTGCGATTTTTTCTTTAAATGTTTCTACTGAAACCGGTCTGGCAAAATGGCCAAGAACACCGATCGGGTTTCTGCCGCCACCAAATGGAGCAACCACCTTTAAACCGAGAATTCTCGCCATTTCGGAATTATTACCCAGCTCAGGGTGTGCGTCGAGAGGAAGGTGCAAAGCATACAGATTGAGGCCTGATTTGTCGAGAGCCCGAAAGATTTTCTGGTTTATACGATCAAGGCGGGTCCACTCCGCGCCCTTCCAGAACAAACCATGATGAACCACAGCAAAATCAGCCTTTTTTTGCTGCGCCTTGTTGAAAAATTCTACGGTAGCATCGACACCGGCCACAATTCGGGAAACATTTTCTTTGCCTTCAAACTGTAGCCCGTTATAGGAATAATCTGGGTAATTCACTTCAACAAAGAGCTCTTCGAGATATTTTATCAGATCTTTTCTTTGAATCACTTGTTTTCTCCTGCCGGTTGTGGCTCAATTGCCTGCAGCGCCTGACTTCATCAAGCCTGCTTCTGCTTCCCGAACTTTGCTTTCAACAAACTCGCGATACTGCCGTAAAGATTCGGGATCTTCAGCTTCAAATCTTGAAACCAGTATGGGCTGGGTATTCGATGCCCTTACCAATCCCCATCCTTTATCGAATTCTACGCGAATACCATCGATCAGATTGATATTTCTGATGCGTAACCCGCTGAGCCTCTTGTTATGAGCCTGAATCAACTCAATAACCCGGCTTACCAGAGCAAATTTAAGCTCTTCCTGGCAATCGATGCGAATTTCAGGGGTAACCAGCACCGGCGGCAGATCTTTCAGAAAATCTGACATGCGGCGGGCAGGCATCGCCTGGGCCAGAATTCTCGCCACTTCCAGCGATGCGTGTATTGCATCATCGAAGCCGAAATAGTTTTCTGCAAAGAAAATATGGCCGCTCATTTCACCGGCAAGCAGAGCACCCGATTCTTTCATCTTGTTCTTGATCAGTGAATGGCCGGTTTTCCACATCACCGGGTTGCCGCCGGCTTTTTCGATTTCACGGTACATTCTTGTCGAGCATTTTACTTCGCCAATTACTGTGGCATGCGGGTTTCTCTGCAACAGATCGCGAGCAAGCACGATCATTATTTCATCGCCCCACAAAACATT
>JBMOKV010000660.1:0-4879 GCA_049325495.1 Candidatus Rifleibacteriota bacterium | reverse complement strand
GCAGAATCTTGGCATTGTAGAGTAAAAAGATGGCACGAATTGAAAAAAAGCTGCTGGGTCAGTCGCTGGTTGCTGACGGAATTATCAGTGAAGAGAACCTGAACCAGGCGTTGGCAGAGCAGAAAAGAACCAGCGACACCCTCGGTTACACCTTGGTCAGGCTGGGAATGATTACCGAGCAACGGCTTATCGAGTTTCTGGTAACCAAACTTGGCTTCAGTCATGCGAATCTGCGCAATTATGTAATCGACCCCAAAGTAGTTAAGCTGATTCCCGAAAATATCGCGAGAAAATACCATTGTATCGCGATTTTGCGGGTAAAGGGCGCGGTCACGGTAGCCATGCTTGATCCGCTTGACAGCTTTCTACTCGACAATCTCGAGTATACGACGGCATGCAAGATCAAGCCGCTGGTTTCAAGCATGAGTGAAATCATTGCGGCAACTGATGAATTTTACAAGATCGATGCAACCGCCCATGTTCCTGGGACCCCGGAAGGAGCAACCGGGGGACAGAGCGGAGCGGCCGGCCAGGAAACCATCGAGAATTTTGCCAAGAAAGTTCAGGGTCTCAGCGACAGGAAAGCAGGCGATTCGATTGTTGATCTTTCGCAGATCAACGCGGGCGACAAACAGAGCATCATTCAGCTGGTAAACCTGATTATTACACGCGCCATAAAAGAGAAAGCTTCAGATATTCACATTGAACCCGATGAAACATTACTTCGCACCAGATTTCGAATAGACGGCATGCTTCAGGAAGTTATGGCTCTGCCCAAGACTTTTGAAGCGGCGGCCATTTCGCGCTGCAAGGTTATGGCAGAGCTTGACATTGCCGAGAAGCGCGTTCCCCAGGACGGCCGCATCAAGCTGCAGCTTAACGACCGCGAAATAGATCTGCGCGTTTCCACTTACCCAACCCTTCGTGGTGAAAAGGTGGTAATGCGTATCTTAGACAAAAGCATGGTTGTTTTTGGTCTTGAAGAGCTGGGCTTTCCTGATGATACGCTCAAGCAGTTTTCGGGGCTGATCAAAAAGCCAAACGGAATTATTCTGGTAACCGGGCCCACCGGCAGCGGTAAGACTTCAACCCTGTATGCGGCACTGCAGAAGATTAAAGACACGACGATCAATATCGTTACCATTGAAGACCCGGTAGAATACCAGCTTGCCAATATCAACCAGGGGCAGATCAACCCCAAAGCGGGCTTTACATTTGCCGGCGGTTTGCGTTCGATTCTGCGACAGGACCCCGATGTCATAATGGTCGGTGAAATTCGCGATTATGACACTGCTGAAGTGGCTATCAGAGCGGCATTAACTGGTCACCTGGTTTTTTCGACTCTGCACACCAACGATTCAGCAGGTGCGATGACCCGCCTGATCGACATGGGCGTCGAGCCGTTTCTGGTCGCCAGCTCAATCATCGGGGTTATGGCTCAGCGCCTTATCAGAACCATCTGCGAAGAATGCAAGGAAGAATATATTCCCGCAGCGGCCGTTATCAAGCGGTCGAAGCTTCTTTACCAGGCAGGCAAAACCCAGGTATTCAGGGGCAAGGGATGCCAGAAATGCAATCAGACCGGGTATCGTGGCCGAACCACGGTTACCGAACTGCTTGTGCCCACAGAAAGAATAAAAGAACTTATTGTAGAAAAGGCTGCTACCAGCGTAATCAAGAATGAAGCGATGAAACAGGGCATGCGAACCCTGCGTCAGGATGGCCTTGCCAAAGTTTTGCGAGGCATTACCACTCTTTCAGAGGTTATTCGCGTTTCAGCCGACGACGAAATCTGATGTCCGACCTTTTTGGCCGACTGTTGGCAGAACTTTCGCCAGAACTTCAGGCAATCGGAATGAAAGCCATAAATTCGGGTTTGCCGGCCAAAAAGCTGATTCGGGTCGTTCCGCAGAAAACCCTTTCCGTATCTCTTTCGGGCTTGAGCTGCGAACAGAATTGTGCCCATTGTAACGGTCACTATCTGAGCGGCATGACCGATCTAAAAAAACTTTCACAAATAGACCTGAGTGGATACAATTCGCTTTTGATCAGTGGCGGCAGCAATCGTGAAGGTGCGGTTCCCCTGGTTGAGCATGCAGAGATTATCAGCAACCTGCCGGATCATCTGGAGCTGAATGTTCACCCCGGGTTTCAACCTGTTTCCCAATTGTTGTTTTTAAAAAAAAGGAAAACCACGGTTTCTTTTGATTTGCCGGTCAGTGATCGGGTTATTCAGCAGGTTTTCAGGTTAAAACACAGGGTTGAAGACTATCGCAAACTTTTAAATGATTACTTGAATCATTTTCAAACCATTCCTCACGTCACAATTGGCCTCGACCCAGAAGGACAGGATCACGAAATGGATAGTTTCGACTTTTTGAGTCATCAGGCCATAAAAAAAGCAGTTATAATAGTATTTCGCCCCACTCCTGGAACCGAGCTTCATTTGCAACAGGTTCCGTCAGTAGAAAAAGCCATCGAAGTGGTTGCCCATGCAATAAAGGTTTTGAAATGCCCGGTAAGTATTGGCTGCATGAGACCTGCAGGAATCTACCGAAAGGAATTCGACATTCTTGCCTGGCTGCACGGCTGCGAAGCATTTGTTCAGCCTGATCACCGTCTGCTCGAAGTTCTTGAAGAATTTCATATAGATGTTTCAAAGAAACACGACTGCTGCTGTTTATGACAAACCTTCTCGAAGAAAAAGTAAGGGTTTCTTATGGCACAGCCATAGTTCTGGGATTAATTGAAGCCAGACATGATGTTGCCCCCACCACGGCATATCTCCTTTGGGATACGGGCTGCATCGGCTCTTGTTCATTCTGTCCCCGGGCAAATGGGAATTCACAGACAAAAAGGCTTTCCCGTATAATCTGGCCTGAATTTTCATTCTCTCAAATAGTTTCCCTGCTTTCGGCGGAGCCTCGCCCGTTCAGGCGGGTTTGTCTACAAACCGGGTTTAACCCCGAAAAGAATGAGACATTGAAAGAGTTTGCCGGAATTTTATCAAATAAAGGCATGAATTTCAGCGTGACTTTAAGTCCCTCACAGACAAAACTTGCGTCGGAGCTGCTTGAAATTGGGGCCGACCACATCGGAATCGGTCTTGACGGTGCCTCTCCTGGGACGTATTTAACTCATAAGAAGAAAAACTGGGAAACGGACTGGCCCGGTTTATTGGAGTTAATTAGAGCGAATCCCGGTAGAATAGAAGTACATCTGATTTTTGGACTTGGCGACAGTGAAGAGCAATTCTGCAGCACCATCAGTGAAATCACCATGAATGGCGGGCAAGTTTCATTATTTGCGCTGACCCCGGTCAATGGTGGGACTGCTCCAGATCTTTCTTCTTATCGAAGAGTGCAGATTTTCAGGTATTTGAACGAAATAAAAGGCATAAAATTTGAAGATTTCGGCTTTCTGGAAGGAAAGCTTACCCAAATTAAACATCCATTTGATTTTGTTTTGCAGCTGCTGGATCAGGGAACCTGTTTCAGAACCTCGGGCTGCGGCGATTGTAATCGCCCATATTACAATGAACGTCCGGGACAGATTTTCTACAATTTTCCCCGCCCCTTAACTCCTGAGGAATTCAAGGAAGCGCTTGAAACCGCTGAAATTCAGACGTCAGGCTGAATTCGATGCACGTACCTTGCCCAATAAAGAAATGGCGTATCAAATAAAGCAACCACCCATTTCATCAGATAGGTTGTGACAAAAATCTGGATGATCACTTCATTTGGAAAAACTCCGTAAAAAGCTATAGCGGTAAAAATAACGTTGTCGAAAAGCTGCGAAATCATTGTAGAGCCATTATTCCGCACCCAGAGGTGATCGGGGAACTTTCGCCAGAGGTAGTGATAAAACCAGACATCGAAATTCTGACTGACGAAATAAGCTATGATGCTGGCCAGGGTAATGCGAGGCAGAATCGAGAAAATTGTGTCAAGAGCCTGGTTGGCTATATCAGTTGGATGGGGAGTGAAATGCAGGCAGATCTGCATGATAACTGTGGTGACCAGAATGGTGAAAATGCCGATATTAACTCCCTGGCGGGCATCTTCTTCTGAATAGCATTCTCCCAGGATGTCGGTTGCCAGGAATGAACTACCGTAGATAATGTTTCCAAGAGTCGTAACGAATCCAAAAATTTCAATGGTTTTGATAACCTGAATATTTGCCAGAATTGAAGCCATGGCTATCCAGGCGTACAACCCCGACTTTCGAAAAAATTTGAATGAAGCGACGAGACCCGCATAATTTACGATTAAAAGCAGAACCCAGAGCAGATTGTTACTCATTTAGAACCGTTCCCACGCCAAAATCGGTATTTTTCCAAAGCACATCGATTTTTTTTACATCATTCAACCAGGCGTATTCTTGTTTAAACCATCTTTGCAGGTCAAAATCGGGCTTGATTTCAGTATGATTTTCAACGAAGAGATTGATGGTTCCGTGGTCGAAATTTTCGAGCAGAATTTTTACATCTCTACTAATCATTTCTTTTGTCTGCCCAAGCATTCCAACCATTATGCAAACCGAATCGAAATATCGCTTGATTTCATCGATATCCCTGAAAACTACGCCCTTCTTTAAAACCTGGTTGCGGAAATAATCATCAAATGTTTCAATTCCGGTAATGAAAAAGGTTTTTGCTTTAAAAAATCGTTTAAACTCTGGCAGTTTTTCCCGGTAGCTCCAATGAGCTTCAAAATAAAGTTTCTCGATACCACACCTTGCAACCGTCTGTTGAATGGCCAGCAAGGATTTTTCAGGAATCTCGAAACAGCTGCCGGAATTAATCACTTCAAGTATCTTGAATTCACCGGTAACTTTCTGTAAAACCTCTGAATTCAGCCGGTCGATTTCATCAACGTCG
>JBMOKV010000659.1:0-4889 GCA_049325495.1 Candidatus Rifleibacteriota bacterium | reverse complement strand
TACTGACAGTCTGTTTCTTGGCATACTAATTATCGCATTTGGGGTCGCCGTTGGAATTGCTACCTGGAAACCGCTGTTCTTTCTGCTTGGGGCGCGCGACAAGGTGCTGGAATATATCGGTGACTACATGCAGATCTGGCATTTCGGCATGGTTTTTGTGGTGGTACCGATGATCGGCAACAACACTCTTCGGGCGACCGGTGACACTAAGATTCCAGGCCTGATCATGATTCTTGGCGCGGTGGTCAATTTTGTGCTCGACCCGATTCTGATTTTTGGTCTGGGTCCACTACCAGCGTTCGGCATTAAAGGAGCTGCGGCAGCAACCCTTATCGGCAGAGGTTGTACCTTCGCGGCTTCAATCTATGTTCTCGCTGTAAGAGAGAGGCTTCTCTCCATAGAAATTCCAGGAATGAAAGATGTCTGGCGATCATGGCGTGACATTCTATATGTCGGAATTCCCGATGCCGGAGCAAGGATGATTATTCCTTTCGGGCAGGGAATAATTACCCGCATTGTTGCAGGTTATGGCGCCGGCGCAATCGCCGGTTACGGAGTTGCTACCAGAATTGAATTTTTTTCCCTTGCTGCGCTCAGCGCTCTTTCTTCTGTGATTGGCCCTTTTGTCGGACAGAATATTGGTGCCGGGCAAAAAGAGCGGGTTAAAGAGAGTTTTAAAATCAGTTTAAAATTTTCCATTTTTCTGGGCATCAGTCTGTGGTTTGTATATTTTTTCTTTGCCGAAAGAATCTCGGGCCTCTTCAATCAGGACCCCGAAACCATTTTATCTGCTTCATTGTATTTGAAAATTGTGTCACTGGTCTTTGCGGCCCATGGTTTTTTTATGGTGGTTAATGCGGGTTTGAATGTTCTCAAATATCCATTTATGGCTTCTGCGTTATGCGTTCTTGAACTTTTTGGCCTGGCAATTCCCTTTTCGATCCTCGGATCCCACTACTGGGGACTAACCGGCATTTTTTTCGCAATTTCAGCCAGCTATCTGATCATTGGTGTAACAGCGTGGCTTGCGATAAATAGAGCCTTGGAACCAGCCAAATCCAATAAGTTTTGACAGAATTTTTCTGCCGAGATTAAGAAAGATCCTTTTTCGAAATCAAAAAAAATGTCACAACCTGATGAAGAATAATGTCTCTTTTTTAACACTTGCATAGAGGAGGCAAAAAATGATTAGTTCGAAAAAATGGGGTTGGCTCATAGGACTGTTGACCGTAATTTTTATTTTCGCCGGTATGAGTTTGTCATCGGTTTTGGCCGACCAGGAAAGCGTATATATGGTTAAGATCAGACAACCGGGTGCAGAAAAGAAAATTGAAGATTTCCATGAATTCCCGGTTCTGCAGACACTCTGGCAACTTCCAGCCTATCTTTCGCTGAAGCCAGATCGCCCGAGTATGACCATGCAGTTTCTTATGGTCAAACTGCCAGTCTCAAGTGTGGATGCCTGGGCAAAGGCCGGATACTACCGGATAGATAGTATGTTTGTAACGATCACGGTTGAAAGATCGGGCTACTGTTTCGGTATGCCTTCAGGAACCGTCAAAAAGACATTCACTACCGCTATAAAACCTGAAGCCAGCGTCGGCATGATGAAAAAGTTTTTTGCTGATCCGTTTGGTTCTTTGAAAAGCTGGAACCAAACCAGAGCGATGAGTGGAGCCTATGATGCGCTGATACGTGCTTCTCGACAGGATAATGGCTGGAAATTCAAATTTCAGTGCTCTCTTGGAGTAAAAATTCCAGCTCTTGAAGATCAGCTTTCTCATGAAATTTCGAAGGCAAATGGGATGGCAGGGTTTAAAGTCGGTTTCAAAGAAGAGGGATTACCTCTTCCAGTTTTTGAGATGGGTGTCGAACCTGCCTATGTAGAAAACAAGAGCCAGGGACCGGCTATTTTTGAAAGCCCAATAAACATGGGTGACATGAAAGAAACCGGTGCATCAGTTAATGCAGTTCGAGGCCGCGACGCCTGGGTTCGTGATATGAAATGGTCAGTGGGAAAATCTAAACCCTATGGTTCTCTGGAATTTTATAAAGACAACAAAGTAGATTTCATTGTCGATTATTCACGAAAGAGCTTTGCCGAAGCTGCAAGAAAACATCTTCAGCTGATCGACCCAAAATGACTGAGCATTGAAAAATCCAGCCTGATTTTCTTCAGGCTGGACGAATTTTTTGAAAATACTTTTAAATAGGGAGTTCAGGAATGGAGAACGGGAAAATAAGGCTGAAAAGGCCCCAATGGCAGGACATGGAATTCATCAGATGGCTCTGGAATGATGAAGAAACCATGAGTTCTGTCGGGGGGCCGGTTTATCTCAATGAAGAACAGGCCAGGCGATGGTTTGAAAGAATAGTAGATCCCGGAAGCTCTAATGACAGGTTCTTCCTGATAATAAATGAAAAAGACATCCCGGTTGGAGAAGTCAGTTTCCACCGGCTGAAAATTGAAAGCATGACCGCTGAGTTCAATATCAAAATTGCAGAGAAGTATCGTAATAAAGGCTATGGAAAAGTGGCTATGAACCTGTTGCTTGAGTATTTCTTCAATGAATTTGGCGGCCTGATGATGGTTGACAACGTTGCAATTGATAACCATGCCGGTCAGCAGGCCTTGTTGAAATACGGCTTTGAGCATGATCCAAGTTATAAAGACGTTTTTAGACTAGTGCTGTCACGACAAAGGTTTTGGGATGTGATTCAAAAAATTGAGACTCCAACATTTTGAAATATCACTCAAGAGTTTTGTGATAGACTTGAAAATAGGATGGAATAACTGGGTTGCTCTGATTTTATTTTTTTATCTGACTGCCTTTTGTAGGAGATTTTGATGAAGCTGCCATGTCTTTCTATTTTTCTTTTTTTTGCTCTCAATTTTCAACTGAATGCCGGTCAATTGATAGACATAAATGTAAAAGATGCAGATATTCGACAGACTCTGGAAAAAATTGCCCGCCAGGCTTCGATCAATCTCATTGTGTCGCCAAAGGTTTCCGGCAAAATCACTTGCATGGTCACCCAGATGGATGCGAAAGAGCTGATTCTCTTCATTGCTCGCGCCAACGGTTTTGAAGTTGAAGACCACGGCAGAATTCTTGCGGTTCTGGCAGGCGACCAATCAACTTTCAGAAACGTCAGATTCGAGGTGATTTCTCTTCAGAACGCCAATTCTGCCGAAGTCGCAAAGATGATTCAGACTTTGAAAAAAGACAAGAAGCTCAGCGTTATTCATGATGAAAGAACCAATCGCCTGATTCTGACTTATTATGATTAACCTGCTATTCCTGACTTTTTGTCTGTGAAGCGAATTTGGTTTTCATGTGAACAAGAAATTTCTTCAAAACCGGTGGAAAATCATCTGACGCGGCTGCAGCGCTGAGTTTTCCTGACTGCACCGCTCTGATCAGGTGTGATGTTTCATCACATGGGTCATCGATACCCTGCAGAATTGCAAAAAGCATGGCCTGAATGGTTGGCAGCTTGAAGCTGTCTTTAAAAAATGCGGTTCTTGAAGTGAATTCTTTATCAGGAGCTAAAGGCAAATCTTCGCCCGGCTTGGGACCAAGGCTGTTGATTTTTTCAAGCACCATTTTGGGGCGTTGTCCATAAGGCAGCGCGGAAAGCTGAGATGCATATATCGGGGTGCCAATCAGGTAATCCTGTTTCCCGTTTTGGAACGGGAAGTCGAGCGGCTTATCAACCGGCTGCGCCGGAAGCCCGCCGACGAATCGCACCGGTACCAGCGGAATATTTTTGCTGATCGCCAGATCCAGGAAAATCGAGCTTATTTTCGCAGCTGGAACATCGGCAGATTTTGAGCGGGTACCATCTACGTGAATGAGCAGCGAGCTTTTCACTTCGCTTGCTTTAAGCTCGTCAATCAAGCCCTGGGGGTTATTGCGATCAAAATAAATCAGGCTGAATGGATTGGGTGGTTCCAGCGAATCCTGGGCGAATTCCATCAAAAACGATAACCATGCATCGATATGATCGGGCTTGGCGACTGCTTGAACCGGCAGTCCGGTTACCGCATAGGCAAGCGTCATGAAAAGTGGCGATTCAAGGCCAATCTGGTGGTTGGCCACATAAATCACCGGTTTTTGTGCGGCTTTCATGAATTCAATTGGATTCTGAACCGAAATCCGGCTCACGAAGGTACCGAACAACGCACTCAACAGATCGTGCAGAAATCGCCGGTCGTTACTTTTTCCAACCAGCTTTTTGCGGAATTTTTTCCAGTTAAGGCAGGCACTGCCTGCGCCAGTTTTTGTGGCCTCTTTTATGTCGTTGAAGGGCAGATTTAAACAATTTTGATCCGGTCCCAATATCAGGTCTTCAGAATCAATTCGGGCATAAATCGCCTGTTGTTTTCGCAGGGCTTCTGGATCGATCGATTCTTCAACTGAACCTGGATTGGCTACAGAGACCTCTCCAGATTCATCAACTGCAAAAACTGCCAGGATTTTCTCGTGGGAATCCCGAGCACTTTCAAGATTTTGAAGGGCGACAGCGCAGATCCCTTCCCTCAATACTATTGAATCGTTATCGGTTTGGAAAAAGCTGCTGACTGAGCAACTGGTTTCTGGTTCAATTGCCACTATCAGGTCTGTGTTGCCACTATTCAGCTCGTTGGCGGCAGTTCTGAGCCAGTTATATGCAGACCTGCTGCAATTGCCTGCTGGTAGAGTTCCGCATTTATGATGGCGGGCAAAGCGGTCAGAGACTTCAGAAGCGTATTCTGAACCAGACGCAGAATCAGCAAAGACAATTCTTATTCGATCCGGAAGGATTTTCCCTGAAGAAAAGCCAGCGCAGCCATCAATGGCCTGCTTGGCAAGAAAAAGCCTGAGAACGTTTTTTGCGGCTTCAAC
>JBMOKV010000658.1:0-37093 GCA_049325495.1 Candidatus Rifleibacteriota bacterium | reverse complement strand
TGAACCAAAGAAACGCAGCCATGGTGGGTGAATCAGTAGTATTTTCAATGCAGTAAGCTTTCAAACATCAGATTTTTTCGGCATTATAGCATCTGTCTAAATCATTTTCAAAAATTTGCCAGGGCTTGCCGCTTTTTTTGAGTGACAGAGAGCTTGTATCAAACATTGAAACAAACTTGTTTGATATGAATTATAGCCTGTTCGACCTGAAAATGTTACTCTGACAGCAGGTAAAAATCATACAGAAAAACCAGACATGAGTATTTTTCAAAATATTATTCAGAAGTTTCAAAAAGCCGAATTGTATCGGAAAGTATCTTACAACGTCTTTTGGCTGCTTTTTGACAAGTTCTTTCGTCTGGGCGTCGGACTAATAATAGGAGTATGGATTGCTCGTTATCTTGGCCCAGATCTTTTTGGTCGCCTGAATTATGCAATAGCATTTTCTGCAATTTTTGGCTCAATGGCAAGCTTGGGGCTTGACTCCATAATCGTACGCGAACTGGTAAAAACCCCGGAAGAAAGAGGGAGTATCCTTGGAACCTCATTTCTGCTAAAACTATTTGCTGGACTGGTTTCGGTTGGAATTGCGAGTGCTTCTTCATATTTTTCCAGCCCAGAGAATCCAAACACCACATTACTCGTTTTTCTTGCAAGCCTTGGGTTTGTTTTCCAATCTGCCAATGTAATCGATGCCTACTTCCAATCATTGGTTATAAGTAAGTATTCGGTCATCGCTCAAAATGCAGCATTTATTCTAACCTCTCTCATAAAACTTTATCTGCTCACAACTTCAGCATCAATTGAAGCTTTTGCCCTGGTTGGAAGTGTTGAATTTGCAATCTGCTCACTCTTTCTGGCAATTGTTTATCACAGAGGTCAGGGTGATTTCAGTGGATGGAGTTTTAAAACGAAAGTTGCCGGGAGTCTTATAAAAGACAGTTGGCCACTGATAATCACTTACTGTTCTTACATTCTCTACACAAGGATAGATCAGGTATTGATCGGCCAATTCATGAACGATCGGTCTGTAGGTATTTACTCGGCAGTTTGTCGAATTTATGAGTTGCCAATGATTCTGGCTTCGGTATTTGCTCAGTCAATTAATCCCAGAATGATCGAGCTATATAGCTTTGATAGAAAAAAATACTTCGATCGTTATCTTCATTTCACTGCATTAACGAGTTTTGCCGGTTACGTTTTTGTTTTTCTCACGATATTCGCCAGTGACTGGATTATTGGCCTGCTTTACGGACCAGCTTTCAGTGAAGGGGCAGAAATTTTGAGAATTTTAATAATAACCCAGTTATTTATGTTCAATGCTTTTTTTCGCTCAAGTCATCTGACAATAGAAAACTCTCAAATTTACCTTTTATTCTCTACCCTTCTGGCGGCCATTTCAAATTTAATTTTAAATATTATCTTCATTCCAAAATTTGGCATGAAAGGTGCTGCTATCACGACAGTTTTTTCCCAGATAGTTTCTTTATTCATATTCAATATCTTTTTTAAAAAAACCAGAGAAATTTTCTTTTTACAGCTTAAAGCATTTCTAGTATACCCACTTTTCAATTTAATCAAGCGAAAACCATTTTGATAAGGGAAACAAAGATGAATTGTCCAATCTGCCGATCGATCCGAACAAAATTATTTCATAACCGTGTCTGGAGTATGGAAAATGCTTCGGTATACCAATGCGAAGAATGTAGACTTACCTTTTTGTTTCCGGTTATGACAGAAGAAGAAGAGAAGATTTTTTATCAAAATTATAATGCCCATGCCGAGCGAAGAGGAGTGGTCACCCACCCAAATCCAGAAGAATTACACCAAAAAAGCAAACCTGTTGCTATTGAACGCTTTGATCAGATAAAACATTTTTTTGAAAATATAAGCTCTGTTCTGGAAATTGGTCCATCAACCGGCGCTTTTCTTGAACTTCTGTCGAATAAAAAGAGGTTCGCAGTTGAACTCACGAAGGATAATCGGAGGTTCTGTTCAAGATTCTGTGAAAAGACTTTTGAAGATATTTCAAACGTGGATGGAAGTATGAAATTTGATCTAATCTGTATGTTCCATGTTTTTGAACATATAAGAAACCCCTTTGATTTTCTGGGCAAACTTAAGAAACATATGAACCAAAACAGTCGAATCATTGTTGAAGTACCCAATATTGAAGACCCCCTAATCAGTCTTTACAATTGTCAGGCTTACAAGGATTTTTATTTCCAGCCCATGCACCCGTTCGTTTATAATCTTGATTCGCTTTCCTTCGTCTTTAAAAATTGTGGTTTCAGAAAAGAAGAAGCGATTTTTTACCAGAGATATGGGTTGGACAATCACCTGGCCTGGCTTGCCAAAGGCCGACCAGGAGGTGACCCGCTTTATCATCGCCTGTTTGCCAATGATGAAATATATAAAAATGTTTTGAAGAAAAATGAAAAAACAGACACATTATTTTTTATTGCTACCATTTAGAAGTATTCAAAGGTAGAATAATAGCTCATTAACTTATATGAACAAAAAGAAACTGTTGATTTTTGGTTCTGGATTTATCTGCTCGCATATAGTTCAGACCGCTTTGAATAAAGATATGCGGGTTGAGGTTTTGTACAACAAACATCCAATCGAATCCGGGTTAAGTCTAAAGTATCAACACTGCCTCAGCAATACTGACATTAGGAAATTTCTAAGAGATTTTTCGCCAGATTTTATTATAAGCCTTCAGGGTAACTCCTTCGTTCCTGACAACAAGGTTTTAAGAGAATCCATTGAAACAAACCTCATTGTTCCTTTATCTTATCTTGAAGAAGTTGCAAACTATAGCGAATCAGCAAAAAATTTGAGTAAGGTAATCATAATCGGTTCCGCTGGTGAATATGGCAGAACCTACCATGAACCGATCTCAGAAAACTTTCCACTGCATCCTTCCTCGATTTATGGCCTGACCAAGATCTTTCTTTTCAATACGGCTTTGTATTACATGGAAAAGGGACTTCCGATTATCTACACCAGACAGTTCAACTGCACAGGACCTGGTCAGAGAAACACTTTTCTGATTCCATCAATATGTTTTCAGATAGCCAAAATAGAGAATGGGCTGCAGGATTCGAAAATAGAGATTGGTGATTTGACTCAGGAGAGGGATTTTATCGACGTTCGAGACGCAGTAGAAGCATATTTTACAATTTTGTCAAATGGAACCACCGGGCAGGTTTACAATATCGGTTCCGGTATCTGTCGATCAGTCCAGAGCGTCCTTGAAGAAACCATTAAGATTTCTGAAATCGACTCAAACAAAGTTGAAATCTCGGTAAAAGAAGCTCTGTTTTTTAAAGAACAATCAATCAGCAATAGAGTTCTTGCCAACAATTCCAGACTGACAAAACTCGGCTTCCAGGCAAAAATACCTTTTTCAACAACATTAAAGGACACTCTTGAATATTGGAGAAAACATGTCAAAACTCAAATTTAACAGCAGAAAAATAGAAAAACTGTTTTCTTCTCCGGATCAATCGCCCGTTTACATTGTTGCCGAAATAGGAATTAACCACAATGGCAGCTTAAAATCTGCAATCAATTTGATTGAAGCCGCTCATGATGCAGGTGTTGATGCAGTTAAATTTCAAAAAAGGAATTTAAATGAAATTTATGTTGAAAGCGTTCTTTCGAATTCAAACAATTCGGAATGGTCCTTTGACTATCTGATTCCAATTTTAAAAGAATGCGAATTATCTGAGGATTCTTACAACGTAATAAGGAAAAGATGTCAAGAGCTTGAACTGGACTTTATAGTCACTCCGTTCGACAAAGAATCAACAAAATTCTGTAGTCAGCTTGAGCCTGCGGCTTTAAAGATTTCTTCGGCAGACTTTACCAATTATGATCTCGTTTTAAATGCTGCTGGTTATAGGTTTCCTCTGATAATGTCAACCGGCATGTGGAATGAAAAAGAAATCGAAAAATGTTGCTCTTTCTACAAAAAGCACGAGGTTGAATTTTCACTGCTTTTAACACAATCTACATATCCTGCCCCATATAGTTCTTTGAATCTCAATTTTATCAAACGCTTGAAACAATTTTCTGAAATAGTAGGCTACAGCGGCCATGAAAGAGGAGTTTTCATACCTGTTGCCGCAGTTGCCATGGGCTGTCGAATCATCGAAAAACACATTACCTTCGACAAAGAAAGCAAAGGCCCAGATCATAAAGCTTCAATGTTACCCGAAGAATGGGTCGTAATGGTTAATGACATTAGATCATTAGAGCAGGCTCTTGGGCAGAAGAAAGAAATCACTCAAGCAGAAATTCTAAATAAAGAAGCGTTCGCAAAATCTGCAGTAGCAATTAAAGAGCTTGAAAAAGGTCACGTTCTTTCTCATGAAGATGTTGTTTTTAAAGCGCCTGGCAAAGGAATATTTCAGCATGAAATCGACGATTATATTGGCATGCCTCTAAAAAAGGATGTCAAAGCAAACCGTTATATTTCCCGCCATGATTTTGAGAGCGAATTACTGTTAAGCCAGTGGAAAAGTTTCAATTTCAAGCAAAAATGGGGTCTGAAATGTCGATTTCATGATTTTAATGAGTATTCGGCCGTGAAATCATCGATAATCGAGTTTCATTGTTCACACACAGACCTGGATCTTCCGATGAATTGTTCATCAAATGAATTTGAGCTTATCATACATGCGCCTGAAATTTTCAGTCGCGAGCTTGTCGATATCTGTTCAGATGACTCAAGCAAAGTTGAAAGATCTCTTGCTGTTCTTCAGAAATCGATAGACAGAACGATAGAATGGGGAAAGAAGTTTCCCAGAAGTTTGCCAAAACTTGTTGTTCACCTTGGAGGCATGCTTCTGGATCAGGCAAACCTGTCAAGCACGAGACCAATGATGGATCGGGCACTAAAAAATTTCAAAAAGTTGAATTATCCAAGAAACTGCCTGACCATTCTTCCGGAAAATCTGCCGCCACGACCATGGTATCTTGGTGGAGAGTGGTTTCAGCACGGGTTTATGACAGCAGAGGACATGATGATGTTTTGCGATGAGCTTGACTTGGATATTACCTACGACATATGCCATGCCCAGTTGTATTGCGCTTATTCAAACACCAGCCTAATTGAATACACAAAAAAAATTGCCAGAAGAATACGCCACATGCACATTTCTGATGCAAGTGGAATCAATGGAGAAGGCCTGCAGATTGGCGAAGGAGACATTAACTTCAAAGATTTGTTTGACCTGACCAGCAATCTTGAATTTTCCTGGGTGCCCGAAATCTGGTCTGGACATTTACACCATGGAGAGGGCTTTTATAAAGCTTTAATCGAGCTTGAAAAGTATAATTTTTCATTATGATAAATGATAAAAAAATCTGGGCATTCATTCCAGCAAGAGGCGGCAGCAAATCGATTCCACTGAAAAACATCAAAAGTTTCTGTGGAAAGCCTCTTATTTTTTGGAATCTCAAAGCCCTGCAGGATGTTCCTGAAATCGACAAAATTATTGTGGCTACAGACTCAGATATTATTGAGAAAGAAGTTGAAAAGTTTTGTTTGAGAAAAGTCGAAATTTTTCGCAGAAGAGCTGAAAATGCACAGGACACAAGCACAACAGAAAGCGTGATGCTTGAATTCTTTAATGAATCTGGCTTTAATCCTGACAACGAAGACATATTCATGCTTGTTCAGGCAACCTCACCCTTAACCAGACCAGGGGATTTCTCAGCCGGACTTAAATTGTTTTTTGAAAAGCATTTTGATTCAATTCTTACCTGTGTTCGGCTGAAAAAGTTCATCTGGTCAGAATCGGGGCAACCACTGAACTACGATTATCAAAATCGACCGAGAAGACAGGATTTCAGAGGAATTCTGGTTGAAAACGGCGCTTTTTACATAAACCTTGTGAAAAATATAAAAATTAATGGCAACCGGCTTTTTGGAAAAATCGGGATATATGAAATGCCTGAGTTTTCATATGTTGATATCGATGAAGAATCAGATTGGATAATTGCAGAAAAAATGATGAAGAAGCATTACCCAGGCCTTGAAAACTTATGAAACAGTCTCTGAAAGACAATCTTAAATTTATCATCCCTCCAGTTTTTTTCTCAATTTATCATTGGACAAAGCTCTTTTTCAGTTTCCGAACTTATAAACAGATTAAAATGATTAAAGAGAATATTGCACTAAAAGATACAGCCAAAGGAAAGTCGGCATTTTTAATAGCTACCGGACCCAGTCTGAAATTAGAAAACCTGAAACTTCTCGAAGGCGAGCACTGCTATTCTATAAGCAATTTTTATCTGCATGCAGATGTTAAGACTGTGTCTCCCAGAATACATTTTTTTGCGCCGTATCATGAACCAATGGTTTTCGAAAATTATATAGACTGGATGAAACAGGCTGACGCCTGTCTGCCTTCATCGACTGAAATTTGTATGGGTCATACCACACATAAGATGGTAGAAGACTTCAACCTTTTCCCGAACCGAAAAATCCATTATGTTTTTCTCGATAATTTTGCTTCCGCTTCAAAAGATATTACGCAACCTTTACTCGCCCCACAAACCGGACCAATAATGGCTATACCTTTTCTCCTTTACATGGGATATTCAAAAATTTATTTGCTTGGATGTGATCAAACGGTTTTGCGTGATTATAGAAAAAACATCACCAATTTTTATGACCCGCACAAAGATATTAGAAAATTTGCGACTTCGATAGATGCCTGGCCAGGAATTATTGAAAGTCATATATGCAGTCTGAATGCGTGCCAACAATATAAGATGTACAATGATCTTGCGAAAAATAACGGAGTAAAAATAATCAATCTTTCCAAAGATTCATGGCTTGATTTTTTCGAAACAGAAATTCTGGAGAATTGCACTTCAAAATCAGTTGATCTTTAATCAAAAGTGAACCATTAAATGAAAATTCTTGTCCTGAATGAATCAAATAGCTTTGGGGGAGCAGCAAAAGCTGCGAAAAGAATTTATTCTGCTCTGAAAATGTTTGAACCTTCGAGTCTATATGCAGTTCAGAGAGACGTTCTGAGTGAAACGGCGGTTTTAAGTCCCAGACAATTTTTTCCCGGACAGAATCTATGGAAATTGAGAATTACCGGAGCATTAAGAAGGCTTTTCTTGAAGAATCCAAACGTTGCATTCTCTTTCAATATTGGCTTTTCGTCTTTCTTCAAGGGAATTGTTAAGAAATGTAAGCCTGAGATTCTGCAGTTGAACTGGTTAAACAATTCGTGCATCAGCTTAAATCAACTGGAAAAGCTCAATATTCCTATTGTCTGGACTCTTCATGACAGTTGGGCCTTTACAGGCGGATGCCACGTTTTTCAGGATTGCTTAAAATTCCAGCACCAATGCGGTTATTGTCCTTTGTTACAATCAAATAAATACCCGGATCTAAGCTCGATTCTGCAAAACCAGAAAGAGAGATCATATTCCAGGATTAAAAATTTGCATTTTGTAACTCCCAGTAAATGGCTTAAGGAAAAGGCAACTTCCAGCCGATTACTCCGTTCTTTCCCGATTTACCATATTCCCAACCCAATTGACCAAAAGATCTTTTATCCGCTAGACAGCAGAAACTCCCGACAAGTTTTTAATCTTCCAATCGATAAAAAGCTGGTTCTGCTAAATACATTCAGCATAAAATATGATTTGAACAAGGGAACATTATTTCTGGCAAAGGCTCTGCAAGAAATCAATGACCCCAGGATTGAAGTTATGATAATCGGTTGTGATTCTGACCCAGACAATATTTTTAATCAGACCAGAGTTCACTTTTTCGGAAAAATTTGCGAGGAAAAAGTGATGAACCAGCTTTATGCTGCGGCTGATGTAGTCGCTTTACCTTCAAAGCAGGAAAATTTTTCCAATACCCTCTTAGAATCTTCAGCCTGCGGAAGACCTTCTGTGTGTTTCGACATTGGTGGCAACAGCGAAGTTATAAGTCATTTGCAGAATGGATATATTGCCAAACCTTTCATCATTGAAGATTTGGCAAATGGTATAAAATGGTCTCTGGGAACGGACAAATCTGTGCTGAAAAAGTATTGTTCGAAGAAAATCTCAGAAAACTACTCATACCAGGTCATCGGGGAAAAATATCAACAACTTTGTTCTTCAATTCTGAAACGAGGCTAGAAACCTTTCAACCACACTCTTGGCAAAGCATTTTTTGAAGAATCCATGTTTTTTTTAACGCACCCACCATCTGCTCGAAAGACGGCTTTTATGCCAGTTTCCAAAGCCAGATCGACCTCTCTTGGTCCGAATTCATTTTCAGTGCCGAATGGAAATGCAAAAAAATCAATTTTCTTTCCGATTCTTTCTTCAATCAATCTGTTTCCATCTTTAATCTCTCTGATTAAATCAGACTGGTTTAAAGAATTCAGTGCCCTATGAGAAATGGAATGCCCACCAAAACTGCACAAGGGACTTAGAGCCATTTCTTTTATTTGATCCCAGGATAAAGCCATTTTTTCAACAAAAAATCCCACATCCACGTCAAATTTTTCAAACACTTTTTCCAAAAACGTTTTCAGGTCAATTTCCGGAAGAGAAAGAATATGTCTTCTAAGTATATTGAATGCCTGACTTTTTTGCCTTTTGGTTTCAGTACATAGTGAGAAGTTCAGAAAATCAATTTTATCATGCTTCAATAAAATCTCTTCAAGGGCATACCACCACAGAACTGCTTTTCTCTCTGGAAAATCAGTAGTTAGAAAAACAGTAAACGGAACCTTTTCCCTGGTAAATAGAGGAAAAGCTACTCTGTAATTGTCTTCATAACCATCATCTAAAGTGAAAGCCACGGAAGGTTCTTTAACTCCACTATCAGACAGCAATTCTGTATGCAATTCTTCAAGAGAAACAAATCTGATTTTTTGCTTCTTATATTCATGAATAATATTTTCCAGATAACAAGGAGAAACCTTCATCCCTTCGTTTTCTGGCAATCTCTCCGGGTCATACGCTTCAACCCTGTGCAATACAAAAATGGCACACGCCTGATTTTGTAAAAAGAACTTATAAAAACGATTAAGAGGATTCAAAAATGGAAAATCTACTTTAAAAATTTGTTTTATTGTGCTCTTGATCATCGTTTAAGTCTTACAAGCAAAAATATTTATTTGAGATTTTCCATTTCCCTTTTCAATTGTATTTAACGGACTCTTGAAACTATGAACCGGCATCAAATAATAAGAGAATGATGCATTCTCCAGGATTTTTAAAACATCAGAAAGTCCAAAGTTTGAAAAATCTTTGGAATGGAATTCGATAAATAATCTGTCAACATTGTCAAGAACCCCAGAACAATCTGCGAGCACAGCCCCTTCTGCTCCTTCAATGTCCATTTTTATCAAGTCAACGTGTCCGTTTTCTTCAATAAAGTCTCTAAGTCTTACACAATTCACAAGACTTTCTCCTGAAGCTTCAACTTTCCCACCGTCAGCCCCATCGGATAAGAAACTCATTTGTCCATTGTTTATCCATACCGCACTGTTAAACAGTTTAATATCTGAACCTGCAAAATTTGCTCTGATGTTCTTTTCCAGGGTTTTAAATATTTCCAGGTCAGGTTCGAAGGCAATAATTCTGGCTTCAGGAAAAAGCTTCCTGAAATAAAGAACGCTGATTCCGATATTTGCTCCACAATCTAGAATTAAAGGAGGTTTTGAACATTCAAACCGATAAATTTCATCAACAAATATATCTTTATATTGAAAAACAAAGCTGGCACCGTCGACAATATCAACACTGCATCCATTAAAACAAACATTAGAAAAATGTTTATATCTGGTCGCCCCGGCATATCTATCCATAAGTCGAAAAAAGGTTCTGCAATTTGGCGATTTAACCCAATTCCAGAAAGGTCTGACCAAATCTTTCAAAAAATATTTCATTTTCTCGCCCTGACCGCAATAACAACCTGATAATCTTCGTCCTTAACAAACAATTCCTGATTATCAAATTCTTCTGCGGCCATACCTTTTAGGAGCCCAATTGCTGATTTTAGATTACCATAGCTGCAGACACCGACATTATTTTCGCCAAAAACCCTTGAAAAAGCACGACGCATCGACATATCTGTAAATCGCCAATAGTCCCCCCATCTTTCCATATCAAATCGACTGATCTGGGTCAGACCTGCGACGGTAACAAGCGCTGTACCACCCGGTTTCAACAGATGACGAATCCCACAAATTGCTGAATTAAAATCGTAAATAAAATTCAAAGTTTGCGTGCAGATAAAACAATCGGCAAAATTTTCAGGCAAAGTTGACAATTTTTCCAAATCTCCAACAATTGAATCCGGTGATGGAGAACCGGAATAAGAAAGAATCTTCAGGTCCGCATTATGGGAAAACTTTTTACTGTACAAAGTCTCTCCGACTTCAAGCACCTGGCCCTTAATCAATTCCTTATTTTCAGCAATAAAGCTTTCAATAAAAACCCTGTCTACCGGAGTCCCTCTATCGAAGCCAAAAACGCGGGACACAGGTTTTAAGCAGGGTTCAAAATCAGCATTTTTTTTAAGAAACCAACGCCTGAGAAATTTAAACATCCTGTTTAACTCTTTTTCAGTAAAAAAATATTCTCATCAGCAAACCAATTTTCCATAACTTTTTTTCGCCGGTAAATGGATGAGTAATCTGGTTTTGACCTGGCAATTTCCATTGCCTTTATCAGTTCCTTTTGGAAGTCTGAAGTATACTCAATTCTCCATTTAAAAATAGAATGAAGAATAACATTACCCCTTTTTTCCCATTCAAATGTATCAAAATGAAAAATTTTCAGCCCGAGATCGTGAAAAATCTTTCTAAAAGCCCGAAAGCTCATAGTCTTATCAATTGGCTGAGCCGATTTGTACAACCCTGCAATCTGAAGCAATCTCCAGGCAAAACCGTCAGAAGAAATAACAATGAAACCATCCTTTTTGCAAATTCTCTTTAATTCTCGAACAAACCATTCGGGGTCTTTTGTATGTTCAATTACGCCCATCGAAATTACAACGTCAGAAAAATTATCTGAAAAGGGTAAAATTGAATTGTCAGGCGAAACGTGGAAAATATTTAAATCTTTTGATCTTTCCCTCGTCCTGACAAGCCTTTCGTTAGAGACTTCAACGCCAAAAAGATTTCTGAAACCAAGAGCTTGAAGGAATCTCAGACCGCCTCCTTCTCCGCATCCGATGTCAACAATATTCACAGTCCGCTGTAAGTTTGAAAAATAGCGGGCAGCCATTGCATATCGAATTAGTCGCATCGGGTCTTCGTCTATATTTTCAGCAGCAATGTCCCACTGACTAATTAAATCATCCATAAAACCTCATGCGTGCTTCATTATTATTGTTCCGAAAGACCAAAGTTTGAATTCTTCCAGAAAATGCATACCAGGGGCAAAGAATCAAGCTTCATTAAAACACACTTTATCTGGCATTTTCCAACAATTTATTGGAATCCACAACTAATTCCTTAATTCAAAAGTGGTTTGTTGCACTGGTTCCAAAGGCTGTGCTATCATTCGCGGCATGGGATACTATTATATCGTTCCGACATTTCTGACGGCGCTGTTCGTTTTTTCGTATCTGCTGGTACATACGTTGCTGGCAGCTTTCGACCGGCTCAACTTTTTCTGGGACTGGTGGGACGACCGGCGTAAGGCTTTTCCGCCGCTGATCATCGTTGAAATTATTTATTTCGGCGCGATTCTTTACTATATCGTTTACTGGGAACTGTCGGGCAACGTTTAAATCCAAGCCCCCCTCTTCCGTTGGCGGGATTTCCGGTCGATAATTGGGGTATGGCAAATAATTTAGAACAACTGCTGCCCTTTATCGTTTCGCTGGCTGGAACCCTGGTTTTCTGGCTGCTGGCCTGCCAGATTTTTAAAGACCAGCGTTTTGACCTTGGCCGGGGCGATTACATCGGAGGATTGCCCCTGCTTGGCGCGATGGCAGGGTTGACGGCTCTAACTACCTTTTCGGGATTTCAGGGCCAATTTCCCCTGTTTCTGATTGCAGGAACGGCACTTGCTTTTATCGGTTACCTCGAAGACCGAAAGCAACTTGGGCTTAGTTACACCATCAGCCTGATTTTGCTTACTCTCGCCCTGTTTTTCGGCAAACTGGATCTTCTTCCATTTCACATTGCCCGGGCAACCATCTGGTGCGGGCTCATTTTCATCTGTCTGAAAATCGCGGCGCTGGTCTATGAAATGCCTTTCATTCTTGTTGCTACCAGCTCCTTGACCAGCCTGCTGTTTTTTTCCCAGAACGATCGGGCTCTCGAAAGCGTTATGCTGACCTGGGCCATTCTTGCCTGGGCCATCGTTTTTCTTTTCTATTCATCAACGGGAAACCGCGTTTTAACCGGAAGCAGCGGCCTGGCCTGTGCTGCTTTTGCGCTTGGCACTGTTTCTTACCTGGAAAACTCCGGCAGGCTTATGCTTTTTGCCATGCTGATTCCTTCGATGGTAATCCTGTTTCCCGTGGCCCTGATAAGTGTCGTTCTCATCTTTTCGTATTTCGGCAACCGCCTGCACGACCCAGCGCGGCACGACCGCTACTTCAACTGGAGCCTCAAGCGCGAATCAACCGTGGTTTTTTCGGGCCTGATCTTTTTCTGCCTGAATTTTCTCGGCCTGCTGGGGGAACTGCGGGCGCCATGGTATGGCTACCTCGCATTGTTTGTGCTGCTGATTGCGTCTCTGGCCGGTTTTTTCAAAGCCTTCGCACGCCGTGATGCCGCAGAAAATTACTGTGCGAGTAGAGTGCGTATTCTCGACCGGATGGTCGATGCGGTAACCCCGGCAGATGTTCTGGCACGCATCAAAGATTTCCTGACCAATTCCGCAGCCAAAAGCCTTATGCACATCATTACCGCCGATTCTCTTGCCCTGCTGCGCTGTCTTGAAGAAGAGAGGTTTGCCGGGGTCATGGAAAGAGCCGAGCTGGTGGTTCCAGATGGTGCGGGAATCGTCTGGGCATCAGATTTTCTTGGCTGCCCGCTTCCCGGCAGGGTGCCCGGAGTAGCTCTTGTAGGCGAACTGGCACGCATGAGTGCGGAAAATGGATATCGAATGTTTCTGCTTGGCGGAAAGCCCGGCATTGCCCAGAAAGCGGCCGACAAACTTCTAGAACAGAACCCCACCCTTTCATTGGCGGGAATCGAACACGGATACTTCAAGGCCGAAAGCGCAGAAGAAGATGCAATCATCGCCAAAATTGCGGCGAGCCGGACGCAAATTGTGCTGGTTGCTCTGGGAGTACCACGCCAGGAATGGTTTATCAGCCGGCTTCGGCTTGCTTCCCATAAATGCGTTGCGATAGGAGTCGGAGGCAGCTTTGATGTCATTTCAGAGACTCTGCCGCGAGCACCGGTCTGGATGCAGCGTTTCGGCATTGAATGGCTTTTCCGGCTATGGCTTGAGCCGTTTCGATTTGGGCGGATAGCAAAAATACCTGCATTCGTTCTGCAGGTACTTCGCTATAAATGGAACAATTGAGCGGGAATCGCCCTTATTTTTTGGTTTCTTCTTTGGTGAGGCGGTCAGAAAGCTTGTTCATGCTGTCTTTGAATTCCTGGGCGGGAACAGCGACAACAATGCGGGCCATGCTTTCTTTGTCATCCTGAACGCTGGCTTTGTTGAGCAGCTGGGTGAATTCGGGAACAGATGCGGTCCAGCCTTTGAAAGCATCGAGAAAATTCTGCATGCCCTGGATAAATTCGGGAAGCTCGGCGGCTTTTTCAACCAGACCGGTGAAAACCAGGATGAATTCCTTATCATAATCGACACTGAAAAAGCCTGACTTCATTTTCTGCAGACCGGTAACCGGAACCTGAGTTTTTTCAGCCCAGTTTGGTCCGGCCATTACAGCGCCCCACATGTTGGCGCTGGTATCAACCTTGCTCATCAGGTTAGCGAAGCCCTGGTCTTTTTCGATTCCGGCGGCTTTGCCTTTCTGAACCTGGGAAATCTGGGTAAGAACGTCTTCCGGGCCGAAAGCCAGGGTGTTTTTGTCGATAAAAACCATGTTGGCATTGGCATTCTTGCTGTTTTTCACTGCCTGCAGGCCATCGATTTCAGAAACCTGGAATTTAGCAGAGATTTCTTTGTCAGCCTGAATCAACTCAGATATTTTGGCGGTGTCGAAGCTGCCGTTTACGATGATTCCTGATTTCTGGGCATTGGTCAGGAAAATGGTGACGTTGTGAATATCTTTTGCGGGCTCGATGCCGGCGCGTTTGTAGAAATCAGAGTAATCATTGCCGGCGGTCTGCATTTTTTCATCGATCAGCGCTTTGATTTCAGGCTGTTTTACGATTGACGGCAGATCAAAATTGATAACCAGATAAGAATCCTGGGGGATAAGGGGCAGCATGCTTGCGCTGTAAGCGGCCGCGCTGCAAAAAACCAGGAGAGCGAGGGTCAGAAT
Source organism: Candidatus Rifleibacteriota bacterium (assembly GCA_049325495.1). Taxonomy (GTDB): domain Bacteria; phylum Muiribacteriota; class Ozemobacteria; order Ozemobacterales; family Ozemobacteraceae; genus DYKG01. Next base: position 22,629 of record JBMOKV010000658.1, on the reverse strand, counting down.
TGCACGAAATTTCATGGTGTTTCCTCCGGAAAGAATAAATCTCTGTACACAAATTCAACCATGATTTTACGCCAGCTCAAGCGCAAAGGTCAATATTAAATCAATGGGCCGGTTATCAGGAACGAACAAAAGATTCGATTTTTTTCTATCAGGAAAAAATCTCCTGGAGACAATGCAAAACCTTGCGGGAGTTGAATTCATCGATTTTGCCCAGCTTTTTGACCAGTCTGAACTTATCGATGGCACGTATCTGGTCGAGCACGATCTGGCCTGATTTTGTTTCAAAGATCAGGTTGATGCGGGTTGGCCATTCGCGGCACCTGGTCGTCATCGGAGCAATAATCACCGTTTCCAGTGCATGGTTCATTTCATCGGGTGAAATGATCAGGCAGGGTCTGGTCTTTCGGATTTCGCAACCTTTTGTGGGTTCCAGATTTACCAGGTAAACCTCAAAACGTGAGACTACCATTCCCATTCAGTTTCATCCCATTCGTTTGAAATTTCGGCAAATTTTAAATTTTCACCTGATGAGCTTTTGAACGCATTTTCCCAGTTTTTTCTCGGTTCATCGGCAGACCGCACAACCAGCTGCCCATCACAAACCTCGAGAATTACCTCTTCCCTGAGACCGCATTGTTTAATAATGGTCTTTGGAATGCGAATTCCCTGTGAATTGCCGATTTTGATCAGATTCGTTTTCAGGCTTGCCATGGAAAATCCTTAAATTTGTAACTACATTATAATTACATAATTAACGTGGTTTTGTCAATATGGTTTGCACGCGGGCGGCGCCGGGGCGCTCCGCGATTATAATCGTTGTTTAGAATAACGCGGGTTTCAGGAATAAGAAAACCGCCGGGCTTACGCCCGGCGGCTTAGTGTTTTAGGCGATCCCTTCGACCTCTTGAAGAGGCTCGGGGTTCGTTTCAGTAAGTTCTAGATTAGAACTGGCTGAAAATTTCGGCCCAGAACATATTGTAGTCGTAGTCATTGTTCATGCCACGGCCAGCGCTGATTACCGGAGTAGCAGCACCAGTTACAGCACCACCGAGAGCGCCATATTCTCTGGCATCACCGGTGAAGTCGAACTGAGTGTAACCAACTCTGATTCTGGTATTTTCAGCAAGCTGATAGCGATATTCGAAGGTGAATACCATTGCCTGAGCGTCAGAGATGCCGAAGTTATTCCAAGAATCATAAGTGGTGTTGGTTTTTACATAGTTAGCGGGAATCACGCCATTGGTGTGACCTTCAACCAGTTTAGCCATATCGTTGGAAGTGGTGTCGTCCATTTCATCCATCCAGTCAGCAGCCAGTCTGAAGTAATGCTTGCTGTTTCTGGGGCGATATTCGGCCTGCAGTTTGAGGTCATACATGTTCATCAGACCATTGCGGAAATAGATGTTGCCGCGGCTGATATCTTCATAAGGAGTTTCGATACCGTCCTGATATCTCTGATCGTTGTCGATAGCATAGCCACCGATTGATTCGTCATCAGCGAAGGTATAGGCCAGTTTGGCAGCCCACTCACGTTTGCTGTCCCATTTAACAGCTACATGACCCATCCAGCCATTCATGTCAACGCCGATGAAAGAACCAGCGGTCGGAACGGCGATGATGGTGTGCACATCAGCTTCATAATTGGTGTAAGCAAAGCCAAGGTCATAATCCCAGTGACCGTTGTTGCCGATCGGGCCTTTGGCGCCGAATTCAACATCCCATCTGTCATCGCCAGTGAGGTCGCCAGCTACGAGAGCTGCGCCATAGCGATTGACAACTGCCGGAGCTGCTGCAACTGCGAAAGCGGGAGCAAGGCGGCCCTGTGCGGGGAGGTTCATTTCGTCCTGAGCATAGAAGCCCAAATACAGGTCGTGATCACGATATTTGGTGTCGAGGTTGATGTTCCAAACAGTGCGGAAATCAACAGCGGCATCGTCTTTGTTGTTGCCAACGTGTCTGTCATAGATGGTCTGGAATACTACGTCGATGTCGCCAGAGCGCTTGTAATAGCGGATAGCATCAACATAGTCGTTCAGCAGAAGAGCATGACCATGAGTGTAGAAATTGCGACCGAAAGTGAAGTCGCCACCGAAGCGGAACATATCTTTGATATGCAGGTAAGCAATATCAACAACGCTGTCAGTTACAGTAGCGGCACCGATACCATTGCGGCCGAAAACGCTCTGATTAGCTGACTGGCCACCGTTAACGTTGTCCAGGTTTTTAGCAAACATAGCCCAGCGAGCTACAGCGGTGATGTTTTCATCGATGTGAGCTTTGAATTTGAAACGAATCTGGCTTTCAGTCAGAACGTTGTCAGTGTTGCCGGCTCTGGCAGCTACGTTGAAGAAGTTGTTGCGCCAGTCATTCTTGTGAACAAGGTTGGTGTGGCGAACGAGCATATCGCCAGAGAGCTTAACTTTTTCCATGCCGCCCTTGGCCATATAATCTTTGATGCCTTCTACGTCTCTCTTGAGCATAGATACATCTTCTTTTACAACCTGCATGTCGTCTTCGAGAGCAGTAACTTTTACACCCAGGAGTGCCAGTTCGTCTGCGAATTCAACAGTCAGTTTTTCCAGAGTCTGGAGGTCAGACTTGGTTACCAGGTTGGTGCCGATGCCAGATTCCATCATCTGTTCAACATTGGCCAGCATTTTGGCAGTTACCATAGCGAGAGCATAGCGGGTAACGGCTTTGTTGCCTTTGAAAGTGCCATCAGGATAGCCCTGCAGGATGCCTTTGGCAGCCAGCTTATTTACTGCATCATATGCCCAGTGTGAAAACGGAACATCAGAGAAAGGATTTGCGGATGCAACTACAGAGGTAAGAACCAGTGCAGCTACGAGAAGGATAGAAATACGCTTCATAAATTTCCCCCATTTAGGTATTGATTTGAGATTTTCAATTATTTTGGGGTTTTCCTTACTCAATTTTCTTTTTCCTTCTGACTCGCCGTTCGCATTACAGTGTCCATGTTTCCTTTAACGTTTGCGGGTCATCTTCTGGATCAAGTCGATTTTTCTGGTCATCCCCGAGGTGGTTTGTCACCTCATAAGGTCTTTGGCGTATTCTTACAGGCTACCTAAGCGAGTTACACCTCCTTTCGCGACACCTGGTGAATACAATTCGGCCATCGTCCTTAGTAGCAAGATAATATTAGTGAAATTTGATTTAGTCAAGAAAAATTTTTATTTTTTTTCTTGAGGCCCTTTTTTCGTTTTTCAAAGAACTTTTTGCCATCGCCGTTGTCGGCATTAGCGTTAAGTTCATTAACTATAATGAAAAAAAAGAAAAGCGGAAGGGGGTAAAGTATTGAATTTGATATAATTTATTGTTATACTTTTAGTATAATCTACTTTTCGGCAAGCATTATCTGGAGGCATTTCAATGGCTGGAATTAAAACTGCAATCTCTATTGACGAAGGACTTTTTGAGGAGATTGAACAACTGGCAAGTCAGCTGAATTTTTCCCGAAGCAAGATTTTTGCAATTGCCGCCAGGGAATTTGTCGAACGATGCAAAAACAAAGCTATTCTGGAAAAATTGAATGAAGTTTATCAGGATGAAAGCGATGAAGAAAAAGTTCTGGCAAAACAGATGAAAAAGCGACTTGGCAGCAAAGCAAAAAATGAACCATGGTAATCGAACAGGGAGACATATTTTGGCTCGAACTAGAAGAACCGGTCAGCTCTGAACCAGGTTATAAGCGCCCAGTCGTCGTTGTTTCAAATGATATTTTCAATTCAAGCAGAATCAAAACTGCAGTGGTCTGCATGCTCTCGTCAAATCTCAAAAGGGCCGAGGCACCTGGAAATCTGCTGCTTAAAAAAGGCGAAGCCGATTTGGCAAAGCCATCGGTAGTTAATGTTTCACAGATTTACACCGTTAATAAAGAAGAATTGTCAATTAAAATTGGAAAGCTGAGCAAAACAAGAGTTAACCAGATCATCAGGGGACTGCATCTTCTTCTCGAACCGCGTGAAATTTGACAACATAATAAGAGCTATTTAGATTTCGGTCTTTGCAGATTCAAGCTTCTATGGCATCCTGGCGATTGAATTCCAGAGCTTCTCGAAGAGTGATTTGTAAACTTTCAAGTAATTTCTCTCTGGTTTCTTCCTGGCAGTTAACCCCTGGGACTTCTTCTATCCAGCCGAACCACCAGTTATCTTCTTTTTTAATGACAGCGGTAAATTCTTTTAACATCAGCAGCTCCATTGGTGCTTTCCACTGATTATAACAAAATCTGCCCGATTTTTGTTTGACAAAGAATTCCAACATTTTTTTCAAAAAAAAAGCGCCGGGAAAAACCCCGGCGCCTTTTTTTAAGAAAGATCAGAATACGCTGTAGATTTCGGTCCAGAAGAGGTTGTAGTCGTAGTCATTGTTCAGACCACGGCCGGCTTTGATTCTGGAGAAACCATTGGCTGCAGTTGGTTTCTGGGCATCTCCGGTCAGGTCAAATACGGCATAACCGACTTTGATCTTGGTGTTTTTGGTCAGTTCATAGCGATATTCGAACTGGAACATGGTTGCCTTCGGATCAGCGATACCAAGGTTATTGAAATTGTCGTAGGCACTGTTGCGAAGTTCGGCACCAACTGGAATTACACCATTGATGTTGCCAGCGCGATAGTGAGCCAGGTCATTCTTGCTGATGTCGTCAAGTTCGGTCAACCAGTCGCCAACCAGTCGGAAATAATGTTTTGGAGCACTTTTCGGGGTATATTCAACCTGGAATTTGAGATCGCTCATGTTCTGCAAACCACGATTGAAGAAAGTGTTACCACGATCGAGATCTTCATAAGGAGTTTCATGTGAATAAACGTAGCGGGCATCGTTAACCAGAGCATAGCCGCCGGCGTTTTCATCATCACCGAAAGCATATTGCAGTCTGGCTTTGAATTCTTTGTTGGCTTTCCAGTTGATGGCACCCATACCCTGCCAGCCCTGACGATTGATATCAATAGTCGGAGTAACAGCAGTTGAAACCATATCTGCATGATAGTCAGAATAAACCAGAGCCGCATCGAAAGACCAGGTATCACTGCGGCCGATGTTGCCGCTGGCACCGAATTCCACGTCGCGGCGATTGTCTGAAGACTGGTGACCGGCGGTAACATTACCGAGAGTCATGGCAGCAACGCGATTCTGGCGGTTCAGATCGTTGGCCAGGTCAGCTTCGTCCTGGGCAAACAGAGCCATGTAATAATATTTGTCTTTGCATTTCTTTTCGGCAGTCAGGTTCCATACGCCTCTGAAATCTACAGCGGCATTGTCTTTGTAGTTTCCGGTGTGGCGATCATAGAAATACTGGCCAGTAAGAGAAAAATCTTTGTTGAAGTTTCTTTTGTAGCGGACAGAATCAACGAATGCATTCATCAGCAGACCATGGCCGATCCAGTACCATTCTTTACCGAAAAACATTTCATCTTTTTTATGAAACAATTTTTTGATTTTGAGGAAGGCTGTATCAATGCGGTTGTCAGCAACTGATCCGGCACCGATTCCGTTTAGACCAAAGGTGGCATTACGGGCATAACCAGTAGTTACGCTGTCAAGAGATTTCCAGAACATGCGGAAACGCAGGCCCATGCTGATATTTTCATCGATTTGGGCATCGAAGCGGAAGCGCATCTGCGATTCCATGGCGTGATTGTTGGCATTGCCCTGCTGAGCAGCGCCAGTGTAGGCATTGGTTGCCCAGTCATTTTTGTGGGTTTTCCAGGTGGCTTTGGTCAGCCAGTTTCCGGTCAGCTTAACCTTTTCGATCTGCTTAACCATGGCCTTGTTGATGTCTACCATTTCAGATTTAAGGGTTGATACATCTTCTTTTACCACTGCCATGTCATTTTCGAGGCCTTCATTTCTGATGCCGAGCAGTGCCAGTTCAGAAGCAAATTCCTGATTGAGCTGATCAAGAGCGGCCAAATCATCTTTGGTAGCAAGCAGAGAGCCGTCGCCCATTTTTTCGGCGACATGGGCCAGGAAGCGTGAATAGGTGATGGCGAATTCATAGCGGGTCATATTGCGATCGCCGGCAAAATCTTTGAAATTATTCTGGTCAAAAATTCCACGATCCATCAGTTTCTGAACTGATTCCCAGGCCCAATGGTTTTCGGGCATGCGGCTGAAAGCAGCTGCGCTCAGGCTGGTGGTAATAACCAGCATCAACAGACAAACAAGAAAACTTCTCTTCAACATCTTCTGACTCCAACAATTAAATTTACTGCTCTAACTTAAGGAAAAGTGCTTGCCAGTTTATTGGTTTGTGAAAAAGGTGTCAAAGGTTTTTAGGTGTTACAAAATATGTTTATTTGAGTCTGATTTTTTCTTTGTGAATTTGTTTTTTTGGGTTAAGTGACGGGTTTTATACCGGTTATTGAAAGCTGGCGGGCCTGAGTGCGCCGTATCCTCGGGTACCCTTGGATTAGCGCATTTATAAACGCGGGCCGGCGCGGTGGCCGGCCCCTAGGAATATTTATTCTGTGATACGTTTTTACAAGGATGGGTTATTTAACGACGAAGCTGATCATGCGTTTGGGTACGTAGATGAATTTTACGACCTGCTTGCCTTCGAGGTGTTTCTGCACCTTTTCGCTGGCTTCAGCTGCATGTCTGGCACCGGCTTCATCGATATCGGCAGGCAACTCAAGCTGATCGCGCAATTTTCCGTTAACCTGCACCGGCAGAGTTACGGTTGATTCGACCAGAGCGCCTTCGTCCCAGGCGGGCCATTTCTGCTGATGAACTGAGCCGGCATTGCCGATCATCTGCCACAGCTCTTCAGCCAGGAATGGAGTAATCGGCGCCAGCAATTTCAGAAAAGTTTCTACTGCCTCGCGCCACAAGGCAGTAGAAGCCAGTGAGGTTTTCTTTGCCGCTTCAACCATGGCGTTGGTGAGTTCCATCAGGCGGGCAATTGCGGTGTTGAAGCTGAAATTATCGATGTCGTTGCTGACCGCTTTGATAGTTTTATGCAGAACTCTTTTCAGATCTTCGGCTTCTTTGCCGGAAGCACTGCCGGTTCCGCCATGATTTTCAGAAATCAGGTCGTAAACCCGGTTGACGAAACGATGCATGCCGCGAATTCCATCATCGGACCAGGCGACTTCGATTTCGAAGGTACCCAGAAACAAAATGAAAGCGCGCAGGGCATCGGCACCGTATTTTTCCACAATTTCATCGGGGGTGATAACGTTGCCTTTTGATTTGCTCATTTTCGAGCCATCGGCAGCAAGCATCATTCCCTGATTGCGCAGCTTCATGAACGGCTCAGCAAAAGGCACCAGACCGGCGTCCTGCATTACTTTGGTCCAGAAGCGGGCATAAAGAAGGTGCATGACCGCATGTTCGGCACCGCCGACATACAGATCGACGGGCAGCCAATATTTGCCATCTTCAGCGTTGAAAGGTGCCGAATCGAGCTTCGAGTTCACAAAACGCAGAAAATACCATGACGAGCAGGCAAATCCATCCATTGTGTCGGTTTCACGTTTTGCGGGTTTACCGCATTTCGGGCAGGTGGTATTAACCCACTCGCTGATGAAAGCCAGCGGAGATTTACCGTCAGAGCCGGGCTTGAATTCTTTAATTTCAGGAAGTTTGATCGGCAACTGATTTTCTGGAACCGGCACCTCGCCGCAGCAGTCACAATGAACTATGGGAATCGGGGCTCCCCAGTAGCGCTGCCGTGAAATGAGCCAGTCGCGCAGCTTGTAATTTACCCGTTTGAAACCGAGTTTATTTGAAGCCAGCCAGTCGATCATCTTTTCGATCGCCTGCTCACTGGTTAAACCGCTGAACTGACCTGATTCTATAAGAGTTCCGTATTCGGTGTAAGCGCTTCTGAGGTCGCCTTGAGATTTTCCGTCGGGAGTTATAACTTCTTTAACCGGCAGATTGTATTTGCGGGCAAAGGCAAAATCACGCTCATCATGGGCGGGAACCGCCATTACCGCGCCGGTTCCGTAGCCGTAGAGAACGTAATCACCAATAAAAATCGGCACCTGCTCGCCGTTGAACGGGTTAATCGCATAGCTTCCGAGTTTGACTCCGGTTTTTTCTTTCTCAGTGGAAAGGCGATCGATTTCGGATTTTTTGCGGGATTCAGCAATATAGCTTTCAACCGCCGCCTTCTGATCGGGATGGGTCAGCTTTTCGACGAGTGGATGCTCGGGAGCAAGAGTCATGAAAGTGACGCCAAAAATCGTATCGACGCGGGTGGTAAAAATGGGAATATCATGTTGCTGACCATTTACCGGGTCAATACCTTTAAAATTTGCTTCGGCACCAATGCTTTTTCCGATCCAGTTTTCCTGCATTTTCTTGATGCGGTCCGGCCAGTCGACGGTCTTGAGATCGTCGATCAGACGGTCGGCGTAATCGGTGATTTTGAAAAACCACTGATTCAGGTCTTTCTTTTCAACCTGCGACTCGCAGCGCCAGCACAGGCCCTGCTCAACCTGTTCGTTAGCAAGAATGGTGCGGCAATCGGGGCACCACCACTGGGCTCCGGTCGCTTTATAGGCGAGGCCACGTTTGTGCAGCAATAAGAAGAACCACTGGGTCCATTTATAATAATCGGGGTCGGTGGAGTTTATTTCCCGGTCCCAGTCGTAGGAACATTCGGCCAGAGTGAGCTGCCGTCGATAGTTTGCCGCATTTTTAGCGGTGGTTTCTGCGGGGTGAACTCCCATTTTTATGGCGAAATTTTCGGCGGGCAGGCCGAAGGCATCCCAGCCCATGGGGTGCAGAACGTTGAAACCCTGCATGCGTTTCATGCGAGAGATTACATCAGTGGGAACATAGTTACGCAGGTGGCCGACTGAAAGCCCGTTACCAGAAGGATACGGAAAGAAATCGAGACAGTAAAATTTGGGTCGGCTGCGATCGTCAGAGGTTTTGTAAAGCCCCATTTCGCGCCATTTCGGCTGCCACTTCTGCTGGACTGTATTGAAATCGTAACGTTCTGCCATGATAGTGCTCCATAACTTGATTTGTTCGCGGTTTATGATAGAGAGGGCGGCAAGCAAAGTCAACCCTGCGCAATAGGATAAAAATTCCGATTTTTTTCCAAAAACTTGACAAGGTTCGAAGGATAGTATAAAGTTCGATTAGTAAAACTTTTTATCTGGAAGTACAACATGAGTGAAATTATAAGTTCGACCCTGGAAGATTATCTGTTGACAATTTATAGACTGGAAAAGCAAAAGCGTGTAGCCCGATCCAGAGATATCAAGAACATGCAACTGGTAGCAAAATCAACTGTAACTGCGGCGCTACAAAGCCTGGCAGAGAAAGAACTGATCAACTACGAGCCCTATGAAGCAGCGACTTTAACCGAAACAGGCAGAAAAATTGCCGAGAAACTGCATTTGCGCAACATGGTTCTTCGCGAGTTTCTCGAAAAGATTCTGGCTCTCGACAAAGAAATTGCGGCAAGCGCAGCCCATACGATGGAGCATGCGCTGAATCCCGCGGTTCTTGAGCGTTTTATCTGTTTCATGGCTTTTAACCAGGCGAATCAGGTTAACAGCGATGCCTGGCGTGAGAACTTCGACAATTTTCTTCAACCCTCCGGCAAGGGCGGTTATTGCAAAAAATGCGTTGATAAGTATCTCGAATCACTAAGGGAAAAGCTTTCTCAAGACAACTTTTACTAATCACATAATTTTCATTCTTATCGTTACGATTTAAGGCCCGCTGTGCCCGGTCGCCACTCTATTATGGCGTTCTATGCGGCGCACAGTTTTTTTTCCTGCCAAGTTAAATCACTTAGCACCAATTTCTCTGAAGAGTAAGGAGCGGCGAAATGCTAAAGCAACACCAAAGTCTAATCTTAACCATCGTTTTTCTGCTATTTTGTGGCCTGACGGCTCAGGGGAGCGGCAAAACTGCAGCTTCCGAAAGTCCTGAATTAAAAGACCTGACCCTGGAAAAATGCATTGAGCTCTCTCTCAAATACAATCCCGACCTGGGACAGTTCGCCGCCGATGTTGAAGCGGCAAAAGCAGAAGCAGGCATTTCCCGGGGAAAAATGAAGCCGGAACTGAAAACTGAACTGGGTTTTCTTCACTCAATAGACGACCAGGCAATTACCAAACCCAGACGGGTCGGCGACCGGATTCCCTACATAGATGACATCGTGTCTGGCGATCTGGTATTGTCAGTTCCCATTTTTACCGGAAATCGGCTGGAAAACCGCCACAAATCAAACCGTTTACAGGCCGAAGCCTCACAGAGCACTTTTGAAAGGGGCAAAGACGAGCTGATTTTCAGTGTTTCAAACATTTTTTTCAGCATGCTCGGGCAGAAGGAAGTCATCAATTCCCTTGAATTTTCGAAAGACGCGATGAAACAGCATCAAAACCGGGTTCAGGAATTCGTTGATGCCCAAAAAGCAGCGAAGGTCGATCTGCTGCGAACTGAAGTTAGACTAGCTGACATCGAACAACGCCTGATCAAAGAAAAAAACATGCTTAACGTTCAGCGTACCGCACTGCTTAACATGATGGGGGTCAGTTGTGCCGATTCCCCCGACTGTCTGATATCAGGCAAACTGACAGTCGAATATGCAGAAGGTCAGGCGGAAGAAACTCTTGAGAAGGCGTTGAAGAACCGCCCCGATTATCTGGCTTTGAGCCGCAAACTGGAAGCCCAGCGAAAAATCGTTGCTGCAACCAGAGCCGAGCGGGTTCCCCAGGTTTTTCTCAAAGGCTCATACGGAAACCGCTGGACCGGGGCCCCCGGCGACGGGCGATCTGAAGAAGCCGGCCAGATAATGGTTACCGCTAACTTTCCGGTTTTTGATGGGGGGCAAATCAACTCAGCAGTTCGCCGTGAGAGCGAGAAGGTTAAAAAGCTTGAAGAGCAGTTGCGCAAACTGATGCTTAAAATTCAACTCGATCTGAAAGTTGCGAGACTCAATATCCAGTCGACCAGGGCCCGCATTGCGGTTACCGAGAAAGCAATCGAACAGGCTCAGGAGTCATATCGAATTGAGAAGGAAAAATACGATTTCGGCAAGGGGGTAATCGTTGACGTACTTGACGCACAGGCAGCCCTTCTAGAATCACAGACCAATCATTACCGGGCACTGGCTGATTTTAATACTGCAGTGGCCCAGCTCAAACTGGCAGCAGGAGAAATTAAATGAAATTTTTAAATTTTGCAACGGTATTTTTGCTTACAGTTCTCGTTGTGGGGCAGACCGGCTGTAATAGATCATCCCAGGCGACGGCAACAGCAAAAGGAAAGCCGGTGCCGGCAGTCAAGACAGTAGAAGCCCGGAAAATCGTCATGAACAACCGCATCAGCACCACAGGCAACGTCATTGTTGATAAACAGGTAGTCATTCAGGCAACGGTTGAAGGGCCCATCAGCTTCTGCCCATGGGAAGAAGGCGATCGGGTCGAAGCAGGGCAAAAACTCATAGAAATTGACCGGCCTCTGTACCGCCAGGAAGTCAACCTGGCCAAAGCAGCTCTGGATGTGGCCAAAGCCAAGCTTGCAGATCTTGCAGCCGGCACCCGTCACGAAGAAATTTCACAGGCAGCCGAGCTGGTAAAACAGAAAGAGCAGGCGGCAGAATTTGCCAAAGCGGATTATGCAAGAATAGAAGCCCTGGTAAAAAGCGGCGCTCTCGCCGCAGAAGCTGCCGAAAAATCAAGAGTTGACAGTGTAAGGTGTCAAACAGACCTGGCTGCCGCCAGAGAAAAGCTGTCAATGCTAAAATCCGGTCCCACCCGAACATTTATCGGGATTCAACGGGCGGCCGTCGCCGAAGCCGAGGCGAGGCTCGGCATAGCAGAAGCAAAATTTCAGGAATGCATCATTAATGCGCCATTTTCCGGGATTATCAGTAAAGTAAAGATCAACCCCGGTGATCTGGCAACACCACGAGCACCGCTCATTGAGATTTATGATCCCTCATCGATCATGGTTCGGTTTGCCGTGGCAGAATCCAGTTCCGCAAAAATCAAAGCGGGCATTACGGTTAATGTAAAACTCGATGCCTATCCAGAAAAGATTTATTCAGCAGTGGTGAACAAGGTTTACCCTGAGCTGGCCAAAGATTCACGTTCGCGTCTGGTTGAAGCCCGGGTTCTCGATGCTCCCGAGCTGATTCCGGGAATGTTTGCCAGAGTCGAAGCAGACCTTGAAAGCAGCGAATGCCTCGCTATTCCCGATGCCGCCATTTTGAGCACAGTTCGGGGCGAACGTATCGTCTATGTTGCTTCTGGTACCAGTGCGATCATGAGAAAAATTGAAACGGGCCTGGAAAATGAAACGATGGTTCAGGTTTTAAAAGGAGTTGCTGACGGTGAACTGGTAATTACCGAGGGCAACCGCAGCATCAAAAATGGCTCAGAAATAAAAATACTGGGCAATGGCCAGAAGGCCCCTGAAACCCAGCAGTCACAGGGAGAAGCCAAGCTATGAAACTGACCGAACTTGCCCTGACCCGACCGGTCGCCGTGACGGTGCTTTCCATAGCCATAGCAGTTACCGGATTGTTCAGCCTGACTCTGCTCGATGTAAACTACCTGCCCAACATTTCTTACCCGATGGTTAAGATTCACGCCTGGTGGCGCGGCGCAACCGCCGACGACATTGAAACGAACGTTGCCGACCCGCTCGAAGAAGTCATCGCAACGGTAGATGGCCTCGATTACCTCGAATCGTCGAGTATCGAGGGCATGTACACCCTGCTGATCAACTTTACCTATGGAGTCAACGTTGAAGTGGCATTTCAAGACGTAGTCGCCGCAATGGGACGCGTCACAAAAAAATTGCCCAAGTCGATGGACCCGCCTATCGTAATCAAAGCTGATCCCTCCCAGCTACCAGTCATTGAAGTCATGATCACTTCAGACAAGCACGACCTGGTGTGGCTGCGCGACTGGGCTGAAAACTGGCTGGTTGACCGTCTGGCGACCGTAGAAGGCTCAGCCGGTGCCGAAGTTGTCGGTGGTCTTGAGCGTGAAATCAGAATTCATCTTGACCCCAAACGCCTACAGGCATATCGAATTTCTCCGGCGCAGGTCAGCAAAGCGCTTTATGATGAGAACCTGGAAACTTTTGCAGGCCGGGTCACGGTCGAATCACGAGAAATCATTGCCCGCACCATGGGCGAATTCAACAGTGTTGAAGAAATAGAAAATGTGGTGGTTACCCATGGCCCGAGCGGAGAAGAAGTCTTCATCAAAGATATTGCCAGGGTCGAAGATTCAAACGCAGAAATGCGAATCAGCACTCATTTCAACGGCAAGCCATGTATAGAATTCAAGGTGCTCAAGCAATATGCTGCCAATGCAGTGCTGGTTGCAAACCGGGTAAAAGAGATGCTTCAGGAGCTGAAAAAAGACATTCCTGAAGGTATCGAATTCGGTTTTGTGGAAGACGAAAGCACTTATGTTATGGGCGCAATCAACAGCGTACGCGATTCGGCTGTAGTTTCAGCAATTCTGGTCATTCTGGTGGTTTATCTGTTTCTTGGGCGCTGGCGTCAGGTAATCGTCATGATTCTGGCACTGCCTCTGACCCTGGTTGCTAACTTTGGCCTGATGAAGGCTGCCGGTTTTTCGATCAACGTCTTCTCTCTCGGAGGTCTGGTCGTGGCCCTCGGGGTCATACTCGACAACTCAATCGTTGTATTGGAGAACATCACCAGACTGAAAGCGGAAGGGGTAAAAGATTATTCGAGCCGTGGCGTAAGCGAAGTCGGTTCAGCGATTGTTGCATCGACCCTGACGTTTCTTGCCATATTTCTGCCGTTCGTTTTCGTACCCGGCATGTCGGCACTGTTGTTCAAAGAACTGGTCATGGTCGTAGCCGGGGTTGTTCTGCTGTCGCTTTTTGTGGCAATAACCTTCACTCCGCTGCTTACCGACCGACTGCTGCGTTCAGAAAAAGAAGGAAAAGCCGGGCGACTGGTGCAGATGTTCGACTGGATAATCGACACCCAGATCAAATTTTATACCAAATTTTTAAACATTTGCTTGAACAACAAAATTTCGGTAATCCTCATTGCTTTTGCCATGTTTGGTGCCGGTTTGATTCTTGCCGGGCGGGTCGGCTCGGAATTTCTGCCGAAACTGGATGACGGGCGTGTAATGGTTAAGCTCGTTACCCCCAGCGGCACGGCGGTGGCCGAAGTTGAAAAGATCCTTGAAAAAGCTGAGAAAGAGCTGCATGGAATGTCGGAAATAGAGAGCATTTTCAGACTTGCAGGCGGTCGTGTATTCGGCCTATACACACTTGAAGTGGGCAATGAAGGCAATCTAAATATTCAACTAGTTCCCCGTTCACAAAGAAATCTGACGACGATGCAGTTCGTTGATAAGATCAGGCCGATTATCGGCAAAATTCAGAAGCAGACTCCTGCTGCCAAAATGCCGGTAAAGCCCATGCCAATCAAGGGTATGCGCAAAGTCGGCGAGCAGGATATCGAAGTGAACATCAAGGGCTCTGATCCTCTGGCAATATATGAATTTGCCGAACAGCTCGCGGCAAAAATGATGAAAATCAATGGATTCTCGGGGGTCAACTTATCTATGGATATGACCAAACCTGAATACCAGGTTAAAGTAGACCGCGCCAAAGCCTCAGTCGTGGGACTTTCGGTTACCAGAATAGCAGAAACCCTGAAAAATCTCGTTCAAGGTCTGGTCACCACTCAATTTGCCGTCGGCTCTGAATATTATCCGATTCGCGTTATGGTTCCGGAAATTTCATTGAAAAGCAAAGCCGATCTTGAAAATCTGGTAATTGAAACGAAGAACGGTGAGCCGATCTTCATAAAAGATGTAGCAACGGTCAATCGAGCGGTTGGGCCGGTCGAAATTTCACGTGAAGACCAGGTAATGAGGGTTATCGTCAGAGCCGATGCGGTGGGCATATCTACCGGTGAAGGCCTGGCATTGGCTGAAAAAGCCGCATCAGAGCTTGAACGTCCCGCAGGCGTAAGTTATTCCATGGGCAGTGAAGCACGATTGATGGCTGAAAGCAAAAAGGTAATGACTTTGATTATCGGGTTTGCTCTGCTGTTTGCCTACGTCATTCTGGCCATACAGTTTGAATCGTTCATTCTGCCGGGCCTGATCATCATCAACATCCCGTTGACTTTGACCGGCGTATTCTTTGCCCTGTGGCTTACCGGCAATGCAATTGGCGTAACGGTTCAGATCGGGGTTCTGGTCATGATGGGCGGCGTAACATCCCAGGGGGTGGTTCTGCTTTCACTGGCTGAAGAATACCGGCAGCAGGGCATGAGTTCATTTGAAGCCATTCAAAAAGCGGCGCCGACAAGAGTCAGGCCGATTCTGATGACACAGCTTACCACCGTTCTTGGCCTGTTTCCCCTTGCTCTTAATATGGGTGAAGGCGGGGACATGCTGGTTACCATGGCCATCGGGGTTATCGGCGGCCTGGTTTATTCTCTCGGCCTGGCACTAGTATTTCTACCCGCAGCCTACGGCCTCGTTTACAGTCTTAAAGCCCGGTTTGAACCGGCAAAAGCAATATAATTTCAAAGGAGAATCGTTTCGTTGAAAAAGTTCATTTTATTTTCAGTAGCAATGATCGCATTCGTATCCGTTCCAATCGTTCAGGCCTTCGATGAAAATCTGGCGAGTAATTATCAAAGCCTGTTCGCACCGGTTACCGGTCCTGGCGCAGGTAAAGGGCTTAATCTGATCAGCCCCGAAGTATTCGTAAAAAAGCTCGATGAATACAAGGAATACATGATCCTCGACATTAGAACACCTGAAGAAACCGCGATTTTCGGCATGAACTTCAAGCATCAGATGCTTATTCCAGTGTCTGAGCTGTTCAAACCTGAAAGCCTCAAGAAGCTGCCTAACGACCGCAGAATTCTGGTCGTCTGCTCTTCGGGTTCTCGTTCGGCAGCGGCAGCCATTGCCCTGCGCTCTCTCGGATTCAAGGATATCTTCATTCTGATGGGCGGCTACTCCAAGCTGGCCGGACTTCTTGCCACCCCCGCACCGCTGGCAAAAGATTGATTGCCATGTTTTAAAAATTATTTGTGCCAGATGAATGGCTGAATAATGGGCGTTACGTCTTAAAATGCGGGCGGGCGCAGTAACCCGCCCCTGCAAAACCAAAAGCTTGTTTGAATTAAAAGCGTTTTAAATTTTTGATTAATCAGGAGGTTTTCTTTATGCCACTTTATGATTACCAGTGCAGAAAATGCGGTCACGTAACCACTTTTCTCGAAAAAGCAGGCGAAAAGCACGAGCATCCCTGTGAAAAATGCCAGGCAAACGACACAACCAGGCTTTTCTCTTCATTTCAAGTAAATGAAAAGGAAAATAAAAGTACCTGCACTACCGGAACCTGCCCGTTTAACTGAGGTGAAATCATGAAAAAAATCAAAACCGTTTATCTGGTGATCGGAGGCGGACCGGTTGGTATTCAGGCAACCAGAATACTACGGGCAAACCGCCCGGAATCAAGCGTTACCGTGATCAGACCTGAGGAATTCTCGGTTATCTACTGCGCCATACCCTATGTAATCGAAGGGGTAATCGAACGCCAGGCTCTCGCCAAAAAAGACGAGCTGATTACCGAAACAGGTGCAACTCTTATTAGAAGCCGGGTCAAATCGGTTGATTTCGACGGGCATCTGGTAACTCTTGAAAATGGGCAGGTAATCGAGTATTCCAAACTGCTCATCGCTACCGGTGCCGTTCCATTTTTGCCGCCGGTACCAGGTCGTGACCTGCCGGGAATTTACACGGTCAAAACCGCTGCTGATACGGAAAAAATTCAGAAAGCGGCAAATAGTGCAAAAAAGGTCGTAGTGATCGGTGCAGGAGCCATCGGCATCGAGCAGGCTCAGGCCATGAAATCTCTCGGTCTTGAAGTGCACCTGGTTGATATGGCCGGCCACCCTCTTTCGGCGATGCTCGATGAAGATTTCGGCAAAATTGTTCTTGAGGAACTGACGCATCACGGAATCATCTGGCATGGAAACGCCGGGCTAGCAGAATTCAGAGGTGAAAAAGCGGTAAAAGAGGTTGTTCTTGCCAACGGAAAAATCATCGAGCTTAAGGAAAATCATGATTTTTCAATTGTTTCAGTAGGTGTAAAGCCTGACCTTACAATTTTTTCCAACAGCCGTCTGGAAATTTCAAATGACGGTATAAATGTTTCTTCATCGATGCAGACAAGCATTGATGGGGTTTACGCTGCCGGCGACTGCGTGCATTACTGGAGCGGCATTGATGGCAGGCCTCTCGGCGGAAAACTAGCCACAAATGCCGTTCCCATGGCGAAAGTTGCCGCCAGATCGATGCTCGGGAAGAAGGCTGAGTATCAGGGTTTCTTCAATGGCGCAGCCACCTGTGCAGGCGAACTGCGAATAGGCGGAACGGGTTTTACGGAAACTCTGGCGAAAGCTCGCGGATTTAAAACCGTCGTTGGGCTTGGGCAGACAACTTCCAGGTTTCCAATCATGCCCGGTGCCAGAAAGGTGCAGGTAAAACTGGTTGCCGACGCTGAAACCGGCAGAATTCTCGGCGGACAGGTTATCGGTCACGAAGCGGTAGCCGAAAGAATCGACCTCATAAGTCTTGCCCTGCAAAACGGGCTGGACCTGAAAAAACTTGCACAATTCAGCTATTCTGCACAGCCCTGGCAGACTTTCTACCCCGCCAACAACGCTATTGTCATGGCCGCCGAAAACGCTCTGGCCAAATTAAGTCAGAGCGACTGAATTCAACTTTGCACCCCTGCTACCCCAAAAGTAGCCTGGGACTGTCTCACATGATAACACAATGGTTTTGCGAGACAGTCCCTCTTTTTTTCATGGGTTCTTCGATGGTTGCTTCGACCTCTAAGAGAGGCTCAGCAACCGTTAAGGAGCTTTTGAAAATTTATTTAAGTCTTTTCAGGGTTTCGTCGCGGCCGAGCACATCGAGAATGCCGACCAGGTCGGGGCCGTGACAGGTGCCGGTTATTTTTACGCGAATCGGCATAAACAGGTCTTTGCCTTTGGCTTCGGCGGTTTTACCGGCGGCTTTAATGGCGGCGTTATAGCCGTCGCGCACCCACTCACAGCGGCTGAATTCATCGGCCAGCGCCGCAAAAAGCTTCTGTGATTTTTCGGTAGTGATCATGGCGGCGGCTTCATCATTTTCAGGTTCGCCGGCCTGCAGGAAAGAGCGGGCAACTTCTACCGCATCATTTAAAACATTCATTTTAATCTGAATCAGCTCGACCAGCTTGCGCAGAATTTCAGGATTCTGCAGCCTTGCTTCTTCGGGCATGGCTTTTTTCAGCAGCGGCTCGACCATTGGCAGCAGCTGCTCTACCGGCAAGGCCCGCAAATGCTGGCCATTCATCCAGGTCAGTTTTGCATGATCGAAAACTCCGGGTGATTTGCTGATTCTTTCGAGAGAAAAGCGTTCTTTGAGCTCTTCAACGCTGTATATTTCCCGGTCGGTGCCTTCGTTCCAGCCAAGCAGGGCGAGAAAATTTATCATCGCCTCGCGCAGAAAGCCGTTTTCGGCATATTGCCCCACTGAAGTCGCACCATGGCGTTTCGACAGTTTGGTTTTATCTTCGCCGAGAATCAGCGAAGCGTGGGCAAAAACCGGGGGTTTGATTCCCAGTGCTTCGTAGAGAATCAGCTGGCGATGGGTATTGGTCAGGTGTTCTTCGGCACGGACAACATGGCTGATCTGCATATCAGCATCATCGGCAACGACGCAGAAGTTATAAACCGGCATGCCGGATGAGCGCAGAATGATGAAATCACCGAGGGTTTCGGCTTTCCATTCAACCTTGCCACGCACCAGATCATCGAGAATATAGTCTTTTTCGGGAACCTTGACGCGAATTACGTGGGGTTCTCCGGCGGCAACCCGGCGCTCGGCTTCTTCTTTGCTGAGTCGGCGACAGGTTCCATCATAATGCACGCTGCGATGTTCTTCTTCCGCCTTCTGGCGCTTTGTTTCAAGTTCTTCTTCGCTGCAGAAGCAGGGGTAAGCTGCCCCCTTTTCGACAAGCTGCCGGGCATAGCGATGATAGATTTCCAGGCGCTGAGACTGAAAATAGGGGCCGTGAGGGCCGCCCACTTCCGGGCCTTCATCCCAGGTCAGGCCGAGCCATTTCATGTCGCGCAGCAGGCCATCGACGGCCTCCTGGGTCGAGCGTTCGACATCGGTGTCTTCAATGCGCAAAATGAATTTGCCTCCGGTTTTACGGGCATAAAGCCAGTTAAAAAGCGCGGTGCGGGCACCGCCAACGTGAAGATAACCGGTAGGAGAAGGCGCAAATCTGACTCTGACCTGTTCTGACATGACTAAATAATGTTGCTCCCCATGAAAATTTGTTCATTACCGTTGGAAAGGGCATGGCCGCAGCGGCCGAAAGCGGCCACGGCAATTCTGCCTTCACCGCGCACAATAGCAACCTTAAAACCACCTCCCAAGCCTGGGTTAATGGTGTAAAGCTGACTGAATATATCTCTTACTGCGTTACTCACCGAAAATTTCTCGCGTGAATCTTCCTTGATGACCGATCGGGCAATTGCGGCAACAATAGTGGCTTCGCGCAGCTTGATCGGCAGTTTTTCGGCAGTGGCACCAACCTGGGTGATGGCAGCACGATAACCTTTGTTGTTAACCTTCTGCAACCAGTATTCTTCCTGTTCTGAATCTTTGGTCATCGACAGGTAAATTACCGCGCTTTCCGGTGTTAACAGCTGATCTTCACGATCTTCAACCAGATCTTTTACAATGTCTTTATAGGTGACAACGCCAACGAGATCGTCATTGTTATCAACTACCGGCAGAGCTTCAAGTTCGCTGGCTGAAAGCATGGCCGCCGCTTCGCGCACCGACATGCTCGCATTGACGCGACGGAACTTCTTTTCCATTACCGCAGTGACTTTTTCGTCAATATCAACATCTGGAATAGTTGCCAGATGCGAGGGTGTCAAAATTCCAACCAGTCTTTTGTCGCCGTCGGTAACCAGAATGCATTCAGGCTGGCGAAGAATAACGATCTCTCTGAGCCCGAAAACGGTCTGATCCTGTTCAACGATGGTCGGGTTTCTGTCCATGATGTCTTTTACCCGAATACCCATTTTTACTCCTCCAATTACCGGGAAATTACTTCTTGTCTCCTATTCGGCAGAAAATCATGCGCCCTGCGCCGGTCTGCAGAATATTGCTGACTGTTGTTTTCACGGTCTGGCCGACATGGTCTCCTCCATCCTCTATTACAACCATGGTTCCATCCGATAGAAAGCCAACACCCTGGCACTGTTCCTTTCCCTTTTTTACTATTTTTACTTCAATGTCCTCACCGCTGATAAAGATCGGTTTGAGGGCATTCGCAAGGTCGTTGAGATTGAGCACCGAAACCTGATCGAGTTCGGCGACTTTTTTAAGATTGTAGTCCTGGGTCAGCATTACAGCTTTCATTTCGCCTGCCATTTTTACCAGCTTGGCATCAACTTCCGCAATTTCAGGGTATTCTTTTTCGGCAATGACGATATGATCAGGAAATTCATTTTTCAGCTGATTGAGGCTGTTAAGGCCTTTGCGGCCCTTGCTGCGCTTGAGCTCATCGGATGAATCGGCGAGAAACTGCAGTTCATTGATGACGAATCGTGGAATGATAATATCTCCTTCAAGAAAGCCAAGTCGGAAAAGGTCGGAAAAGCGCCCATCGATTATCATGCTGGTGTCGGCAATTTTGGGCCGGGCACCGTTTGCAGTTTCGCTCAACCTGGCTTGCAATCGTCGGTATCGGAGAATAACCTTCATTCCGATAAAAGCAAACAAAAGATTGAAAGCCAGCGGGATAACAAGATGAAACATGGGAATCAGGGCATCGAGGTATTTATTATCGAATTTGATGTCGCCATATCCTTTGTACATGATGAAATACACCGGAATAAAAAGAAGATTGGCGCTGATCAGACCGAAAAGAATTCCCAGCCCGCTCCAGGCCAGTTCCATGCTGTTGGTGCTTTCGAGTTCGGCTTCGAGCCAGGTCTGCAGTTCCCGACCGGCAATCGAACAAAAGAGGTAGCCGATAAAGCCTAAAAGCGCTGCCAGAGTCAGTTCTGGGTTTTCGAGCTCAATAAGGCCCGGGTATTTTGAAGAAATGGCGTAACCCACCGAAACACCCACCAGGGTGCCGGTCAAAACCAGTAATGATCTTAATAATTGAAAAATCACCAGACTGTCTCCAAAGGAACCGATAATAGCACGAACTTAGCCTATATTCAATGCCAGTTTTAATTCTTGCCAGCAAAAACTTCATACAGTTTCAGGCTCAGCGAATTCTGGGAGTCAGGTAAGGATTTTCAGGTACAGGAGCGGGAACAATGCGGTCAGCATTGATAACAGCTGCGGGGTTGCCTTCTATTTCAGTTTTTTCCAGAATTCCCTCAACTTCGACCCATCTCTCGTTGGCAATATTTTCCGGGCGTTTCCCGTTAACCACCACGGCGACTGGTTGAGCATCGGCAACACAGCAGACCATGACGAAGCGGAAAATCACTAATTTTCCAGGTGGAACACCGGGGCCATCAGAGATCAACATGCCGCGGGTTTGAATTTTGCTGCCCACCAGTTTTTCAAAGTCAGCATGGATATCGATCAAAGAAACCTGATTCGGCAGGCGCTGGGCAACTGACGCAACCAGCATGTCGTAATATTTAAGATCGCCGGGAATATCCATATTCCTGGCCATATTCCTGGCATTATCGTCGATTTTTGCCACATTTATCGCCCGCTTTTCAAAGGCATAGCTGCCAAGATTTCCCGACTCGAATCCAGCAACATAGAGAATTGGCGCAAGCAGGATCATAAGACGCACCAGATCAATGCTTCCATGCTGGGCATGATGATGATGGTGATGAGAAACCGCGTTGCCCGGCGATGTAAAAAGGGCAACAAAGAAAACCAGGTTGAGAATGAAAGCCATCAAAACCAGCCAGGAAAACTGGGGATTCAGAAAGTCAACGTAATCGCCGGAAAAATAGAAAATTGCGAAAACTCCTGACCAGAAAAGAAAAACAGTCCATGATAGAATGTGACTGAAGCTTGGCATTCTGCTTCTCATACGCTCATACCTCCAATTAAAAAGGAAGTGAGCCATACCAGAAGATAAACGGTCAGAATTGTGGAAATTGCCAGAATTATTGCGGTTCTTCGCGAAAATATGCTGAAATACATGAAGAACAGTTTTAAATCAAACATTGGCCCAAGAACAAGAAAACCAAGCTGCCCGGGAACCCCGACCATGTGGCGGAAAGATGCAGCAACGAAAGCGTCTGCTTCGGAACAGAGATTCAAAGCCACAGCCAGCGCCATCATAATTATTATCGCCAGCCAGTTTTCCGACATAACCTGAGTAATCAGCTGCCGGTTAACAAAGGTCTGTGCTGCCGCCGCAAAAAAAGCGCCGGCCACCAGAAAACATGCTACTTCAAGAAAATCCTGACCCCCATGAATCAAAGCCTGATGAATTCTGGCAATAAGTTGAGGCCTCTTATGCGAATTGGGCATTTGTGGTGCCGCTAAACCACCATCCAGGTCTCCAGCCGAACTTTTGGGATCGTGGGCGTGATCGTGACCGCAT
>JBMOKV010000657.1:0-4920 GCA_049325495.1 Candidatus Rifleibacteriota bacterium | reverse complement strand
TTTGTAAACTGGAATCAGGGCGGCTGGAAAAGAAATTTTCTAGATCAAGTTGGACTCAGAGCTTGAACCAGGCTTTGAATTCCTGCAAAAGGCCTGAAACACCACGTTTTTTGCAGTAAATAACAGGGGTTTGAAATTTTTTTGCAGTTTTTACCATTTCCCTTAAAGTCGTATGCGATACCTGCCGTAGAATGATCGCAATCAGATCGAAGCTTTGAGTGCCGTTGCGAAATTGACCAGCCCCGGAAAATCCGCTTATATTAGTTATTTTAAGATTGTGCTGTTCAAAAATTCGCTGGTAATCGTTGGCAACGTAGTCGCCACCCACCAGCAGAACTTTGCGTCCGCCAAAGTCAAATTTTTCTTCCAGTTTTGCAGTCTGGCCAGCATCTTTAATATCTTTCCTTTTTTGGGCGGTTGGTTCGCTCAGCTTCGATTCAACCGGCAGATTTACCGGGAAAAGTTCATAAATTCCCGCCGGGCGGTCATTGAATTCGTTGAGAAAAATGCCACGGCAGGGTCTGGTGGTGTCATTGAGTCGCAGATCAACCTGGATGGGGTATTCCTTTTCGCCATCACAAAGAAAGCAATCTTCACCCTCAATTTTTATGAAACCGACTTTATGCTGCTTTTCTGCCTCAAGGCTCTCAAGATTGACTATTTCTTCGTTGGCGTCAAGGTAAGCACAGCAGAACTCAAACTGACAGGCATCCGCTTCTCGGACTTTTTCAGCGGTAATTGCAAGCAGGTCACCGCCAAAACTCGACAGATACCAGTTGGAATGCTCTTCTGCCAGGCAGAGTAGCTGTCCCGACCATTTTTTCTTGGCGTTTTTCTGTTCTCTATTTGAGATCAACTGTTTCAGGGTCTCTATCTTTCTGTTGTTATCGCTCTGATCGTTGATCGCTTCTTTCAAACATCGGTTTTCATCATTTACCAGAGCCATCGCCGATTCTATTCTGGCAAGTCTTTCGCCGAGTTCTTTTTTTTCTTTTGCTAACGCCTCAACCTGCTGAGAAAGCTTAAAAACCGTCAAACCCAATTCGTTCTCGCGCTGTTTCGCCGACTGCTGGTCTTCAACCTGGTCTGCCGATGACGTGAGGGCCGCCGATTGAAATTTTTGGAGCAGCTCTTCCAGTTGTGCTTTTTCTCGTAAAAGCCCGTCATTTTTTCGGTCTCTTTCGCTCAGGGCGTTCTGAAGTCCGGCAATTTCAGAAGCGCGACGGTTATATAGCTGCTGCAGCTCTTTCAATTCATGCTTCAAATTGTTGATAAATCCTGTAGAGGCCGCAGGTGTGACTTCTTCTGCCTGTGGTTTTTTTTCCGGCGATTCCTGCAAATTTTCATCCTGCTTTTGAGAAAATCCGGCGAGAATTTCCCCGTATTTTTCCTGTAAACCTGGTCTTGGCTCAATTTCTGCAATGATTCTGACTTTTTTTGCTGATCCGAATTCACCTTGTGCCAGCTTTAAAAAGGTTTCAGGCTCTGCTTTGACTGAAAAAAAGCTCATTGCCTGCTTATTTTTTTCTACCCAGTTGAAAAAAATCAGCTTTCGTAATGATTGGTCTTTCTCGGCAAATTTCAGCAGGTCAGCGACCAGCCCTTTACGGTTGCCGATTTTCTTGCGCTGCATGTAACGGCCACAACGACTCCACAGAAGGGGATTTGGTTTTATCCAACTCAGCAGTTCAGAATCCGGGGTGTCATCGCAGATCATTTCGAGAAGGTCAATTCTCTCGTGAAGTCTGGCAAAAATCGGGCCCCAGAAATCCTCATTCATTGGCCATTTCCTTCAATCGGCTCAGCAGATTAAGTGCCTCGAGCGGAGTAGTATTGCCAATGTTTATCTGCCGCAAAGTATCAACCACCTCGTTGGTCGGTGAAAAGAGGCTTAGCTGGTGTGGTTGGGCCGAATGGCGCAGTGACCGGGTAACTCTTCCCAATTCTTCCTGTTCTGATTTTTCAAGCTCGAAAAGAATTTCCTTGGCCCGGTCGATGACATGGCCAGGCAGGCCGGCCAGGCGCGCCACTTCTATTCCGTATGATTTGCTCGACGGGCCCTCGTGAATTTTGTGCAGAAACACCATTTCACCTGTTTTTTCATTGGCACTGACCCCGACATTTAGATTGAAAACCCCGGGATGAACCGAATCAAGATCGGTTAGTTCGTGATAATGGGTTGCAAAAAGCGTTCGTGCCTTAATTTCACGGTTGATGTATTCAAGAATCGACCAGGCCAGGGAAAGGCCGTCGAAAGTTGAGGTGCCGCGCCCAATCTCGTCGAGAATGAGCAGACTGCGCGGGCCGGCGTTTTTCAATATTGCCGAAGCTTCCATCATTTCGACCATGAAGGTTGACTGGCCGCGAATCAGGTTGTCTGAAGCTCCAACCCGGGTGAATACGCGGTCGACGATGCCTATTTCGGCAGAATCAGCGGGAACAAAAGACCCGGTTTGAGCGAGCAGAACTATCAGGGCGGCTTGACGCAGATACGTGGATTTACCCGCCATGTTCGGGCCGGTGATAATCGCCTGACAACGGCTTGAGTCGAGCAGCAGGTCATTGGGAGTGAAGTCGCCCTTTTCAAGAAATGCTTCTACCACTGGATGGCGGCCATTGACGATTTTTATTGTCGAACCATTGTTCACTTCCGGCAATACGTACTGCTGATCATGTGCCAGCTGAGCCAGAGCCGAAAGCACGTCGACATTGGCAATAAGCTCGGCATTGGTCTGGATTTCACTTACCATGGCGGTTACCTGCCCGACCAGTTCTTCGAAAATCTCTTTCTCTATGGCCAGAGCCTTGTCGTTTGCTGAAAACGCCTTGCTTTCGTAATCTTTCAGTTCGGCGGTAATGTAGCGTTCACCTGAAGTCAGGGTTTGTTTGCGTATGTAATGACCCGGAGCCTGCTCGGTAAGGCTTTTGGAAATTTCGATGAAATATCCGAAAACGCTGTTCTTCTTAACTTTTAAGGTTTTGATGCCGGTGCTGGCTTTTTCCTGCTCTTCAAAGCGTTTCAACCAGGCATCGCCATCACGCATCAGGTTTCTGAGCTCATCGAGTTCAGAATTGACTCCATCGTTGATGAAGCCCCCATCGGCCACTGCAGCAGGAAGATCTTCTTTAAGCTTTTCACCAATCAATTTCACCAGCTGTGAGAGGTCGATGAACCGGTTCTTGAGACTTTCGAGACCAGGGTCATCGATAATGGACTGCAGGTGCGGAATTTTTTCAAGACCACGGGCGATGGCCTGAACATCTCTGGGGTTCCTGCTGCCGAGAACGATCTTGCTCAGAATTCTCTCAAGATCAGGAGTATTCTTGAGCGTTTCGCGGGTTTCGGCAAGCATCAGCTGGTTATGAAAAAAGCTCTCTACCAGCTTCTGCCTGGCTTTAACCGACTCGAGCTGAATAAGCGGTTTAAGCAGCCATTTCTTCAGCAATCTGGCTCCCATGCTGGTTTTGCTGCGATTGATAACTTCAAAAAGTGTTCCGCCAAGATTCTGGGCGCGGCCATCGGGCAGAAGCTCAAGGTTTCGCAGGGTTGCTTCGTCGAGAACCATGCCATCACCCAGCTTGTATTCAAATGGATATTTGAGGTGACTGAGTGAGCAGCGCTGGGTGTCGAGCAGGTGCTCGCACAAAATTCCCATGGTTTTCAGTGACAAAGAGGGCAGGGCGAGAAATCTGGCACGGTGCTCGCCCGGAAACAAACGGGAAAGCGAATCTATGGCTTCCCGGTCGCTGATTTTTGCCGCTCTTACTTCGGTCTTTATCAACTGCCACGGCTTTTCTTCAAACTCAATCTCCGGGTTATCTGATAAAACCAGAATTTCACGTGGGCGCAACCGGGTAAATTCTTCGGTGAGCATTCTTGCTTCAACACTGTCACCGCTTGTAAAAATGAACTCTCCGGTGCTCAGTTCAACCGATGCCAGGCAGAAGCGGTCGTTGTGCCAGGCAAATGCCGAAAGATAATTATTGCTGTTTTCTTCGAGCATCTGGGGGTCGGTAACCGTTCCCGGGGTGATGATGCGAACAACTTCGCGTTTTACCAGTCCCTTGGCTTTTTTCGGGTCTTCGACCTGTTCGCAGATCGCTACGGTATAACCCTTATGAACCAGCTTGGCAATGTAACCATCGATGCTGTGATAAGGAACTCCTGCCAGTGGAACCGGGTTGCCGCTGTGTTTGCCGCGTGCTGTCAGGGTAATCTGCAGTTCCTGTGAAACCAGAACCGCATCTTCAAAAAAGGTTTCGTAAAAGTCGCCGCACCTGAAAAGCAATACTGCAGAGGGATTGGTTGCCTTGATGTCTTTGTATTGCTGTAATAGTGGGGTTAGACCTTGATCTGTAGTATTCATATCGTTTAATCAAAAAGTTTCAGCTGCTCTTCAGCACGGCTTAAGGTTTCAGGGGGCTTCAACCCCAGGTATTCGTATGCCGATCTTGTTGCGATGCGGCCTCTGCCAGTCCTTGCCAGAAAGCCGATCTGGATCAGAAAGCTTTCGTAGACATCGTAAATGGTGTCTGCTTCTTCACCGACCGAAACCGCTAGGGTGTCGAGACTTACGGGGCCCCCATCAAAGCGTTTAAGCAATACTTCGAGAATCTTTCGGTCAATATAATCGAGACCCATGCGATCGACCTGCAGCATATTCATGCCGGTTTCGACCGTATTGCGGTTAACACTGGGCTGGCGGTTTACCTGGGCAACATCACGCATGCGCTTGAAAAGCCGAATTGCCACTCTCGGTGTGCCTCTGGAGCGTCGCGCGATTTCTTCGGCTGCATGTTCATCAACCGGATACTGCAGCCGATTGGCAACCGTTTTAATCAATCTGGTCAATTCATCAACCGTATAATAATCGATGCGTGAAACTACTCCGAACCTGGTTCGCAATGGGGCGGTGACAT
>JBMOKV010000656.1:0-4929 GCA_049325495.1 Candidatus Rifleibacteriota bacterium | reverse complement strand
CGAGAATGTACATGTTGCCGTCTTTGTCGATATGCAGGCTCGACGGCCCCTTCATTTCTTCGTATTCACCCTTTTCTTTGAATTCAGAAACGAAATTTCCGCTTTTGTCGAGCTTGAGAATTCTCTTTCCACCGTAGTCAGAAACGAAAATGTTGCTGTCGTTGATTAGAATCGAAGTGGGGAAAATGAGCGCGGTTTTGCCGGTTCCACCGATTGCTTCAATGAACTGGCCTTCAGACGTGTATTTATGAATCTTGGGGTTCTTGGCCATGATGACATAGGCATCGCCATTGCGGTCGAGCGCAACATCCATCGGGTACTTAACCTGGGCGGTTACCTTCATGTTTGGATTGCCATCAGGGTCGAATCTGACGATCTTATTGCCGCGCTGATCACATACCCAGACATCATCGGTCAGAGAATTAACTCCGATGCCGCTCATTCCAAGCAGTTTATAACCATCACGACCCGCTTCTCCGGCCATCAGTTTCACTGACCCGTCGGCCCTGATAACCTGATAACGGCTGTTGCCATTATCACCCACAACCAGGTCGCCATGCTTGTTCAGTTCAAGGTTGGTCGCACTTAAGAACTGCCCTTTGGAAGAGCCTGAGCCGCCAAATTCCTGGTCGAACTGAAACTTAACGGGAACACAGCCAGTGGTCAGCGCTGTTGCCAACAATAAAACAAATAGCGATTTTCTTTTAACCATAAACACCTAGAACTATCCTTTTTAGTCTTTAAGATATAGTAATCGATTAACAATTAATTTGCAAAATATTTCTCATGGTTGTATAATCGAGACAGAGGGTTATTATGAAAAAAATCACTAAAGGTTTTACTTTGATTGAATTGATGATTGTCATCGCAATCATCGGCATTCTTGCTGCCATGGCTCTTCCTCACTTTCGTGAAGTTCGTGAACGGGCCAAACAGAGTAAGTGTTTCGAATTCTCCGCTCTGTTGACCAGAACTACCGAACTTTATAACATCGAAAATCGCCATTATCCAGATAGCATGGATGAACTCAAACCCTACCTGGCCCAGAAGCGCCTGCCTGTTTGTCCGTCAACCGGCTCGAGCAAATCTTATCAGTTTGTGCCTTTTGAATCCGATGCTTACGGTAAGAAGGTAACCTGCAGTTACCACGGAACTGCAACCTCTACCTGGGGCGGGTAAAAAAAAGAAAATAGAAAAAGCTGCCAATTTGTGGCAGCTTTTTTTTTTATAATTTTTCCGGTTATTCTGAAATCATTTCTGGAAGTCGAGTCATTGTACCTGCCATATCTACGTGACCGCTGTCTCCGACGGGTTCAATGCCGTTAATCAATATTCTTACCTTAGCCTTGGGATCGATTTCGGTTAATGAGTTTACCAGTGAATAAACTGCCAGCACTTCTTCCACGGCCCCTGAGCTGCTGATTTTAGCAAATTCCATTGAAAGGTCGACGAAGAATGTGCCTGCATCGAAGAATATTCCACGCAATCCGGTCCCTTCAGGAAATGGCGAATAAAGATCTGAGCTGGTTGGACCCTTGAGCAGCTCTTCCACAATTTGTCTGGCTTGAGCAGACAGCATCTTTTTTTGTCTGACTTTGCGAAGTTCTGACCTGAAACTGTCTCCGATTTTTTTCGGAAAATAAAGTGTGAGCACCTGGGCTTCGTCGTCTGGAATAAAAGCTGCTGCGGCTGCTGCTTCGTCTTTTGCCGGCGAAGTCTGAATTGCAGCAGAAGGATCTTGAGACGGGGTTGATGCCAGTTCGGGCAAAATTTTCTTTACGAAGAGAAAGTAGCCCGAGACAATGAGCCCAACAACGATCAGGCCCATTAGAATGAATAAAATCGTTTCCTGGTTATGTCTTTTGCTTTTTGTGGCTGCCATTTGAATACCTCAGGGCTTGATTACTATGCCATTGAAGAAATCAACGACGCCGTTTGTGATAGCTGCGGCGATTGCTTCATGGTATTTGCTGCTGAGCAGATTTTTTCCTTCGGTCGGGTCGGAAAGGACACCGACTTCGACGAGAACTGCCGGGTTAACGAGAAATTTCAGTGGCAGCAGGGGCAATTGTTTAACCCCACGGCTTTCTGCCTTGAGCTGATTTTTCAAACGTTCATTTATTCTTTTTGCAAGAAATGATGACAGATCAAATCTGGTTTTGCCAACCCATTCACGATAAACGGCCGATTCGGTTAGAACTACTTCCTCGCCGGGAACTTCGGTGCCGGATTTGCTATAGACAAAACAGGCAATACCTGCTTTTGATTCAGACTTTGTTGAGCCGGTATGCAGAGAAACTATCAGATCCGAGCCATGACGATTGGCCACTGATATGCGCTGCGATTGCGGCATATCAATGTCGGCATCGCGAATCAAAACAGCATTTAAACCGATTTTTTCCAAAGAATTCTGGAGCTTACGGGCTACAGAAAGGGTAATTTCCTTTTCCGGCATTCTGCCTGGATGGGTATAGCCATGATCACTGCCACCATGTCCTGGATCGATAACAACGGTTCGGCCTTTGAAAGATTCGTTTGCCAGCTTTTCAAGAGGAATTTCAATATTTATTTCCGGTGGGGTTTCTTTAACTACAGGCTTTTCAGTTTCGACTGGTTTAACAATTGCCGGAGTTACGACAGCAGTAACGGTTGCGGGCGGCAACTCGGCCGGCGCGGTTGCAACAATTGCATCCGGGTCCGAATAGAAGGAAACTATCATTCTAAATGGGTTTGCAACCGTTTCAATGATCGGTGATTTTTTGCTCTGTGCGGTGGTAAAATTAAGGATTAGTCCGCTTCTTTCCGGGCCACTGTTGATGTCGAGCTTTTTTATGTCACGCCCCACCGGATTGGTGCGCTTGGTCGGAACAAGATTTCGACAGCCGTTAATGCTGAGGCGAAAGTTATCCCCGCTCATCTCAGTTTTGTAAGTTATCGGCTGGCTGAATTCAAGTACTATTCTGGTATGATCTTCGCGGGACGAATGC
Source organism: Candidatus Rifleibacteriota bacterium (assembly GCA_049325495.1). GTDB lineage: Bacteria > Muiribacteriota > Ozemobacteria > Ozemobacterales > Ozemobacteraceae > DYKG01. The sequence continues at coordinate 1,942 of JBMOKV010000656.1, read as the reverse complement.
CTTAATGCCACCAGAACGGCTCCGACTGGATCTTCCTCGATCGCTTCAACCGGAGGCTGAGGCGGCGGAGGTCTTACAACTGGAGGTGCCGTATTGAGGTTCTGTTGCGGCTGTGGTTCAGGGGTTGTTTGAACAGTTATCTGCGGCTCAGTTACTGCCGGCTGAATCGCCGGGGGGGTTGTTTTTACCGGATCCGTATTCAACTCACCCTGGAACAATCTGATGACCGCAGCAGCCGGAACCATTATCTGGCCGTCTCTTATAACCGGTGTGGCCGGTAGAGTCACATCCCGGTCGCCTACCGTTGCACGGGTATCATTAACCGTGAGTTTTACTGATTTCAGACCTTTTCTCATTACCAGCATTTTCTGAATTGGAAACCACTGGTATGAAATTCCCTGAGATTCAGCAAAGTCGCGGGCGCTGATGAATCCATCCTGGCCGTATGCTGAGCCAGAAATTAATATAAATGCGACAAATAGAAATTTGAAAAAACCTCGGCAAGCATTCATTCAGTATCTTCCTCCGAGCTCTCTGGCAATATCTCTCTGGGCATCTTTTTTCGCAATGCTTTCACGCTTGTCATACTTGGCCTTGCCTTTTACTAGAGCAATTTCAAGTTTTATGCGGCCTTGTTTAAAATAAATTTTTAATGGAACCATGGTCATGCCGGAGGTTCTTACTTTCTGGCCAAGTTTGAGAATCTCATTCTTGTGGGCAAGCAGTCTTCTTTTTCGCTCAGCTTCATGGTCGAGTCTGTTTGAAAATTGGTTTGAACCTATGTGCATGTCGTAAAGCCAGAGTTGTCCGGCCTCTTCTTCAACGTATGAATCTTTGAGAGTTACCCTGCCTTCACGACAGGGCCGCAATTCGGACCCGACAAGAGCGATTCCGACCTCGAGTTTCTCGACGATGAAGTAATCATGATGTGCTTTTCGGTTGGCCGCAATTATTTTGATTCCATCAGCGGACTGTTTTTTTGATTTCAATCAGGTCACCTGCTTTCACTCCCGGGCCCATTTCGCGTCTTATCAGAGCCCAGCTTGATTGTCTGTTAACTTTGGTAATCATCAGATCGGCAGTTGGTTGATCGGGTGCACGCCCGATAACCTTGCCCGTATCTGGATCCACAACGGGCTTGCCTGGAATAAATGAGCGCAAATTCAGGCTGTATTCATCGGAAAGGCCGATGCCGTCCTGTTGCCCGATATTTATCACTACCTGGCTTGACATGCGGTTTACAACCTTGCCTGCCGCAACAATGTCAGGGGTATTTTCGCGGGCAAACCGGTTACATATCTCAGTAAACCCGGGAAAATCGGCAAATCGTAATTTGTTTTCAAGTATGAGGGGTGCGGCAACGTAATCCATTTCTGCTTTGAACATGCGTTCGATGCCTTCTCTGAAATCATCGTAGCTCACGTCACGCAGACTGAGCAGATCGCGGTAAAATTTCACGCTGGCGGCTTTTTCCCCTTTATCCCACAAAACTCTTGCCAGAGTGATAAGATATTTATGGTTGGCCGGATACAGACTGACAGCTTCTCGCAGTTCGACTTCCGCTCCGTCCCAGTGCCCTTTGTCGAGAAGGTAAACGCCTTTTTCAAAAAGTTTTCCCGCTTCTTCTTTCATTTGAACTGCCCGCAAGGTTTGAGACATGGCCGGGTACTCGTTGTCTTCTATTGAAAGGGCAATGCGCCGGTTCCTGATCAGCTCGTTTAGCCGCTCAACTTCTTCCCAGTGGAAGATTGCGCTCTCAAGTCGCCCACTTTCCCGATAAAGCTTGCCCAGCCAGTAATGTGCCTTAATCAGGTTGGGTTCCAGTTTCAGAGCTTCAATGAAAGAATCTTCCGCGTTTTTGAACAATCCACGACGGTAGTAGTTGTAACCCTTCTCATAGGCAGAAATAGCCTGATCTTCGCGGGATTTTTTCTCGATCGGA
>JBMOKV010000655.1:0-4932 GCA_049325495.1 Candidatus Rifleibacteriota bacterium | reverse complement strand
CGCAATGGCAGATGCGATCAATCGTCGTTTTGCCCGGCACATCATCACCATGGAAGCGCCGATCGAGATTATTTATTCACCTCATCAGGCAGTATTCACCCAGGTCGAGATCGGTAAAATGATCGGTTCGTATTCAGACGCGCTGACCAACTCATTGCGCGAAGACCCTGATGTCATGATTATCGGTGAATTGAAAGAACGGGCCATTATCGAGCAGGCCCTGATGGCCGCTGAAACCGGACATCTGGTGCTTTCCTCCCTGCCGACCATGGGTGCCGCCCAGACGATCGAGCACATCGTCAGTATGTATCCTCCAGGAAAACAGGAAGAAGCGAGAGGGCAGCTCAGCCTCAGTCTGATCGGCATCTTTTCGCAGATGCTGGTTCCATCGGTCGATCCTTTCCAGCCGCCCAAAGTGGCTTATGAACTGATGGTGGTTAACTCAGCCATGCGGAACCTGATCAGGGAAAAGAAATACAATCAGCTCAACACTTCAATGATGATGGCCAAACGTGAAGGCTGTGTAACCCTGAAAGAATCTCTCGAAAAGCTTATTAGAGACGAAGGGGTCGATCAGGCTCTGGTCAAATCTCTATTGCAGGAGATTGAAGAATGAACGAAATAGCACAAAAACGAATCAATGATTATCGCGAGAAAGTGGCTGCTGCCATAAGCAATTCCATGGGTATTGAAATCAGCGAAGAGGTCAGGGCAAGGCTGGTGATGATGCTTGCCAATACCCGGCTGGCACAGTTTGAAGGCACGGTTTTCAGTTACCTGCAAAACCACCTTGATCTTGAAGATGCCATACTCGCCGGAGCCCGCTTCGACAGCGAAGAAATAGAACAGTTTTTCTACGATAAGCTTAATGATTATCGAACTCCTCACCGTGATATTATTGTAGAGCAGCTTGGACTCAAGAAAAAGCCGGCATCTGTTTCCCGACTGGCTGAATTTTTGAAGGACGAAGACCGTCAGGTGCGCTTTCAGGCCGCTTATGGTCTTTACAGTATCGGTGGCAAAGATGCGGCGCTGGCAATGTGTAACTTCATTTCCGACCCCGACGAATGGATATCGATGAATATTCTGCGTCTGCTTTGTATCATGCGTGAGCATGAAACTATTCCTATTCTCACCGAAAAATTTCACCAGGATGAAGATCTTCGGCGAAAAGCCTTGATGGTATCGTTCCTCGCAAGGTTTAAAAGTGTAACCCTGATCAGCATTTTTGATGAGGGTATCAAGGCCAGAGATGCACGCCTGAAAGCAAATTCAATCGAAGCCATCGGTAATCTCAATCTTCCGGAAAAAGAGATCAGATCAAGAATCGAGCCATTTCTACGCGATCCTAATAACCGCATCAGAGCAAATGCGATTCTTGCAATAGCAAAAAGTGACCCTGAAAAGATCAAGCCAGAAATTAAAGAGATGGTTGAGTCAAATGACGTGCAGCTTAGACGTAGCGCGGCCTTTATTCTCGGCATGATTCCGTCAGCAGGCTATGAAGATCTGGCAACCAAGCTGGTAATCGACCAGAATGAGGCAGTGCGCAAGAGAATGGTGCAGTCATTGCGGAATTTCCCCAATGAATTTGTCTGTTCACAGGTCGATCAGGCTTTATCTGACAACAACAAATGGATCAGAAAACACGCCATCGACATGGCCTGTCGCATAAAAAACTTTCCTGATGCCAAGATTCTTGCATTGCTTAAAACCGAACGGGCTGCACCCAATCTTGAATCATGCATGAATTTCTTTGCTTCACATCCGACTCAGGAAGCCATGAGTTCACTAAAGCTTCACGTTAAAGATCGTCGCCATCAGGTGGTTAAGGCTTTGCTCGGGGCAATGGCAGCTATTGGCGGGGTTTCCGGGGTAAAATCGATTGCTCCAAGACTTGACCAGAGAGACCCCAAGGTTATTCGCCTGCTGACTGAAGTTCTGGTTAAGGCCGGCGAAAAGAAAATTCTTGAAGATCTGATTGAAAGGTTTTCCCAGTCACGTTTTGAAAATCAGATTTCGGCACTGGCACCATCGATTGATGCCTGCCTTGAGATTCTTTCACTGGGCGAAGCGATTCCCGAGCCCCTGATGAAAAGTCTTGAAACCATCGCTATAGAAGAAAAGCCAGTGCCGCCTCCGGTCGTCGAAAAGCCCGTCAGTACTGCTGAAATGCCCGATCTTGACCTTTCGACCCCGGATATTTCCCTTTCTGAAGGCGCAACTGAATCTCCCGACCTGCAGATGGATCTTCCGGAAATGGAAGTTCCCTCTAATGCAAAAGCTGAGCCGGCACTGCCAGGCCTCGATCTTGATCTGCCCACGGTTGAGCTCGAAGATCGCAAGCCCAGAAAGAAGGTCTCACCTCACTACGTAAGAGGAATGAAAGCATACAATCTCGGCAAATTCAGTAAAGCCATGGTTGAATTCAATGCTTTGATTGAATCTGGTGAGGAATTTCCTGATAAAATTTATCTTTATATGGGTATCATGCATGCGGAAAATAATAAGTTTGAGCATGCAAGAGCCTTCCTGGAAACTTATCTGAAAGACAATTCTGATAATTCAAAAGCCAATTATCTCTATGGCAAGGTGATGAAAGAACTGAAGAACTGGGATGCCCTGATCAAGGTTTATTCAAGGTTTACCAGAGGCGAAATCGACGCTTCACCGAAGATGAAAAAACAGGTTTACCGTGAGCTTGGTATTGCAAATGTTCTGGTCGGAAAATATGAACGAGGTTATCAACTCCTTGAAACTCTGTTTAAAGTCGAATCAGACAATCCAGAGGTCGGTTATTATCTGGCCCTGGCGCAGTTTCATCTGCATAAGCCAAGTGCCGCTGCCAGCCTGCTGGATCAGGTGATCAAAAATTCAGAAAAAAATCCGCGCATTCTTAAACTTGCTGAAGCTCTCATAACCAAGGTCAGGTCCGGGAGCAGAGAATAAAGCGATTGCGCAGAAATTTACTTAAAATTGTATTTGAAATGGGAAGAAGGTTAACATGGATGCAAAAGTTAAACGTCTTTTGAAAGATCTGAGCAACCCGGATGACGATCTTCGGGCTCTTTCAACGATGACGCTGATGAAGCTCGACTTTGCCGACCGTGAGACCCGCGAAGAGGTTCTTGAGGAACTGGTAAAGGTCACCGGCGACAAAAACGTATCGGTCAGATTTTTTGCCCGCAAAGCCATCGATAAAATAAGAAAAGCTGAAAAGCTTTTGAAAATCAGCATGGGAAACGAAGGGCATCCGCCTCTCGATGAAATGCTGCAGGCGGAAGACTTTGAAGATCGTCTGCAGGCAGTTATGCAGATTAAAAATGAGAAAAAGGCCGAGTATGCCGAGAAAATGATCGAGATGCTGAAAGTTGAGCAGCATGCTTTCGTTCGCGCTGGCCTGATAAGCGCTTTGAAATTCTTTCTGAAAAAAGAACAGGTTGAAATTCTCAGCTCATTTATTGATGATCCTGATAACCGGGTAAGATCCAATACCATTGAAGCTCTTGAATACCTTAAAGTTGAAGCCGCAATTCCCAGTCTTTTCTCAGCCTTGAATGACCCCGATAACCGTATAAGAGCCGGCGCTGCCAAAGCTCTTCAGTCTTTCGGAGAAGAAAAGGTTTTCGCTGAATTGAAAAAAATGCTTGAATCGACGGAAGAATGGATGAAAGGCAGTGCAATCTATGCTCTTTCCCATATTCAGGCCGGCGAAGCCATTCGTCTGCTGATCGAAACCGCCAGAGTTGCAGAACATGGCGAAACAAGAATCAAAGCCATAATTGCTCTGGCGAATTACCATGATCTTTCTTCATACAGCTTTTTAAAAGGTCTGGCAGCAAATGGCGAGGGAGCCTTCAAGGAAGCGGCGAATCGGGCAATCAAACTGCATGAAGAAAAGTTTGGCATTAATCCTCCCGAAATATCTCTTCTAGACCGGCCCGGCGAAGCTGAAAAAGCCGCTGAAAATGTTTCTGCAGCTGAAGGTTCCAGCCCAGAAAGCAATGACATTGCTACCGCGGTTACCAAATTTTTCCGAAAAGGAAAGGATGAAGCCGTCGGTCTTTCAAATAAAGCAGCAATCAGCTTTAACGTTACCGATCTTAAAAAAGAACTTGAAGAACTTTACAAGGAAATTGGCAAGGTGGCATTCGATTATTATCAGGCCGCCCAGCTTGAGATTCCTGAGTTGCTTACGATTGGGCACGAAGTGCTGCGCATGAATTTTTTCATACAGAAATATACCGAGCAGAAAGAGCAGGAAGCTGCCAAAAAGCCGGTTGGTTTTTTTGAACAGCTGAAGGGCCTGTTTTCAAAGTCGCCTGAGCAGGCTAAAGCCGAATCACAAACCGAAAAATTCAGTAAAAAGCGCGATGAACTTTTTGCAAAAATGGGTAAAATGACGATTAAGCACTATGAATCAGGAGAATTTCAACCAAAGACTCTTGAAGGTTATTATCTGACCTATCAGAAATTACAGCATAGACTTGGTGGCGAACCGAAAAAAGCAAACTAGGAGTAACTATGGATTTGCAGAAATTTATCAGAGACGTTCCTGATTTTCCAAAGCCCGGAATAATTTTTAAAGATATCACTCCTTTACTTGGGAATCCGGAAGCCTTTAAAGCCATGATCAGTTCTTTTGCCGACCGCTATCGTAACGCCGGCATAAAACATGTCTGCGGCATTGAATCCCGTGGATTTATCATCGGAGCAGCGCTTGCCCTGGAACTTGGTGTGGGATTCGTACCGATTCGCAAAGCAGGCAAACTGCCTTATAAAAAAATTAGACGTGAATACAGTCTGGAATATGGAAAAGATGCGGTTGAAATTCATGAAGATGCAGTTGCAAAAGGTGAAAAAGTCATACTGGTAGATGACCTGATTGCAACCGGTGGCACCGCTCAGGCTGCAGTAGAACTTCTCGAAGAG
>JBMOKV010000654.1:0-37279 GCA_049325495.1 Candidatus Rifleibacteriota bacterium | reverse complement strand
CTGTCTTACGCTTAAAGCTTTATGTTACCATATCGTCTCCAAAGACTTGCTACCCGGTGGCTGGCCAGCCTTCCGGGGCGGGCTTCACACCCGCTTGATCACACGACCTTGCCCGGCCGCACAAGTAAGATGTCCCCAGAACCCCAGAACCCCAGAACCCCGTATCAGACGGCTTTTCGCATTCGCAGAATTTTCCGGAATCTGGTCAAGGAAATTCCAAATTGTTTTTTGGCAAGCTTCTCAAGGCTTCTCAAGCCAATACCAGCCTCTGAAATAATTTCCGAAAGCGGCAGATTTTTGCAACAGCATCAACCTGTCTTCAAAACAGGATTCTAACAGAATGATTTTCTTTTGATTCCCTAACTTCCTACAATTTCGTTTTTTTTCAATACTGATGACTTTTGTTCTGGTAATAATGGAAAACCAAGCCTGCCGTGAAGGAGAAAAATCGAAATGCCCGGAAAAAGCAAAACCATTCAAACAGAAGCGAGTATAAAAAAAGAATTGGATTCCAATACTGAACAAAGAGAAAAAGACTGGGACAAACGCTACTTAAGCAAGGATTATCCATGGGAAGAATTGCAGCCAAGCCTGTCTGTTCTTCCGTTTTTGAAAAAATACGCGAAAGAAGGCGCCAGCATTCTTGAGATCGGCTGCGGACTCGGCACCAATTCCCTGTGGCTGGTCAGCGAGGGCTATGCTGTTGATGCAATGGATATCTCCCCGGAGTGCATTAGACTGGCTGAAGAACGCAAACAAAAAGCAGGATCAAAAGTGGTTTTCATGGCCCATGATTTTTTGTCTTCCGTTCCAGAGAAAAAATACGATGTGATTTTTGAAAGGGGCTGCTTTCATTCTTTCAGCACCCGGTCAGGTCTTGACAGTTTTGCTGCCGCTGCAGCCCGCAGTCTTGTTGATAACGGTTTATGGTTTACCATTACAGGAAATGCTGACAATCCAGACGATCTGGCTAAACGCAAAGAAAACCAGTATCCAAGAGTCAGTCTTCGCGCTCTTTCTCAGGCCGTCGAACCCCATTTTGAGATCCTTGAGCTTGTCAGAAAGCCTTTCGGAGAAAAAAACAGCTTCATGGCCTGGTATGGTGTCTTCAAAAAGCGCAGCTATTTCTATGATCTGTGAAAGGATTCAGAGTTGACCGCTTTGGCGGAATGTGTAAACGAGGCATATACATGATATGAAACACTACTTTGATAGAGTTCCGGCTTGCGGAGTGTTTTGCGGAGGCTGCCCTACTTACATTAGGGATAAGAACCCGTGCCCTGGCGCAGGGATCAATATTAAACGTTGTGAAAATTGCAAAACATTCCATTTATGTTGCAAGGAAAAAGGAATTACACATTGTTATCAGTGTTCAGAGTTTCCGTGTAAAAAGTTCAAGGAATTCTCTAAACGGTGGCAAAAATATGGCCAATGCTTTATCGAGAATCAAGAACTACTTAAGAATGTAGGTGAGGTAGAGTTTTTAAAAATATATAATAAAAAAATCGAATAGAAACACATAACTAAAAATCAGGGGAACTCGATGCTTATCATGGTTTTGGCGAAAGGGTGAGGAATGAGCGATAATTTCAACCGATGGAACAAGAACATCGACCCATCCTTTTGGGAAGATGAACCCTATGAGTGGCCAGAAAGCTCTCTTCAAGAGCTATTCCAATGCTTGAAATTGAAACCAAATGAAAATGCCCTTGAGGTAGGTTCAGGAACAGGATTCCTCAGCTGCAGCCTTGCACGCCTGAATCCTGAAGTTCATTTCACGGGCCTGGACATCAGCTTGCCCTTACTAAATCATGCAAAAATTGAAAACAGGAAGACCAACGAAAATTATTGGCCAGGTTTTATTCAGGGAGACGGTAATGAACTGCCGTTTTTCTCCGGTTCTTTTGATGCAGTTTTTTCGAAAAGCTACATTCACATGCTTGATGAACCTGTAAAAGGTTTGCGAGAAATGTCGCGGGTATTGAAAGTCGGAGGTAGATTGGCTGCTCTCTTCTCAACTGCTGGGCAATTCTCTCCTTCATTTATGGGAAACTATTCATTCGATGGGGCTGAAAGGTTACTCCAACTTCGCAAGAAAATGGATAAAATTCGCCAGGAAATCGTCGCCGAAAGACAGAAGGAACCTGATTCAACAGATCTTTACGAATTGCCATACCTCTTCTCAGCAATTGGTCTGGAAAATGTTCACCTCCATCCATTTCCTTATTGCTTTTCTTTCTACGATAATCGTTGGCCTCTTGCACTTCGAAAGAGTTTCTTAATAAGGAGCTACGAAAGGTTCAAAGAAATTGTTTCCAGGAGAAAATCCTGGAAACCAATGTTAGAAAAGGGTATGACTGAATCCGAGTTTGATGAGATGATTTCATTAGCAAAGCGCAAGAAAGAAACGATGTTAAATATGGCTGATGATAAGAACCCATGGGAATGGATAGCAGGCATGTATGTACTTGTTACTGGAGAAAAGCCAATGTGAGCATTCCGGCCAGAGGCCACCTAAATTGTTGACATTACCTTTTCTGAAACGGTGTGCGCTTAAAAATATCGAGCAGCTCGTCGAAGGTTTTGCCTGCAGACATTTTTCATAGGCGACTATGGCTTTGGTGTTCCGGCTTTCCCCCGCTTCGAGCATTCCCAGCATATACCAGGCATCAACAATATCTGGTCGCAGGCTTACGGTTTTCTGCCAGGAAACCCGCGTCGCTGATTTATCGCCACTTTTCATCAGCTCCTCGGCCCGTGAAAACCTTTGCTCATAAGTTTCTGCACATAATGTTACCGATGCCGACAGACAAATTATCGCAAATATTGACTGACTTAAAAGGCAAATACAGCCAGAATTACCTAAGAGCTTTACATTGCTTGCGAAGTTTCTATTCAACAAGAGCCGATTCTATATGAAAATTGCAAATAACAGGTGCAATTAGAGCTAGACTCACTCTTTTTTGCGATATCTAGTCATTCTACCTTCGCCTGTTGTTTCAAGCTTGTCAGCTTCAAGGAGGTGCTTCAAATCTCTGCTCGCTGTTGCGCTTGAAATGCCTTTGTTTAACTTCATATAGTCTTTTCTATCGAACCAGCCTTTAAGATTTGATAAAGCGTTATCTGACCTTTTTTCAAAATCTATTGATGGTAGCCTGGTTTCATCCACGGTCTCCTTTAAAGAAGACTTTATGATGGCCAGCATAAATTCAATAAAAGCTGTTGAATTACCTGCCTTGTCTGAAATTGCTAGAGTTTTGTAATAATCTTGCTGGTTCTTTCTGATGGAATCTTCAATTGGAATGAACTCGAAAATTGGATTTTCATCCATCAGTAGTCTGGTATGCCATAATCTGCCCATTCGTCCGTTTCCATCCTCAAATGGGTGAATAAACTCGATTTCATAATGAAAAACGCAGCCTTTGATAACCGTTAAATCCTTATCCTTTAAAACGTAATTTAAAAGATCATTCATTAATCCAGGTATAACCTTGTGTGATGGTGCTACGTGTTTAACTTCGGTACCATGCAATACTCCAACCTGTCTGGTTCTAAAAGAGCCAGAATTCTTTACAAGTCCGTTCATCAGAGTCTTATGAGCAAGCAAAAAGTCATTAATAGAGCAAGAGTTATACTGGTTTAGTTTGTCATACGCTTCTATAGCGTTTTTTACTTCTAATATATCCTTTTTTGGGCCCAAAACTTTTGAGTTCTCTACTATTGCAGTAATTTGGGCAATATCTAGAGTATTACCTTCAATAGCTAGAGAAGAATGTATTGTTTTTATTCTGTTTTGCTTTCTTAGCCTTGCTTCTGGTCTTACGAGCAAAAGACTTTTGCATTGCCCTAGCAATTCTTTTATCTGCCCGTAAAGCGATAGAATTTCAACAGTTATCTCATAGGGTGGTTTCATATAATCTCATGATAGCATCAAATGATGCTATCATGAAGTGAGATTTGCATAAATAATACGATTTTGCATTAGCTAAAGGCAAAAACTCATTATCTGGCGCAATGGCTGCCGGTTTTTTAATTGTTATCGCAGCAATTGTGCTCAGAGCAGAAACTTTGTCAGGTCGACAACGAACTGGCGCAAGAAATGCCAAGATCCCCGAATGGTTTCTTTTGTGGGTCGGTCGCGACACGCCCCTGATGACAATAAATTACAGCTGTAAATGCTAATTTTTGCACCCACATAATTTTTTAACTGGTCTTAACCAACATTAAGGCCTGTTGATTTGCATTTTTCAAAAAATCCGATTGCATGGAACTATTGTAAAATTGACCGAAGCCGCCCCGAGGTGTCGCCGGGCGGTATCAGCAGCAGCGACTTTCTAAAGCCATTTTTCGGTTGTTAAATGTTTTAAATTCGTAACCGCTAAGAGCAAACCTCTTTTAGTTCCAGCCCATTGAAGCCAATTCAATGCAAGTGGCTAAGTTCAAGATTTCATCTGTTTTGGGCCCTGGCAGTTTTTAATCTTTTTAGCAATCGTCTTTCAGGTTAGTTTTAATTCGTGGGGCTAAACTGTCCTCTAGTAATAAACCGATTTTCACAGTATTTCATCAAGAAATGTATGAGTTTCATCTTTTACCTTCAGCTTAGAAAAAATTTCTTTGTATTTTTCTGCTTTAGGCTCATTTTCAATCATTTCAAAATATTTGATCAAGATTTTACAAATTCCAGCATAATTTTCATCTTTAATATTTTTACATCTAAAAAGAGTTTCTAACTGGTCGCTATTTTTTTTTGTTTCCTGCATCATCCCGAGTTCAAAGGCGCAAATTCCGCCTAGAACCAAAACATGTTCTTCAAAAGTCTCCTTATAGGCAATCGCTGTTAAAACAAGTTTTAAAGCATAGCGCGATTCAGTTAAAAATCTTAATTTAGGCAGCCCAGGAAACCATTCGCGTCGGCGGCCTGTTCTGCATTCTCGGTGCCCTGATTTACGCCTCGCGCCTCAAACACCTGCAGCAGCTTATCTATCCGGTATTCTTTAAAAACGGCCTGATCAGCGAAGCTCAGCTGACCCAAAAAGCTTCTGCAGCTTCAGCCTAGTGGTCTGTCACATTTGAATAAATGAAATGCAAAGGCTATATGCCATCCCGGCATGGCTTCTTCTTTTGATTGTTGAACTTTCATCGTTGGATAGCATATATTAGGTCTATAAAGTGAGGGCCTGATTATGAAAGGTAAAAACCTGTCTGCGCTTTTGCTTGCTGCTTTTGTGCAGTTATTTTGTTTTGCGGTCTTTGCCGCAGCGCCGTCACTGATACCGCTGGTCGGCAATTATTATAAAAATCCTGAATTAAGTCAGCTGCAGGAAGCACTCGATGCCGGAGCTGACGTAAATGAGCTCGGGGCTATCGGAATGACGCCGCTGATTGAAGCAGTTAACCGCAACCGGCCGAATTCGGTTAAATTTTTGCTTGAAAATGGGGCTGACCCGAATAAGCTTTCGGCCAAAGGGGTTTCGCCTCTTGCATACGCCGCCATGCAGCATTTTACTGAGGTTGCGCGCTTGCTTATCGAAGCCGGTGCTGATGTGCATGAAGTCCGCAGAAGTGGGGACTCGATTCTAAATCATGCTGATCTGAACTTTAAAGATAATTTTGATCTGATTGACCTGCTTGTTGAAAAAGGGGTTCGCAGCGAACTCATTGATCCCGAAAACGACCCGAACAAAAAAGATGCGAATGGCGACACTCTTTTGTTTAAAGCAGTTAAAGAACAGGAAGAATCTGCCGTTGCCTATCTGCTCAGGCAGGGTGCTGACCCGAATCTGAAAACAGACAAGGGCATGACGCCTCTTTATGCGGCGGTTGGTCTTGAATTTGGCAGTTCAATTCTTATGGTCAGAAGACTCGTTGCCGCCGGCGCCGACGTTAACGAACCGGTCAGCGGCGGCTGGACCCCATTGCATAAAGCGGCGACGAAAGCTGATACCGATGTGATGTCATTTCTGCTTGAGCATGGCGCTGAGCTGGAAGCACAAAGCGTCGCTTCGATGACTCCGTTGATGTGCGTCGAAGAAAATGCAAGAAACAGCGTGCTTCTGCTCGATGCCGGTGCCAGAGTTAAAGTCGTCGATAAAACCGGACGCACGCCGCTGCATTTTGCCGCAAAAAAAAATAACATCAATTTTGCATTTTTTCTCGTCGAAGCCGGTGCCGACATCAATGCCCGTGATGTTTCCGGTAAAACTCCATTACTTTCTGCTTTTGAAGAACGATGGTATCAACAGCGATTGCTGGGTTTTCTGGATTTTATGCTCGATAAAGGGGCTGATATCAATGCCGTGGCTTCTGACGGCAAAAGTTTGCTGCAAATTGCTGAAAGCCACCACAATCATGAAATTATCGGGTTTCTGCTTGAAAGAGGCGCGGTCTGCGATATTGTTGCCACTGATTCAGGTGAAATCGCGACGCAGACTTTGATTTTCAAGGCGCAGGAAGCCGGACGCGAAGGACTGGCATGCTGTTTCGCCTTAACCCTGGAGCCGATAAAGACGCCTTTGCTGATCAATGACGCCGGCGAGACTCTGCTGCACCTGGCAGTGAGAGGCTGTAATTCAGATCTGGTTAAAATTCTTTTGAAAAATGGATTTTCACCCAATTTTCAGCGCAAAGACGGCAAGACGCCACTGCATCTGGCGGTTTCCAGCAATAGTGAAGACTCAATTGTCGCGCTGTTGAAAGCAGGCGCTGACCCTAAACTCGCCGATGCCAAAAAAGTCACTCCTGCCGATCAGGCAAGAAGATTCGGGGGTGGGGTGGTGTATCAGCTGATGCGGCATTTCAACCCGGAAGACGCCAATGAAGAACTTGAAACCAACCTTCTTGATGCGGCTAAAAGGAATCATCCGGCGCTGACGCTTACTGCGCTTGAAAACCGGCCGCAGCTTGAAGAAAAAGATGAGAATGGTCTGACCCCTCTGTTTTACACGATTAAAAACAGCTGGCATTTGATTTCAAAACGTCTTTTGAAAATGGGGGCTTCCGCCAATATCGCCGATAAAAGAGGGGTGACGCCGCTGCATCTGGCCGCGGCTGAAGGTGACAGAGTGCTGGTTAAAGAATTGCTGCAAAGAAATGCCCGTATTGATGCTTTCGACGAAGAAGGCCAAACCGCCTTGTTTTATGCTGTGCAGAAAAACCAGACCCATATTGCCGAACTTCTGCTGGCAAATAGGGCAAACCTTCATCATGTCGATAAAAGAGGCCGCAACGCACTTTTTTACTGTTATATGAAAGACCCTGAACTGGCGACCCTCGCCTGGCTGGTCAAAAAAGGTCTGCCGATAAACTCGGTAGACAAGGATGGCCACACGGTGTTCCACGAAATGATGAATCCATTGCGGCGCATGAGCCAGATAAAAAAGGCTTTAAAGCTCGGCGCCGACTGGCATTTTGCTGATAAAAAAGGCGAAACCCCATTTGCGATTGCCTTATACGGTTACTCTGAAGAACTGCAGAATTACGTCTTCACCCTCGATACCGAGATTGCCAGAGCCAAAACCCAGATGAATCTGGTGATGCACCGCTGGCTCGTCAGTAAATCCTATGATTTAATGAAAAAAGCCTTTGCCGCCGGAATCTCGACCGAATTACTCAATAAAAAAGGAAAAACCCTTCTGGTTGAAGCACTCAGAAAAGACTATCTAGAGGCCGCAACGATGCTGGTTAAAGCCGGTGCAGATCTTGGACCGGTAGTTATTGAAGCCAAAGAACTGGTAATGAATGCTATTGAGTACAGAAAAATAGACAAGTTAAAATGGTTATTTGAACATCATGTTGATTTGAATCTGCAGACGGAAGATGGTGGATGGTTTCTTTGGCAGACGGTTGGTAAATGGGAAATGTTTGATTTTCTCTGGAATCATGGCGCGCAAAGACCTGTTTCTGAACTTTTCGAAGAAAAGATGGCGAAGGTTCGTCTGCAAATGCTCAGCAGCAAAGATGGCCGGGATAGACTGCAAAAAATGGCCGGCCCGGAGCTGAAAAAACTGGTTTTTGCCGGTAAAAATGACGTTGAACGTTACCAGGCGGTTAGAGATTTTATCCACGCCGGTGATCTCGACGGGCTAAAGTTCGCTTATAAGCTTGGTTTTGATGTCAATTCAAAAGTGTTTAAAGGCCAAAGTCTGTTGCACACGGCAGTTTTGTATAAAAAACTGCCGGTTGTTAAACAATTGCTTGAATGGGGCGCGGATATCAATGTCAAAAACGATGCTGAAATGACTCCGTTACATTGGGCCATCGATTATAACGCGAAGGAAACAGCTCTGTATCTGATTGAAGCCGGTGCTGCTCTGGATGGCAAAGGAAAATTCAACGGTGCGGGTCTGCTTCATTTTGCCGCAGAAAACTCTGCCCCAACAGAGGTTTTTGAGATGCTTCTAAAACGTGGTTTTGCCGTGAATGATCGCGACGGCAACGGTGCGACGCCGCTGTTGTTTGCCGTCGAAAACGCCAGCGATGAAACGGTTGAATTTTTGCTGCAGGCCGGAGCTGATGTAAATATTGCCACTGAAGTGGGAAGTTCTGCTTTGCGCACGAATACGCTGCAAAAAGGAGATTATTATTTTTATCGAACAGATATTCATATCAGCAACTGGATAATCAGCGGGGTAACGCCATTAGCCCGGGCAGCTCTGCACGGAAAAACAAAGATTCTTGAAATGCTTATTGAAAAGGGTGCGCGCCTTGATGTGGCTGATGAACTGGGTAACACCCCGCTGCATTCTGCCGTTATTGGAAACTCAAGTTTTGGCGTCGATATTCTGCTGCAGGCGGGCGCGCCGATTCTGGTGACCAATAAAGAAGGGCTGACACCGCTGGAATTAGCTGAAAAAAGCAGTCTTTGGCCGATTGCCAGAGATATCTGGCAGAGGGTGCCTTTGCATGTAACCCATGATCCTACAGATCTGGTAACGACACAAGACAACAGGCATGCTCTGCATGCGGCGGTCAAAGAAGGCAAAATACATGATTTGCGCTGGATAGTCAGAAGAGGCGCTGATGTTAACGGGCTCGATGACGAAGGCCATAGCCCTTTGTGGTGGGCAGTTGAAAAGGGTGGTAATACGAGAATGATTAAACTTCTTCTCGAACTTGAAGCTTCGCCGAATGTTGCCGGGCCTGATGGCGAAAGCCCATGGCTAAGAGCTTTTAAACGCACTTTTTTATACGAAGCCCCGTCGCTTTTATTGGCTGCAGGCGCAAAAATAGATTCTGCCGATAAGAACGGTGATACCGCTCTGCACCTGGCTGCAAGAAAGGCAGATTTAAAAAATATTGAACTTCTTCTCAGGCATAAGGCAACGTTGACGGTTCGCAATCAATCAGGGCTGACGCCTTTGATGGAAGCGGTTCTGGCGAAAGATCGACAAGATATGCATGAAGAAAAAATAGAAAAAATAAAAGGCTTTGTGCAGCGGCAGAATAAGGCTTACAGGAAGCTTCCACCCTGGCGACGTCCGAAACTGCCGAAAATTGAGGAAAATTCAGACGAAAGACGTGCGGTGATGATGCTGATTACAAAAGATCGTCCCTATCTGAATCTGGCAGATATTTACGGCCAGACCGCCTTGCATCTCGCGGCACGAAAAGTTGCGTCGTTTCTGATTGCTGACCTTGTTGAAGCCGGCTGCGAGCTTGAAATTCCTGATCGCGAAGGGCGCACCCCGATTTTTCATGCAATTGCAACGGGTAACATAGAAAATGTCGAAACCCTGCTTAAACTTGGTGCTAAAGCGCTTGCCACCGATAAAAACTCTGAAACGACTCTTTCTCTTGCCGATTCTCTCGGTCACGACGAAATCGTCGAAATTCTTGTAAAAGCGGGGGCTGCCAGGGCTTTTATCGTGCCTGAATGGCCTGAGGTCGATGAAAAGGGTAAGACCAGGCTGATGCGGGCAGTTTCTGAAAACCGCTTTGGCGCAGTCAAACAGCTGATTGAAAGCGGAGCTGAGCTGAATACAGCTGACCCTGGCGGAGAAACTTCGCTTTTCTATGCGGTGCGGGGCTGCAATTATAAGATGGTTGAGTTTTTGCTGAAAAATGGTGCTGATCGAAATTTGAAGAACGTTTATGAGCAGAATGCCGTAGAATTTGCACGGCAGCGTTCGCGTGAAACGGGTTGGCGCGACAATCTCAAAGCGCCGCCCGGCATTTTCCCTGAACAGAAAAAATATGAAGACTGGCAGCGCATAATCAGGCTGCTCGAAGAGAAAAAGTAAATCTGGGCTTATGGGCCGGAAAAGGGTTTTCAATCTCTGCTGATGTACTTGACAGACGCCGCGGTACGATAAATACCCAACAGATTCAGCCTTATTTTCATTCTTTTACAGGAGAAAACAGCACATGGCGCAACGAGGAATTCGGGAATACCACGGCAAAAAGATGCTGGCACGGCATCTCGACGCCCAGGAGATTTTAGCCTGTCTCTCATTTCCTAAAACCCTCGCGTCCCAGGGAATAGGCCAGCGTATCTTTTCAGCCCGTTCGCGGCCTCGTGGGCCATTTCAGGTTTTCTGCTAAACCTGAAAAAACCAAAAAATCACCCGCCAGACGGTTTTAAAACACACCACCCGGCCCAGCCAAACACCAGCAGGCTGATTTCTACAAAAACGCTGGAAAATAACGATTTTGGTGCCTTTTTCCGCGATCAAGCTCTCTGAACCATGCTCGAAACGACCTCCTCCCCCCTGCGGCATTAAAAGCAATCTTGCGGCAGTCGAACCAGGAAATATCCCGCAAAACTTTTCCGGTAGCACCAACTCCCGCAAATTTCAAAAAGGGGCCTCCCTTAAAAACTAGTTCCCCGAATGGTTTCTTTTGTGGGCCGGTCACGACACGCCACTGATGACAATAAATGACAACCGTAATGCTAATTTTTGCACCCACATAATTTTTTAACTGGTCTTAACCAACATTAAGGCCTGTTGATTTGCATTTTTCAAAAAATCCGATTGCATGTAACTATTTTAAAATTGACCGAAGCCGCCCTGAGGTGTCGCCGGGCGGTATCAGCAGCAGCGACTTTCTAAAGCCATTTTCCGGTTGAAAAATGGTTTCAATTCAGGGAGGTTGATTCTTGATCAGGCTGTCAGGGTCGAAATAATGGCTTGCCCGTGAATTGCCGGGTCATTTCATACAAAGATTTAATGCCGGCGGGTATTATGTTATAATCGCCTGCATGAACAAAGAAAGACAGATCAACTACCGGTTGGGTGGCGAAGAATGGCAGCCCCGGTTTCTTGCTCGCCTCGATGGAAAAAAATGTGTTTCCTGCGGGCTTTGCATGAATACCTGCCCCGGTTCTGTTTTTATCAGAACGGTTAAGGGCACGATTGAACCGAGAAACCGCCGGCGCTGCATCGGGTGCGCAGTTTGCGAAAAAATCTGCCCCGAAAAGGCGATAAAATGCGCTACCTATACCGAACTGGCTGATCAGGGTCTGCTGCCCGCAGACCAATAGCGAAAGGAAAAGCAGCAATGATTACTCTTGACGGCAGAAGTCTCAATCTTGATAAACTCTGGCAGATTGCCAGTGGCGAGAAAGTTGCAATCAGCGCCGAGGCCATGGAAAAAGTGAAGGCTTCCCGCGCCATCGTTGAAAAACTGATTGAAGAAGACCGGGTCGTTTACGGCATTACCACCGGGTTTGGCCATCTTTGCAACACGCGCATCAATCGAAAAGACCTGGAAAGGCTGCAGACAAATCTGATTCGAAGTCATGCCACCGGCGTTGGTGACCCTTTTGACCGCGAATCGGTCAGGGCAATGATTGCCATTCGCATAAACTCGCTCTTGCATGGTGTCAGCGGAGTTCGACCTCTGGTAATCAACACTCTGGTCGATCTGCTCAATCATGACATTGTACCTTTCGTTCCGCAGCAAGGCTCGGTGGGCTGTTCCGGTGACCTTGCACCCCTTTCGCATATAATGCTGGTGCTGATGGGCGAAGGCGAAATTCTGACCGGTGACTGCTGCCATTGTGAGCCTTCGTTGCCTGCACTCGAAAAAGCGGGAATCAAGCCGGTTCAGCTGCACGCCAAAGAAGGCCTGGCTTTGATCAATGGAACTTCAGTCATGACCGGGGTTCTTGCTCTCACTCTGCACCGGGCTCTGCATATTTCACGCTCTGCCGACATCATTGCCAGCATGACGCTTGAGATGGTTAAAGGCTCGACCAAACCCTTTGATCCTGAATTCATCAAACTCAGGCCTTACCCTGGCATGGCCCAGGTGGCGGCCAATGTTCTCGCCTGTGTTGCCGGTTCTGAAGTTCGCGACAGCCACATTGGCTGCACCAAAGTTCAGGATGCCTACAGTCTGCGCTGCATTCCGCAGGTTCACGGTGCGACCCGCGAAAACCTCAACCATCTTGTCGATCAGGTCACCATCGAGCTCAATGCGGTTACCGACAACCCCATAATTTTGAGCGGCGAAAAAATCATTTCCGGCGGTCATTTTCACGGTCAGCCCATGGCTTTTGCGGCCGATTATCTGGGAATTGTGGTCGCTGAGCTGGCCAACATCAGCGAGCGCCGCATCGATCGCCTGCTTAACCCGTTGATCAATGAAACCAAACCCTTTCTTTCGGTCGATCCTGGTGTGAATTCCGGGCTCATGATCATTCAATACACGGCAGCGTCGCTGGTCAGCGAAAACAAAATATTGGCGCACCCGGCTTCAGTCGATTCAATTCCAACCTCAGCCTATCAGGAAGACCACGTGAGCATGGGCACCATTGCTGCCCGAAAAGCCAGAAAGATTCTTGAACATACCACTCAGGTACTGGCGATTGAATGGGTGAGCGCTGCCCAGGCCTACGAATTCGTTAAACCGCTTAAACTGGGAAAAGGCACCGATGCTGCTTATCAGCTGCTGCGCCAGCATGTCGCCGCTCTTGAAGAAGACCGGGTGCTCGCGCCAGACCTGCGCATTGCCCGCGACCTGCTCTGGCAGAATCAGCTGATTGAACGGGTTGGCCAGACCGTTACTCTGGTTTGATCTGGTTTTTAACAGGAGATAGTCATGAACGATATTCAATTTTCCGGCGATAAAGTTGTTGCAGATTTCATAATTCATAATCTTGCCGTTGCGGTTGTTTACCCCGAGCCATATCGTGGACAGGGAACGCCTGTGGGCTGGGAAGTTGAAGAGCAGAAAGAGGTATCGATCGCCTCTTTCAAAGGTATGATCGTGTGGATCGGCCCGGCGGCCGACCTTTCAGATCATGTCATGATTTCTGCCGATGCCCGTTTCTACAATGGTGAAGGGTTGCTGGCGACGCCGGGTTTCGTCGATTCACATACCCATCTTGTTTATGCCGGTGACCGCAGCGACGAATTTGAAATGCGGGTTCAGGGCAGACCATATCTCGATATTCTCGCTGCAGGCGGCGGAATCTTGAGAACCACCGGGGCAATCAGAGATCTGGCCGAAGATGCAATTTATGAAGAATCGGCTTTTCGGCTTGAGAGTGCGATGGAATGGGGTGTCTCAACCATCGAAATCAAAACCGGTTACGGGCTCGATCTCAAGAACGAATTGAAAATGCTGCGGGTTATTGACCGGCTGCGCCGCGATTATCCGGTGCGCATCGTTGCAACTTTCATGGGTGCCCATGCAGTTCCCGCCGAACATCGCGAAAACCCCGACCAGTTTGTCGATGAAATCTGCAATGTCTGGATTCCTGAAGTAGCAAGGCTCAAGCTCGCCAGATTCAATGACGTTTTTACTGAAAACAAGGCGTTTTCCGTAGAGCAGTCGCGAAAAGTGCTCGAAGCAGGGTTGAAACATGGCCTGAAAGCCAAAATTCATGCCGACGAAGTGAATGTTCTGGGTGGCGTCGATCTTGCAGTAGAGCTTGGCTGCACCAGTGCCGATCACTTGCTGATGACCGGCGATGAAGGCATTGAAAAACTTAAAGAATCGGGGGTTATACCCACAGTTCTGCCTGGTACCTCTACCTATCTCATGGAAACGCATCATGCGCCGGCCCGCAAGATGATCGAAGCCGGGCTGCCGCTGGCAATAGCTTCAGATCATAACCCTGGCAGCTGCCAGTTTTTGGGTGCGGGAATCATTCAGTCACTGGCGATGCTGCAGCTTAAAATGAGTTCTTCCGAGGCTCTGATCGCTCAGACCCTGCATGCGGCCCACGCTCTTGCCATGGGTGAAGAAATCGGAGCAATTGAGGTGGGGCGGCGCATGGATATCGCTTTGTTCGAGCTTGATTCCTTCAGGCAGATCGGCTACCGGGTCGGTCAGAATTTTCTCTATGATCTGATAATTGATGGCCAACCGGTCTTCAGCGGGGAGGGCGAGTGATGATTCTGGTTCTTGACCCCTCATTGAACGAGCTCAGCCAGAACGAAATCTGTCTGAAACTACAGAAAAAAGGTTTTTTTACCAGACTGGTTAATCAGTATGGCCAGTTGATCATCGCAGTAGATGGTCCAAATGAAGAGGGCTGTGAGCGAGAAATTCGCGCCTGGCACGGAGTTGTTGATATTATTTCGGGTCGCAATTCTTTCTACCTTGCTTCGCGCCGGTGCCAGCGTCGCAATACGGTTATCGCCGACGCTTCTGGCCGAAAAACCTTTGGCAGCGATCAGATTATGGTAATTGCCGGGCCCTGTGCAATCGAAACCGAAGAGTCGGCACTGACTCTGGCACAAAAAGTCAAAGATGCAGGGGCCCATGTTTTTCGGGCCATGATTTTCAAACCAAGATCCTCTCCCTATTCATTTCAAGGGCTTGGCCGTGCCGGCATTCCGATTATCCGTGAAATTAAACGCCAGACCGGAATGCTCGTTCTGACCGAAGTGCGCGACCCCCTCGAGGCCGAACTGGTTCAGGATGAAGTGGATTTCGTTCAGGTCGGTACGAGAAATATGAGCAATTATCAGCTGCTGAAACATCTGGGTCAGATCAAAAAGCCGGTGCTGCTAAAGCGCGGAATGGGTGCAAGCATTGAAGAACTGCTGTGCGCTGCCGAATACATTCTTGCTCATGGCAATCCTGATGTTATTCTTTGTGAACGCGGTATTAGAACCTTTGAGCATTATACCAGATTCAGTCTTGATATTGGTGCGGTTCCATCATTAAAAGAGCTTTCACATTTGCCGGTAATAGTGGACCCAAGCCATGCATCGGGAAAAAGTTCTCTGGTTGAGCCTCTGTCTCTTGCTGCTCTGGCCGCCGGAGCAGATGGGGTAATGCTTGAAGTCCATGACGAGCCCGATTCTGCATTTTCCGACGGCACGCAATCAGTTCGTCCAGAGGAATTCAAAAAAATAATTGAAAAAGGTCGAATAGTTGCCCAGGCAATCGGCCGAACTGTGTAAAAATCACGGGGAGCTGGTCACTATGCCAGCCCGAATTTTATACAAAAGCGCATTGAATTTTTCACATTTTGTCATGCCCCGACTTGCTTGTATCCGGAGGATGATCGGGGCATCCTCAATAATAGCGGTTAATTCTGGATCGCCCGATCCAGGGCAAAAGCTCGTCGGGCGATGACGGTAGTATAATTTTCAATGCGCTTTTTTATAAGACGTTTAAATACTGTTGGTACAACCCCGGTTGTTTAACTGACGCCCTCGGCGGTTTTAAACAATTGTTTTATTGAGGCTTCTTCTTTGCCGCTCATTATGAGAATAATGTAGTCTTCGACTTCAACTTTGGTACTGTCGGGTGGAAGTTTCATCAGCTGACGTTTCCCCTTTTCCTGGCATTTGCAGATACCGATAGGCAAAACGTTAAATTTGCTTTTCAACTCGTTGAAAATTTCGCCATAGTTTTTGCCCGCCAGCGGGTTTTCGCCAAGTATTTTGAATTCCTTGATGTCATATTCGTCTGCTGATTTTGATATGGTGAGAAGGTCGTTGGTCATATCGGCGACGTCAGGTTCAAAAATATAACTGGCCATAAGTTTTGATGCAATTTCATTTTTGGCCAGAACGAAGGTTGCACCACCCGAATAGAAGGTGTCAGACAGTTCTGAGCTTTCAAGAGCAACTACAAATCGTGCATTCTTAAATTCTTTTTTGATATTCAGCATGCATACCAGCTTTTGCGTGTCGTCGGGCAGATTTATCAGAATCATTGATGCCTTGCTGATATTGGCCTTTTCAAACATTGCAATGTTTTTCAGATCGGCAAACAGGCAGAAAATCAGGTCAGAAGAAAATTCTGCGTAAATAAGGTCAATTTCATTCCGGTTTCCGGTAATAATCGCAACGTGCTGGCCGGCTTGAATCAGATCATTTACGATCGAACGGGCGAAGCCGTCCCAACCTACGATAACTACATGTTTTTCAAACGAAGTTCCATAATGACCCATATGTTTCCTCCAGCTGATCTCGCTGATGAATTCAGTTGCCTTGCCGATGATGAAGCCAAGCAGTCCAAGGCTGCCGACCACAAAAAGCAGTGCCATGATTTTTCCGATCGGGGTAACCGGGTAGAAATCGCCATAGCCAATGGTAGTTAGAGTAATCAGCGAATACCACATGGCATCGCCCATATCTTTGATATTCGCCCGTTCGCTGTGGCTTTCAGCCACACACAGCAGGTAAAGAGCACAAAAATAGACAAGCAGAGCGATCAAAAGTTTCTTGCCTGTGTTTTTCTTTTTCATCGGTTTCTACTCCTGATACACCACTTTACCATAATTGCAGAATAAGGAGTTTTAAAAAACCTCGGTTCTGAAAAAAGGTGATAGAACCTTTTTCAGTTCAGCCATTGAAAATGGCTTGGCAATGCTGCCGTCGAAACCAAATTTTTCGGGCTCGACAATAACCGGGTCAGAGGCATAACCGCTTGCGGCAAACACCGGAAGGCTGAGGCCTGAATTTCGAATGATTTCACAGGCTTCTTTGCCTCCCATGCTTCCGGGAACGGTAAGATCGAGTATTACTGCCCGGTAATGGGTGCGGGTGTTGATAAGTTCTTCTACAGCCTGTCGCCCTGTCTGTACCGCAGTAACCTCGAAACCAATGGTGCAAAGCATCTGGGTAAGAACTTCACGAATCATCAGTTCGTCATCCATGATCAGAATATGCCCGGCAGCATAGAGCAGTAAAGGATTGAAAACCTTCTTTTCCTCAACTGAAGCTTTTTGTGCAACCGGAAGGAAAATATTGAAAACACAACCTTCATCAACTTCAGTGTCAACTACGATATTACCGCCATGGCGAAGAAGTATGGAATGGGATATGGCGAGGCCAAGCCCCTGATTGCCCTGTTTCGTGGAAAAGAACGGGTCAAAGATGTTAGCGGCAAATTTTTCTGAGATCCCAGGCCCATTGTCGGCAAAAATAATTTTTACATATTCACCCGGTTTAAGATTCAAAAGGTTGCTTGAATCAATTGATACGATGTCTGCCGAAATTCTTATTTTACCGCCATCAGGCATGGCCTGACGCGAATTGAGAACCAGATTGTTAATGACCTGTGCGATTTGACCTTGATCAAAGCTGCATTTATGAAGGTTGTTTGCAGGTTCTACGCTCAATTCAATATTGGCCCCTGCAAGAGCGAATCTTGCCGCAGAAACGATGCAGGGCATAATGTCGCCGGCAATCATTTCAGGATCGCCGCCTTTGGAAAAGGTTATCAGCTGCCTGGTCATGGCTTTTGCAGGTTCCATGCAACTGAGCGCTGTTTTAAGAAACTCGCAGCGTCGTAGCGGGTCGGCTTCATAAAGTGCCATTTCGATATTGCCGAAAATTCCGCAGAGAAAATTGTTGAAGTTATGGGCAATACCGCCTGCCAGTGCCCCAAGAGCTTCGATTTTCTGGCTTCGGTTGGCTGCCTTTTCGAGCTGCAGGCGCTCGGCTTCGGTTTTTTTCCGTTCGGTTATGTCATGAATTATTCCCGAAAGTTTTATCACCTCTCCGTGTTCGTTGGTAAGCGTTTCGCCCGATTCAGCCCAGAGAGTTCTCATTTCTCCATCGGGTCGAATGATTCTAAATTCACAGGGTAAAAATTTCTGATGCTTTTCAATCTGGTCAAGGATTTCCATGATCTTTTCAAAATCTTCAGGATGAACCAGTTCTTTGAGAATCGGCTCGATGTTGTCTACTTCCCGATCCAGTGGAACGCCCCAGATATTGTACATCTCTTCGGAAAACAAAAACTTATTCTTTTTCGTATCAAATTCCCATGAACCTATTTGAGCGAATTTTTGTGCCTGTTTTAAAGACTCGGCCTGCTCTTTGATAATTCTTTGCGCCATTTTCTGCTCAGTTAAAGCTGAAAAATATACGGAAATGCCTTCGTTGAAGGGGTAAGCACGTATTTCAAACCATTCCTGCTCCGGCTCTTCACCAGAGCAAACTTCAAAATGAACCGGCTGCATCTCGGTCATTGCCTGTCGCAACTGTTTTTCGTAAACGACGACCTGCTTGTCAGGGAAAGCTTCGCAGAGAGATTTTCCCAGAACCTGGTCGGCCCTGATTTTGAAAAGCTTTTCTGCGGTCTGATTGAAGTAGGTTACCTGAAAACGGTTGTTTAAAGAGAAAAAGCCGTCTTTGATGCTTTCGAGAATTTTGTTTTTCTTTTTGGTTTCTTCCTTAAAGGCGATTTCGGCCTTGATTCTTGAAGTTGCCTCGACCATGGTGAAAACCAGTGAAGTGACCCGCTTCTGTTCATCTTTTACCGGAATAAGGCTCCAGTCCCAGTAAGTCAGGCCCCGTTCAAGCTGATCGGCAAAAACGAAAGGTTTTCCCTGAATGAAAAACGGCTCGCCGGTTTCGACAACCCTGGCGAAGATAGCTTTGTTTTCAGCATTGGGAAAAAGCTTGAAATGATTTTTTCCGGGAAAATATTCCTGGCTCTGGCTTGAATTTCTGGCAAAGGCACTGTTTACCAGAATGTAATTAAAATCAGTGTCGAGGTAGGCCGTCATCATGTGGGTGTGGTCGAGCACCACAGAAAGAAGCTGACTGGCTTCGCGATGTCGCTGTTCGCTTGCCAAAAGCGCAAGCTGGCTTTTCTTGATGTCGGTAATATCGATGAAGGTAATCACGACTCCGTCGATGCGGTCGTCTTCGGTGCGAAAAGGTGCAATGCGCCGGATAAAAAATCTTCCATCGCCGGATTCTAATTCGGTAGCAGAACCTGCAAGGCTTTTTAGAACCTGACCGATCTGTTTTTCAAGATCATGACTGAAGAATTTCGCATTGAAGCAGTTTATCGGGGTTCCCAGGTCACTGGGGTGAAGGTTCAAAAGAGTTCTGGCTGCCTGGGTGAATTTTCTAATGACCATTCTGCGGTCAAGAAAGATCGTTGCCACATCTGAGCTCTGCATAAAATTTATCAGGTCGTTATTGGCTTCTTCAAGCTCGTTGACCTTGTCGCGCAACTGAGAATTGACCGAATTCAACTCTTCGTTGAGCGACTGCAGTTCTTCTTTTGAGGTTTCGAGCTCTTCGTTGGTTGATTGAAGTTCTTCATTCATCGAAATCATTTCTTCATTTGAAGCTTTCAATTCTTCATTTGAAGTTTCAAGTTCTTCGATGGTGTTGTGAAGGTCTTCTCTTGTCTCGTTGAGTTCACGCTCAAGCTGTCTGATCATTGGTTCATCTGATTCAGTGAGCTTGGTTACATTTTCGCAGGCCAGACATTTTTCTTCGTCATAAAATGTGATCAGCAGCAAATTTTCACTTTGATTCGTGTCGATGAGCTGATGAATTTCAAAACTCACCGATGCCTGTATGCCATCGCGGATAATCTGGATGCCTCTTGCGGAAGTTTCGGTTTTATCTCTGGCCATTTTGTGAATTGCACTGCGCAATCTTGTTTTCAGCCCTTCTCTGGCAAGGGTCAGCAGATCAAAGTCCGGTTCATTTCGGGGCATGCTGAGATACTTTTCGGTCTGACCATGAAAATAAACAATCTGGCCACGCGAATTGACAAGAACTGCTGCCGGTACGAATTTGTTGAGCAGTTGCTGATGCATCAGGCTTTCCAGGTTTTGTTGCTGAGAAAGTATTTTAACC
Source organism: Candidatus Rifleibacteriota bacterium (assembly GCA_049325495.1). GTDB lineage: Bacteria > Muiribacteriota > Ozemobacteria > Ozemobacterales > Ozemobacteraceae > DYKG01. The sequence continues at coordinate 17,261 of JBMOKV010000654.1, read as the reverse complement.
CGTCGCCCGCTGCGATTTGCAAAAGACCCGCCGTATAAAACGCTTTCTTTGTGTCGGTCACTTCTTTTGTTGCCAATCATTTTGAAAATTTTCTGTTTTTTGGCGTTTGCTTCGAAGGCGTCATGTTTGAAACCGACCGATTCTGAACTGCCTAGTAGCAGATAGCCGTTTTCCCGCAAAGAAAAGCTGAAGAGATCGATGATGTTTTTCTGAATGTCGGGGTCAAAATAAATTAAAAGATTGCGGCAGCTGATAAAATCAAGATCAGAGAATGGGGCATCGCATATCAGGTTTTGCACGGCAAAAATGACCGATTCGCGAATTGGTCGGCTTATTCTGTATTTGCCGTCTTCATTGGTGAAAAAAAGATTCAACCTCTGCGGCGAAACTTTTTCAGAAATAGTCATCGGGTATATTCCGGTTCTGGCTGTCGCTATGGCAGTTTCGTCAATATCGGTAGCAAAAATCTGGGCGTTGTAGGGGCGGTTATACTCGGCAAATAGTTCAGCCAGAACAATGGCAATGCTGTAAGCCTCTTCACCGGTAGAACAACCTGGAACCCAGACTCGGACAGCAGCATTTGTCGGCAGAGCTTTGATCAGCTTGCGAAAAATTTCGTCCTTCAGCTTTTTCCAGACGTCTTCGTCACGAAAAAATTCGGTCACGCCAATCAGCAGGTCGTTGAATAGAAGCCTGATTTCATTGGGATTTTCCTTCAGGACCTGAACGTAGTCTTTCATGCTGGCAAGGTCTTTCAGACCCATGCGTCGCAGAATCCGGCGAATCAAGGTATTTTTTTTGTAGTAGCGAAAATCGTAGCCACTGGATGCTTTTACCATGGCCAGAATCTGCTCAAGTTCGTCAAGGTTCTTCAGTGCAAGGTTGCCTGATACATATGAATGGGATGCGAAGCTGTTAATCGTTGCCGGAATTTTTTCAAGGTCGAGAATCAGGTCGGCCAGTCCTGTTGCTTCTGCATTCATTGGCATTTCAGAATAGGCTGCGGAAGCCGGGTTTTGTATAATCACCATGCCGCCGTTTTCTTTCACTGCTCTGATACCATTGCAGCCGTCAGTCAATGTTCCAGATAGAATTACGGCAATCGCCTTTTCTTTGCAGGCTTCTGAGACCGAGCGAAACAGGGTGTCGATGATTCCCAGAGAGGAGTCTCCCGGTTTGATCTCAGAAAGGTTAAAACCGTTTTTGGCGATAGTTAAGGAATGCCCGGCGGGAGCAATGAAAATTTGTCCCTTCTCAGGCTGCATTCGATTGGTAATCGTTTTTACCGGCAAAGAAGTATGCCGGGAGAGAATTTCGGCCAGAATGCTTTGGTGATCTGGGTCGAGATGTTGAATGAAAACATAGGCCAGTTCAGAATCTTTGGGAATATTGCCAACAAATGTTTTAAATGCTTCAAGCCCACCTGCTGAAGCTCCCACAGCCACGATGGGAAACTGGACGATGCTGATATCAGAGTTTTCAATGCACAGACTGTTCATACCATCTCTTTGATCCATATTTAATTTAGCAGGAAAGTATATTCGTTATAATCTAAACATGCAAGGCGTTTTTTGAAAAAATCTTTGGGTTACATACAGGCAGAAAATTCATTATAATCTATGTACGTCAATTTTATCAGAGGTGCTGTGTGCTATGAAAAGCAGATTGGCATTGATTTTAACAATAATGCTTTCAATAAGTCTTGGTGCTCATGCCGGGGAATTCAAGGACTGGCTGAAGAGTCAGTATGAAGCGACCCATTATCAGCAGGATGGGCTGAGGCTGGTCGATCCCAAAGGGGACGCATTTTTGATCCGCAAGCTCGATCAGGTTCCGACCAAGCTTATTCAGGCTCTGGTCAAGAGTTCTTATCCTCAGGCTGAAATTCAGAAAGAAAAAGAGCTCAAAGCCCTTGAAGAAAACCGCAAGGATGAAGCGGGATTTCAAATCGGCAAATCTATTCCTATCGATGTTGACCGGCTGGTTAACAAGATGCATGAAATCATCAACGGTTATTACCCGAATATTGTTCCGGTTCTTGGTGAAGAACATGAATGGTCTCCAGAAGCCAAGCGCTATCTGATATACGGTTTCTGGCATCGTATGGGCCGCCATATTTTTCGAAAGCAGAAAGAGTTTCCCAGCCCCCTGTTTTTCAGGTCAAAACTTTTTCTGCTGCTGGCCTGTGGCTGGACATCAAGATACGCGGCTACCGGTACCGAAGAAGCATTGAAACAGCGGATAATGCTTTATCCCGATGGAAAAATGCAGCTGCATCAGATGTTCATGGAAAGCTATGTTCTTAATCGTGGAAACCTTTATTTGACTTTTCTGACTGCCGAAAATGTTCTGGCGGGTGACCCTTACCGGGTAGACCGTGAAAATGACCCGGTTCAGAAAAAACTTGCCTATCTGCGCCATGATAACCTGCAGATGGGTGATAATTATGGGGCCTGGTATCATTTTTACGGCATTTCAATGTATGCGCTGATGCGGGCCGGTATTACTGCCCGGGCCGTGGCAGAAATCGAAAGCATCGGCTCGTTTTTCCTTGAAGGCAAAGACAAGCAGGAAGATTACATCAACCGCTACGGCGCAATTTTTGGTAAAAAAATGAAAAAAATGTTTAAATCAGAAGCCTGGCGTCAGCCTCTGCCGAAGGATGCCCGAACTGATTACATGCTGCCGAATCCTGCCTTGAAGAAGTAAAATCACGCATAAGGTTAATTTGCAGGGGGCTGTCTCATAGGGCAAAACATAATAGAAAAACATTGAGCCCGATTTTCGGGCCCTGGATGCCCAGTTCAAAACCGGCACTTCGACCTCTTAGAAGAGGCTCAGTGACCGGTTTTTCTACTTCTACTGAATCTGCGACAGCATTAAAAAAGCGACCGAATAATAGATGATCAGGGCGAAGATATCATTGGAAGAAGTGACGAATGGCCCCGATGCAACTGCCGGGTCGATTTTGAAGCGGTCGAAAACAATTGGCACCAGAGCGCCGAACATGGCCGCAAAGGTCATTGCCGCCATCATTGCTATTCCGACGGTGAGTGCAAGAAAGATAGCTGAATGACTGACCTGGGCAGTGCTGTCTGAGGCAATCAGGTATCGCGCCCAGATTCCGACCACGCCGCCGCAGGCAAGACCCATGAGAGCACCGGCGGCGATTTCGCTGAGCAGGCGTCTGAAAAGGTCACTGCCTGAAAAAGAATTGAGTGCCATACCGCGAATGATCAGAGTTGACGATTGAATTCCCGTATTGCCCCCCATTGCCATGACAACCGGAACAAAAAATGCGAGAACCAGAACATGGCTGAATTCGGTCATGAAATTCTTCAGAATGGTGCTGGTGATGAACCCGGTGCCGAGAGTGATGAGAAGCCATGGCAATCTTGCGCGGCAGGCCTGCAGCGGTGAAGTGTAATTCAACTCTTCTTCACTTGAACCGGCGAATTTGAACAGATCTTCCGAGGCTTCTTCTTCAATGACGTCTACTACGTCGTCAACCGTGACTACCCCAACAATGATATTCTGGTCATCAACGACTGGAATCGCCATGTAATCATATTTGCTGATCAGGTTTGCGACTTCTGCCTGCTCAGTTTGCGGGTGGACGGATACGATGTCGTCATCCATTATCTCACCGACGAGTTGCGCCGGGTTGGCTGAGAGCAGGTCTCTGATTGAAACAACACCTTTAAGATGCTCATGAGTGTCGATTACGTAGAGATAATAGATGATTTCGATATCGACAGAAACCAGTCGCAGATGTGAAAATGCCTGGGCGACCGTGAAATCTTCGAAGATCGCGGCATATTCCGTGGTCATCAGGCCGCCGGCTGTGTCTTCGCGGTGCTCCAGCAATTTGCGCACATCGCTGGAATCGTCGAGATCCATGTGGTCCAGAATTGCCTGGGCTTTGGATTGATCCATGTCCTGAAGCAGGTCAGCGGCTTCGTCGGGATCCATTTCTTCAATGATATCCGATGCCATTTCCGCATCCATGGTCTCAATTATCTGCAGCTGGGTTTCGGCTTCGACTTCAGCCAGGGTTTCGGCGGCCACATCTTCATCGAGGTTCTCGAGAACCGAAATTCGTTCTTCTTCATCAAGTTCTTCGATAATTTCGGCCAGGTCAGCGGGGTGAAGGTTTTGAAGATTGTCTGAAGTTTCTTCGGAAGTAATGTTTGAAAATTCATCGCCAAGCCCGATGAGTTTGTCCCAGTCGATGATCTCTTCGTCAACATCAGTGCCAAAACGCTTGAGAATCGGGGTTACCAGATTGTCGAGGCCAAGACGGCGAATGGCCGCTGCAAAGCTTATATCTATGCCGGCAATCTGCAGAGTGCCGTCGTCGGTTAAAATTAATTTTAAATCGTTTATTTGAACCGTTCTGACATTGACCGTATCGATTACCGATTTATCCCAGAGCTGAGTTGCCGTTACGATACCATCGGTTTCGCTGAAGGGCGGCAGATCGCTGATCGTTTTTTCGAGCAGAAATTTCCCGGGTGAATACTCTTTGAATTCAGAGCGCCGGGCAATGCGGTGGGAAGAAGAGTCAAAAGCAAAAACAATGGCCTTTTCAAGGCAGGGAATTCCGGATTTGAGCTTTACAACAAAGTCGGCAATATAACCAGATTGGCGACCGCTCTCACTTAGAACCGGAGTACCGATAAGGGTTTTCAGGTAGTATGCTTTTACGGTCATGATCGTCAACGTCCTGATGCATTTTGCTGGTACTCCTTTTCGTGAAAATTTTGGTTAACGGCATGATACTCCTGTTATTGTTAAAATACCACTTTTGTCGAAACTTTCTTGCGGCGGGGCAGCTTAACGTTGACCGGTCTGGCAGTTTCGCGATACACTCAGGTTAAAAGAATTGAAAGGAATTTGATTATGTCGAGTCATTCATGGTTTGCCAACTGGGTTGAGCGCAAGATGAAATATGCGGTAACCCCTGAAAAATTCATGTCTGCCGATCGTTTCGCCTCGATCGGGGTTGGTATCGGCCTGCCGAATATCGTACAGAAATCGACCTTCAGCTTTCGCAATGTAAAAGATGGAGCCGACCGTTTTCTTGGGGTGTCAAAAAGTGGAGAGCGGCCATTTGCCCGCATTTATACCCGGCTTGGTAACCCAACCACTGAATATCTTGAAAAAGCGCTTTTTCAGCTGGACTGCCAGCACATAATCGATGCAGCTCTGGCTGCCGACGAGCGCAAGCCGACCATTGCCTCGCTGGTTTGTTCTTCAGGCATGTCAGCGATCGCCTGTACTACCATGGCTCTGGTAAAAAGCGGTGATGAGATAATTTGCGGCAGTGTTTATGGCTGCACCGACAGCTTTTTTCGTACGCTGGAAAAGTTTCAGGTAAAGACTCATTTCGTCGATACTACGCGGGTTGAGAATGTTAAAAATCTGCTTGAGCAGAACCCTAAAATTGCCATGGTTTTTCTGGAAACTCCGGATAATCCGACACTTCGGCTTTCTGATATCGAAGCCATTGCAACCCTGGCACAAAGCCACGGAGTTCCGCTGATTATCGACAATACTTTTGCTACCCCTTATCTGCAGCAACCTTTCAGACTTGGTGCAGACATCGTCATACAGAGTTTGACCAAGTATGTCAACGGCCATTCGACCAGTGTGGCTGGTGTGGTTATCGGGCCGTGGGAATTCATGAGCGAGCATCTTTTTCACATTTACAAGGATTTTGGCCCGACCCCGAGTCCGTTCGATTCATGGTTGAATGCCCAGGGACTGCAGACTCTGCATTTGAGAGTCGAAAGAGCAAGTGCAACGGCACTTGACCTGGCAAGCCGGCTGGAAAATCACGACAAAGTTGAACGGGTTTATTATCCTGGTCTGTCTTCGCATCCTGATCATGAGCTGATGAAAAGACAGATGCGTCTTGGCGGGGGAATCATCGCGCTTGAACTTAAAGATGGCTACGAACCCGCCCGTCGTCTGATGGACTATTTTGCCAGCTATACTACTCCAGGTGAGCTGGCGGTCAGTCTTGGCAGCGCGGTGACTTATTTCCAGCATCCAGCATCGATGACTCATTCCGGGGTGCCTGAAGAAGACCGGCTGAAGCGCGGCATTACCCAGGGTCTGGTTCGAATTTCGGTTGGTCTTGAAGGCGCTGAAACTATGTGGAGCGCGATTGAAGAGGGCCTGCGTCAGGCATATTTATAACTAAACGCAAAAAGGCGGTCATTGAGCTTGTTGAAGCAAAATGACCGCCTTTGAAAATTCCGGGTAAGTTTTTACATCGGTCAGAATCAGCTGACTTTTCTCAGAAGCCTCGTCATCGGCGCATAGTCTGAACCTGCAGGGTGGAATCTTGGTCTTTTGTATTCGGTAGAGTTGCTGATCGCTTTTACATTGTTGCCGGTGGCCATGATGATGCCGATGTGACTGTCAGCCGCTCCGGTGGTGTTCCAGGTAATGACATCGCCGGCCTGGTATGGTGGTGGAGTCACTTCTTCCCAGCCCATCGATTTCAATTTCTTGACTGTAGCAATTACTCTGATGCGATTGTAATAATCTTCACTGCCGCTCTTAACATTTGCTCCATAGATAGGCAGTCCGGCCTCTTCAAAGATTGTGTTGACAACCTGAGCGCATCCTGTTTTTCCGCCTTTGGTTTCTGGCAGATAAGGAAATGAGCCTGGTTCAGCGTATTTTTTATAAATTTCAGCTGCAGCTTTAACCAGTTTGGCGCCAGAACTACCGGTCGGGGCAGGTTTAACTGTTGGCGAGCCTTCTTCGGTTTTGCCATCTGTGCCGGTGCCATCGGCAGGGAACTGGTTGAACGCATCGTCAACCTTGGTATCACTGGTCGAACCATCGCCCCCCGTTGCTTCATCGATAAGTTTCTGGGGGAAGTTTACCTGCGGGTCGGTTTCGGGGTCATAGCGTTCGATTTCCTTGAATGTATCCTGAGCGGCTGTGGGAGTTACAACCATTAAGAACAGCGACAGTATTGCAAGAGCCAGGCACAGCTTTTTCATTTGTTCCTCCATTGCAGAAAAAGAATCAATGAACTCTCATATTTATCTACGCGGGAAAAGCTAAAAAGTAACAGTTCTGAAAACAAAGCAAACTTATTGCATGCCAGGTGAAGTTTTCTTCGCTGCTTTACTTATACAAAAGCTCATTTACTATTTCCCAAAGGCGGGCATTTTACGAGTCGCTCGCTATCCTGCGGCGACTCTGTATTAGCGCATCCTGCGCGTCCAACAAGCTCAATGACCGCCTTTTGTCGGTCGCTGAGCCCGCTTAGCGGGCGGTTGGTGAGCCTGTCGAACCATCGAAGCGACGTGGTAATGCGAATTTTTCAATGAGCTTTTGTATAGTTTTTTTTCTTGAGGCCAAGTTCGCAAATTCTTTTGAAATGAGCTTCTGAAAGTGGCTGAATAGAAAGTCTTGAGCCTTTTTGAGCCACCATAATGCCTTCGAGGGCTTTATCGCTTTTGATTTCAGCAAGAGGAAGTATTTCTTTGAATTTTTCGACAAACTCTACGTCGACCATGAACCACACTGGCTTTTGCGGATTGCTTGCCTGGTCAAAATACTTATGCCCGGTCTTGAATGCGAAATGGTCTGGATATCCTGCTTTGACAATTTTCATAATCCCTGCAGCGCCCGATGGTTCGGCGTTTGAGTGGTAAAAAACCGCCAAATCTCCGGGTTGCATTTCGTCTCGCATAAAATTGCGGGCCTGGTAGTTTCTAACCCCTTCCCATGATGTGGTGCCATCTCTTTTCAAATCTTCAATTGAATATGCGCCCGGTTCACATTTCATCAGCCAGTATTTCATGGGTTTTCTCCGCTATTTAATTTTGCCGCTGGTCAGTTCCTGTTGCAGCATTTCAAGAGTGGCCTGTTTTTCAGGAAAATACAGACGCCGGGCCCTTTTCTGACCCAATTCAGTGTATGGCTTGCCATCCGGGCAGAGAAGCAGAGAAAAATCTGCCGGTTTTCCACTGTAAAGTTCGTTGAACCGGCGGGCGAAAGGCACGAACTTAGCCGGTTTCGGGTCAGGGGGGAAAACCCTGATCAGTTCCTGGGGTTTAACCAGCGGGTTGCCTTCGGCAAAGTTGCCGCCGCAGATAACCGCAGCCTTCATTCCGGCAAAAGTTCCGCTGATAAGTTTTACTTCAAGATTGATGACGTTGCTGGCGAAGTCCTGGCGGCTGGCAGGATCGACATAGGTGAGATTGTATTTTTTAAGCCATTCTTCCCAGCTCAGCTTGAGGTTGCGAAAATAGATATTACGCAGAAAATAGCGGCCATCCTTCACTACTTCATGCCCGCTGCGGTCAAGCTGAAAAACGAACTCACATGGCTGGCCTTCAAGCTCTTTGACCATCTCTGGCTTAAGCCAGTCTTTTTCCTGTGGCGGGGCTATTTCCAGTTCGGGCTTTTGCCCTTCCAGATACGACCCGGAAATAAAGCCATCGGTGGTCAGCGTTCCCATTTTGCCGGTTGCCCAGCGAACCGGATCCATTTTCACGATTTCGGCCTGATAAGGGCGGTTTTTCATGGCCTTGATGCGCTTTTCAATTTCCTTCTGCTGTTTTCTTATCGATGGCGGAACTACTCCACGTGGCAATACATCCCAGATCGTTGAAATCTGCATGGTTGAGATGTCCTGAAGCTTCTTTTCATCCTTTTTGGGTTTATCTTTATCTGCTTTTTCAGCTTCGGCAATCTGGGTAACGATGTAACGGTTATAAGCCACTGCTCTCAGGTGCTCTTTGTCTTCATCGGGTCTGGTTTTGCTGACTTTGAAATTGAGGCCGATCTTGCGCAGATAGGCGGTGTAATTCATCTTGATGCCTTTCAGATAGATTTCTGAGGCGAACATCATACCCCCCTGTTTTTTGGGGCGTCCCAGGCCGTCGTGGTATAGATGAAAAATCGCATCCTGCGATTCAAGGCTGTCTTTCAATTTCTTTTTCAGTTCGCGGTCGTCGAATTCGCCCTCGATCTCAAATCTTGGCAGGCAGATCTGTTCGATGTTTCCATCGATTTTGGCCATTACCACCTGATGTGAGCTGACGCTCTCAAAAATACCAGTCTGTGGAATGGTCGGGCCAAGAGCAGATATTTGATTCAGCCCTGACAGCACGAACAGCATGATGCCGGTTAACATACGGCAGATTTTTTCGTGGTTTTTCATTGGCTTACTCCAGATTTTTTTTGTTATGGTTCAGTATATCAGAAAAGTTGCCGATTATCCTTTCAATCGAAAGCGGCATGATACGTCAAAAAGGTCATCAGTGCTTTTGGCGCATAGCAAAGATTACTCGCAGGTGAAAAATGACAGATGTTCCGAAATTAGGTTATCAGAAAGCCTGGCAAATTCAGGTGCCGGGATTGAAACTGATTGATTTCACCCGTGACCGTCACGGTATCATTACCCTCGATAAGGCCAATGAACTCAAGCTTTTTGATGCCAATGGCAAAGAACTCTGGCATCGCCCGGCGGGTTATGATCTGGTATCGATTTCCATATCTGAAACCCTTGAAGTGCTGGCAGTGGATGCAGATAAGCATTCTATTCTCTATGGCCCGGAAGGAACGACAATGTGGCGCAAGCGTCCGTTCCCAGCTCTTCTTGGCAGAATTTCCGCGTCTGGGGAAGTATTTTCCTTTGTGACGTCCGATCCTGCAGTTGTGGGTACCGATCGGTCTTTGCGGGTGCGCTGGGCCTATCGAAATCTGATGAAAAGACCCGGCGATCTGGCAGTTGCCGGGCAGGGCCAGGTCACTGTTTTTCCTTGCGCTGATGACCGCGGCGATGGAGTGGGAGCGGTAAATCAGGTTGGAAAGCCTTTTGATCCGTTTATGGGAATGAAAACCGTTGTTGCCGTTGATATCAGTGAAGACGGGCAGGCGGTGTTGGCTCTCGATAGCGGCGGCGGGTTGTTTTGCGTCAATCCGGTCAAGGGCTTTGGCATCTGGAAAGGGAAAAACAGTCCTCGTAATACCGGTGTTTCATTTGCCGGCAAGACCGGTGATTCCATCGTTTTTTCCGATCAGGGCCGCATCGTAAGATTTGATGAAAAAGGGGCGCTGGTCTGGGAATACAGTTTTACCGAGCGTTTGCTTAAAGCTTTTATCTGCCCCGACAGCGAGGCGATTTATTACGCCACCGAACGGGGTGAGATCGGCTGCCTGCAGAAAAATACCGGGGTAGTGGTTAACAAGATGGAATTTCTTGAAAAACCGTTGCCGGAAAAGAAAAAGGATAACCCGTTTTTCTTCAGAAAAATCTGGGCGGTAGAGCTTTCGGGCAGTCGTGAAAATGAGCCGATGGTTCATTGCTGGCAAGGCCACGAAGGCGTTGAATATTCGGTGGTCTGGAACGGCAAAGATAGTCTCATATGTTTCAATGACCTTGGTGAGGAAGTCTGGCAGCAGCGCCTTGGTGATACTTCGGTTAAAGCCATGTCAGCCAGTGCTGATGCAGATATGATTGTGGCAGTGACCGCTTCAGGGGCAATCGGTTTCGATATTGACGGCAATGAAAATTTTAAATTTCTCGGTGAATTCAAAGATGTTTTTGTGTTTGCCGAAAGTTCAATGGTTCTGGTGGATATTAATAATCAGGCGAGGTTTTACCAGTCACCTGAGCATTTTTCCCATTTGATTGAGTCTGAAGAAGCGGTAAGTTCGATGATTCCATTCGGTGACCGACTGATTCTGGTTCGAGAAAAGGCCTTTCAAGTCATTGATTCAGGTGGTGAGACGGTGGGCGAAAAGGTCTTCAATGACCGTATTCTCCGGGTTGAAGTATCCGAAGACCATTCAAGCATAATGGTTGGCGAGGAATCAGGGGTGCTTCATCTGCTTAACGAGCAGCTTGAAGAGATGTTCAATTATAAATTGTCCGGGCCGGTTGCTTTTGCCGCCTTTGCCCCTGAAACCAATGATGTATTTGCTTCAGTAAAAGATCAGGCAGATATCATCATGCTGCGGCGCAGAACCAATGAGATTTTAAAAAATTCTTTGACCGGTAATCCGATTTTTGCGGTCAAGCATCAGAAAGGAATGATAATTGGAACTGATCTCGATCAGCTTGGTCTGATCAACTTCGATTGTCTTCTGCTTGGTCGGTATACATGCCCGAATCATATCCTTAGAATGATCAACTGTCGTCGCCCCGGTTGTTTTATGCTGGTTTCAGATGACGCCCTGATCTGCATGGCGGCGGTTGAAGACACCCGCAGTGCTGACCGAAGTTGACATCTGGTGAGGTAAATGGCTTATTCGCTGGTAAGACCTGCAGCAACAGACTATAATTGCCTTGAAAAGATTTCCGAGATCGACTGTCAGGCTTTTGGCGTGGATGGCATTTCGGTTTTCAACCTGGCTCAGTTTGCCCGCTCCGGTTCAGTTTTTGCCCTGCAAGATGATGGCAAAGTGGTTGCTGAAGCCGTTGTGCTCAGAAATCTCGACGATACCGGTGCCAATATTTTTGGTTTTGCGGTGGATGAAAGTATTACCAGTCGTGGATATGGCAGTGTTTTAATGAACTTTCTGCTCGAATTTGCCCGTCGGGCGGGTATCAGTTATTTTGAGCTGACAATGAACCCTGAAGACGCCCGTGCAACAAGCTTTTATATGAAAAAATTCGGTTTTTTTAAAAAAGCTGATCTGGCGATGCATCCCAAAAAACCGCAGAAACGCTGGTTGATGCGCCTCGATTTGTAGGCTGCTAAAATCTTTGGCGAAAACCAGTAATCGATGTTAAATTTTAGAAAATTGAATTACTGGAAGCTGAATGACCATAGAAAAAAGAATTCCCTGCAGTCAATGCGGTTTTATCATTCTCGAAAGCTCGTGCTTCTGCAATTTCTGCGGTCGTGAGAATCTTGCCCGGCAGGGAAGCATTAAAAGAGGCTGGTTCTGGGTAAAAGATGCAATGGGACTGGTTCAGAATCACCCGGAGAATCTGACTGAACTTGAAAAAGAAGTTCAGGCTAAAATCGAGGCCAACAACCAGAATCTCGTCGTTCTGAAAAACCAGCTGCGATCCATTATCGGGGTATCAGGGCTGAACGATCAGCTTAAAAGCCTGCGAAGCTGTTTTCTTAAATCCGGCGGTGGAAGTATCAATGAATTGTTTGAAAAAAAACTTGATGAGGGAAAATCTGGTTTCGAAGAATTGAATCGCTTGATTGACCCTGAGTTTTTTCTGTCAGGAAAAGGGCTTTCAGAATGCCTTAGAGAAATTATGGCTTTTTTGAAGCTGGCGCAGAACGCTTTGCAGAAGTTTTCCGACTATCGCTCATTTCAGCCTCGTGATCAGATCGAAGCTCAGCTGGCTGGTACCATGAAAACGATTGAAACGATTGCTTCCGATGAGAATCGTTTGAAAAATTATGAGCAGGTTTTCACCACCTCTTTGCAGGCAATAAAGCTTCTCGAGCAGAAACAGCAGGAGTATGCGCTGTTGCGTTTCGCTCTGATGATTGAATTCTGGAAAGCGGAGGGGGTAAGACTTACCTATCTTGCCATGACCGGGCGTCGGCAATCTGATGATTTTGACAAAAGGCTTGAAAGCCTGAAAGGCGAAGGATCACGAATAGTCGAGCAGCTTGGTGAGCGCTTTAAGACGCTTGCAGAAGCTCAAGATCTTGAGCAGAGAATTAAAGACCAGCTTCTCGTTCTTGAAGAAGCACGATTAAATTACGCTACCAGCAGAGCACTTGGGGTGGTTGAGGGGGTTAATGCCCTTGATGGCGGTTACCCGGAAACCCAAAAAATGCTTGAAAAGTTTTATTCCCGTGAAAAATCAGCAACCTTGAATTTTTCAGCTCAGATTTACGAGACTTTTGAGAAATACAAAGAAGAAGAAATTAGAATTCTCGCAGAAAAGCGTATTGGCGACGGCACCAGTCGCTCGGTTGAGCGAGGTTTCAGACGTAAGCCATAGAATTGCTGAAAAATTGACCGATTGCAGTAAAAAATCTGTCAAATTTTCATTTAAATTTCTGAAATTGTACATAAATGCCGATGAATTGCAGTTTTACTTTCTGGCAGGAAACTTGCTTGTAAATTGGCGCTGTATTTTCCGGTCGATAAGGAGAGGTGCGATGAAAAAGGTCATTTGTCTGGCTCTGGTGCTTTTTTCTTTTGTTTCGGGGGCTTTTGCTCAGGTTCCTGATTATGACGAGGCCGGATGGCTGGAATTGAGTGCGGCAGATCAGGAAAAAGTTATTGAGAACCTGCGTTTTGAAATGCTGCATGAACGAAAAGCTGATCTGCAGAACAAAATTGATGAATTGACCTCTTATCGTGCCGTCAGAACCCCTTTGACCTCTGACAACCTTCTGAAAATTCCACTGCGGGCCGGAAAACTTGAAGTTAAAGCCCTGTTCAAAAAAGCCAAAGGCGAAATCAGAGTTTGTAACAAAACCAGAATTGAAGCGGTTTTAGATACTTACAGACTGGTTGCGGTAGTTGACCCGGCAAAACCAGACAAAATCCTGGCTTCTTTTGCCGGTGATGATCCAAATTTGCCTGCTCAGCCCGTTGCCGGTACCGTAGTTTCAAACGGAAAAACCGCCCGCATTACCGCCGGTGCTGATTGGGTCGAGCTTACCTATGAAGGTAACAATTCTTATTCCTGCCGTACCAACAAGGTTCCGGTAAAGATTTCAGCCAAATTTATCGATTGAAAAATGCGTTTAAAATGGCTGTTTCTGTTGGTTTTCTGCGCAGTTGTTTTTCTGTTTTCCAGCGCACAATGCAGCCGAATTCTGGATGAAAAAGGTGAGATAACCCGACAGCGCATGGAAAACATGATCAAAACACTGGTAGAGTATGGCATTCGCAATGAAAAGGTGATTGCCGCCATGAAAAAAGTGGCACGCCATGAATTCATTCCCGAGGCATATCTTGATATGCGCACTGCCTATGGCGATCATCCATGTTCGATAGGTCATGGTCAGACAATTTCGCAGCCTTACATTGTCGCTTACATGACCGAAAAAATGAATCCCCAGCCCGGCGAAAAAATTCTCGAAGTCGGTACCGGCTCAGGCTACCAGGCTGCGGTGCTTGCTGAAATGGGAGCCGAAGTGTTCAGCATTGAAATTGTCAAAGAGCTTGCAGACCATGCTGACAGAGTGCTTAAAAAGCAGAAATACCGGGTTCAGGTTCGCCATGGCGATGGTTATCAGGGCTGGAAAGAACATGCACCATTCTCGGTGATTCTGGTTACCTGCGCACCTGAAGAAATTCCACCTGCCTTGACCGAACAGCTGCAGGTGGGCGGGCGCATGATCATTCCGGTTGGGCCGGTTAATTCGGTTCAACGTTTGATGATTATTAGAAAAACTGAAAGCTCAACGATGGTTGAAGAAGACCTTCCGGTAAGGTTCGTGCCAATGATTAAGGGCAATTAGCGCTTGCCTTTTAACGCCGGGTAGTATATCGTAATGTAAAGTTGTGTTGCCTGGAGGCATTTGTGAGAGCCTTGTTTCTCGCCCTTTTTCTGGCATTTATATTGTTGCCGGTCTTTGCGCAGGATTTGGAAATAATCGACAGTCGGGGCAATTCAGTTTTGCTTCCACGCCTTCCTGAGCGCATTGTAATTACCGGTCGTGCCGGTTTCATGATCAGCAATCTTGCCTTTTTTTTCAAATCGGCTTCTTCGCGTCTGATAAGTTACAGTCGCAGTCTGCAGTTTCATAATTCAGATCAATTTTATCAGCTGCTTGATTCGAAATTTTCTGAGTGGCCTGAAATTAACAGTCATAATAACAGCGTTGAAGAGCTGGCGGCATTGAAACCAGATCTGATTCTGGCCCGGGAGGTGGAGCGCAATCGCCTCGAAAGTGGATTGAAACTGCTTGGGCTGAAAGCTGTCTTTTTCGACCTTGAAGATCCGAAAGTTTTTTTCGAAGAGATTGAAAATCTGGGCACAATCTTTGGTGAGCCAGAAAAGGCGCAAGAGGTGGTCAATTTTTTTTCTGGCTGGCAGAAGCGGATAGCCGAGCGTTTACCGGTTAAAACAAAGCCACGGGTTCTTCATCTTTTTTATTCCGAGCGTGAAGGGCCTGTTTCCTTCAGCGTCTCACCCCCTTCCTGGATACAGGCACGAATTGTAAAAGAAGCGGGTGGCGACCCGGTATGGTTTGATGCCGGTGCTGACCGTGGCTGGAAAAAGGTGGGGTTTGAGCAGATTGCAGCCTGGAACCCCGATTATATTATGGTCACTTCTTATTTCAGCGATGTTGAAGTCTCGGTAGCCAGGTTGAAACAGGATAAACTCTGGCAGAAACTTCAGGCGGTCAGCAATGGAAGACTTCTTGCTTTTCCTGAAGATTACATCTGCTGGGATCAGCCCGATTCGCGCTGGATTCTGGGGCAATGCTGGCTGGCTATGGTTCTTAATCCCGAAGTGGTTGAATTAAAAAGCGATATGGCAGAAATTTTCAATCAGTTTTTTAAATTGTATAATTTAAGTGACGATAAGATTAAGGAAATTCAGATTCGCGGAGATGCTGGATTTGCAAGATGAACCACTTGTTTTGAAAAATCGGCAGCTTCGAATGCTGCTTTCTTCTCTGATGCTCGCCTTGATCGGAGTTTTTCTTCTTTCCCTGCTGCTTGGCAGGTATCCTGGCCCTGGTTTCATGAGTCTTGAACAGGCGAGAAACGATGCCATGGCAAGTGAAATAGTGTTGAATCTTCGTCTGCCCCGTGCTCTGGTAGCGGTTCTGGTTGGAATGAGTCTGGCCGCAGCCGGAACGGTCATGCAGATGCTTTTTGGAAACCCTCTGGTTGATCCAGGTTTTCTGGGGGTTTCTCAAGGGGCGGCTTTTGGGGCTGGTTTGAGTATCGTGGTTTTTGGCAGTTCGCCTTGGCTTATTCAGGGCAGTGCCGCATTTTTTGCCTGCCTGGGTTTGATAATCTCTTATTTTCTTGCCTGGAAGATTCAGTATGGTTCATGGGTTTTGCGATTGATTCTGGCCGGAATCTGTGTTTCAGCGGTTTTTACCTCGTTGCTTGGAATAATAAAGTACATCGCCGATCCCACTTCTCAGCTGGCCGAGCTGACTTTCTGGATGCTTGGGGGACTGGGTGCAATTTCCTGGTCAGAGGTTTACGTTGTTGCGCCAGTTTGTCTGGTGTGTATTCTGGGCCTGCTGCTTTTGCGCTGGCGCTTAAACATTCTGGCATTGAAAGATTATACGGCGTTTTCTCTCGGCGCATCTACCGGTTTTGAGCGGGCTCTTATTCTGGCTTTTGCGGTGGTTGCAACCGCTGCCGTAACCGCAGTCAGCGGGCTGATTGCCTGGGTAGGTCTGATCATGCCCCATCTTTCGCGCCGGATTTTCGGAGCTGATGCAAGATTTGCTCTGCCAGGCAGCATGCTTCTTGGGGCTATTCTTGTGCTTGTCTGCGATGGCCTTGCCCGAACTCTGCTGCCTGAAGAAATTCCGCTGGGTATTATTACCTCGCTTTTCGGAGCCATGGTTTTTATTGTGCTGATGATGAAAACCCGCGGAGGCCGCGAATGATCGAGAACCCGATTTTGAAATTCAATCAGGTCTGCTTCTCGTATCCGGAACGTTCAAATCTGGTTTTAAGCCAGTTTTCTCTGGAATTTTCGCGGGGCCGGGTTACCGCCATTCTTGGTCCGAACGGAACGGGCAAAACGACAATGTTAATGCTTGCTCTTGGCTGGCTGGTTCCAGATTCCGGAAAGATCTGGTTCGGAGAAAAGCTTTTAAGTGAATTTTCCCGCTCTGAGCTTGGGCAAAGAATCGCGCTGGTTCCCCAGTTCGAGCCTTCGTTTTTCGATTTCAGCCTGCTCGATTTCGTTCTTCTGGGTCGTGCTCCCTATCTTGGCAGCTTTAGTGTTCCTGGCCCCCCAGATTATGCGATTGCACGTTCTGCCCTGGAAAAAGTGGGCATGGCTGACAAAGCCGATGCTTCAGTAATGCAGATTAGCGGCGGTGAGCATCAGCTTGTGCTGCTGGCACGGGCGCTTACCCAGCAGACTGATCTACTGATGCTCGATGAGCCAACTTCCCATCTCGATATTAAAAACAAGTCAAAATTGATCGGCATTTTGCGTGAACTGGTCAAAGACGGCAAAACCATTGTTTTTACTACCCATGAGCCGGATGTGGCAGCGATGATTGCAGATCAGGTGGTGATGGTGCGCATGGGCCAGGTTGCCTACACTGGAAGAGTGGAAGAAGTCATGACCGGCAACAATTTGA
>JBMOKV010000653.1:0-4969 GCA_049325495.1 Candidatus Rifleibacteriota bacterium | reverse complement strand
GACAGACGAATGGAACCATAATCAATAACGGTATCTTGCCAATAACCGGATTCAGCACTGATTCCCGTACCATTAAGCCAGGCAATGTCTATTTTGCCTTAAGCGGTGAGAATTTCAATGGGCACCAGTTTATTAAATCAGCATTTGAAAATGGAGCAGCAGGAGTTGTGGTCAGTGAAGATCCTGGCCCGCTGACGGGTGGTTTTGTAATCAAAGTAAAAGATTGCCTTGAAGCCCTGCAGAAGTGTGCCCTTTATTATCGCCAGCAACACAATGGTTTCTTCATCGGAGTTACTGGTTCGAACGGCAAGACCACTACCCGCTCCATGCTGGCCCACCTGTTGTCAGAAGATCATATCTGCGCTTCAACAACCGGCAATCTAAACAATCACATCGGTTTACCCCTGACCATTCTCAGCGTTCCTGCAGAAGCCCAGTTTATCGTACTTGAAATGGGCATGAACCATGTAGGCGAAATTCGTGACCTGTGCCGCATAGCCCAACCGAATGCCGCTCTTATCAGCAATATCGGCCCCGCACACATCGGTATTCTTGGCAGCCTGGAAAATATCGCGAAGGCCAAAGCAGAAATTTTCGAAGCGATGAAAACCGATTCAATCAAGATTGCCCCCGCCGACACCCAATTCAATGAATTGTTTAAAACGGTTGCCGGAAAAGAGCTGAAAACCTTTGGTGAATCTGAATCTGCTGACTTCAAAGTAAAAAATATCCTACCCGCAATAGACCAGGTTTCATTTGATTTTTTCAGCAGATCAGAAAGCTGCAACTGCCGCTTGACCATGTCCGGCAGACATAATGCCCTAAATGCTGCGGCTGCCCTTTCCCTTTACCAGATGCTGGGCTTTTCTGCAGAAAAAGGTGCACGCCGCCTGCAGAGCTTTTCTGCGGTCAGTGCCAGAATGGAACGGGTCAATCGGGATGGGATAAATATTCTGCTCGACTGTTACAATGCCAACCCCGGTTCGATGAAAGAAGCGCTGCATTACCTCAACGTCTGTCCCAGGCCATGCATTGCCGTCCTTGGCGACATGCGCGAACTTGGAGAGATGTCGGTTCAACTACACCGTGAAATTGGAGCACTGGCCGCAGAGCTGGTTCCCGATATTCTTCTCACCGTCGGTGAAGATGCAAGACATATCGCACAGGCGGCTATCGAGAATAAAAAGCAGGAATGTATCATCAGCTCAGTTGCTACCTGCGACGATGCTGTTTCAATTTTAAAAGAAAATTTGAAACCTGGCGCCACCGTCCTCTTCAAAGCCAGCCGCGGCATGCATTTTGAAAACATTGTCCGCAAAATCTGGCCTGATCTGGCAGAAGGCCTGCATTAGACCGGAGGAAATACCTTGTTCAGTTCTATATTTGCCCCGCTTTCAATCCGAATTATTTTTTCTATTGTAACTTCCTTTCTGCTCGCAATGATTATTGCGCCAAAGGTAATCAGCAATCTTCGTGACCGCCAGATCGGCCAGACCATAAGAGAAGAAGGCGTAAAAGAGCATTTAAAAAAAGCAGGAGTTCCAACCATGGGTGGTGTGATCATCCTGATTCCCATGATGGTCACCTCACTGCTGTGGACACGATTCAACCCGTTCGTCGGCATAGTTCTGGCCACCACCCTGGCAATGGCTCTGATCGGCTTTTTCGACGATATAACCAAGGTTGTTCGGGCCCGCTCGCTGGGTTTAACCCCTCGTCAGAAACTGCTTGGGCAAATTCTTGTGGCCCTTGGCACTGCGCTCGCCATCAAATTTTACCCGGAGTTGCGATTTGAGCTTGCTTCGGCCGAAACCACAACCGCAGTAGCAAACACTGCAACTCAGCTTCCGGTAATTGGTGCTTTCGACCTTGGCTGGTTCTACTTTCCCTTTGTGATTGCGGTTATCGTTGGAGCTACCAATGCGGTTAACCTGACTGATGGGCTCGATGGCCTTGCCGCAGGAACCATGACCGTAGCCATTTCACCTTTTTTAATTATTGCCTACATCTGCGGGCACAGTATTTTTGCCCGTCATCTTGGAGTATTATACATAGCCGGATCGGGTGAATTGTCAGTGATCTGTGCTTCACTCATCGGTGGCTGTCTTGGATTTCTCTGGTTCAATTCACATCCCGCCCAGGTATTCATGGGCGACACCGGTTCTCTCGCCCTGGGTGGCGCAATTGGTGCAATTGCGGTGTGCAGTAAAACCGAATTTTTTCTTGCGATTATCGGTGGAGTTTTTGTTATGGAAGCCATGTCGGTAATGCTTCAGGTCAGCTATTTCAAAATGACCAAAGGCAAACGCATATTTAAAATGAGTCCGATACATCATCATTTTGAGCTGTGTGGCTGGGCCGAAGAAAAAGTAGTAATCAGATTCTGGACCGTGGGCGTAATGCTTGCGTTGGTAGGCATGACCCTTTTTGCGGCCAGACTGGCTGCAATCTGAAATTACCGCAAAAAAAATCCCCGGTTGGTTCACCGGGGGAAAGCAATTGGGATGTTATGAACAAAACAAATCAGCGATAGTAGATACTAAGCTGAATGTTAGTCAGTTTGATATCGGCGAAGTCCAGATTCTGGGCCGCCAGGAAGTAAGCGCTGCTGGGATTGCTTCTGATCAGTTCAGTTACATCTACGGTATATTCATTTCCTGCTTCGTTAGCATAATACAGACCCAGGGGATTAGAGAGAGTGGCGTTGTAACCAACCCACCAGTTGCCGAGATCGGTTTCGGCGCTTACCTGCTGGCTCACACCCATGAAAGTGTTAAAACGGGCAGCACCTGCAGCGCTGTAGAGACCAGTGAATTTCACTTCAGCTTTGGTAAAAGCCAGACTTACGAAATCGATCTTAATCGGGGTTTCCATTGAAACTTCGGCGTAAGTTCCGTTGGCATCGGCAAGCGGGAAGAATTCTGAGAACCAACCGGTACTGGAGATATTGCTGCGGATAACTGCGGGGTTCAACTGGGCAACAACGGTGCTGACCTGACCGGCCGCGACCTCGATCTGGAAGCTGTAGTCAAGATAGTCAGGATGATTTACTCTCAGAGTATAGAGACCAGCGGGAACTTTGATAAAGCTGAAGGAACCATCAGCAGCAGTGAGTGCAGAGAATGAAGTACCATCAAGAGAAACGGTGGCACCACTCAATTTGCTGGCATCAACGAAGCTTTCGACATGGCCATTGACATCACCGTCGGTAATTGTCTGATCTACTGGTTTGAGTTCAAGAGTAGAAGAAATTTTAACGATCGGAATCATCATATAGAATTGCTTGCCAAAAACTTTCCACTTGATGATACGATGCAGAAATTTGATTGAAAGAACGGTTGTATACCCTTCTTTAATCTCAAAGTTACCAAAAAATCTTACCCGTCTTGAAGGAACTACCAAGTTTTGAGGAGTTTCATTTCCACTAACCTTGATCTTGGCATCTTTAACTGAAAATTCAAGATACTTGTAAACTCCTTCGGGAAGCTGAGCATCGGCAAGAGCATTTGAAATCTGGGCGGCATCAAGAAGATTTATCGTCGATTCATCTATATCAACTCTCAACGGGCTGCCATTTTCTGGTTTCACTTTCATTTTTTCAAAAGAAATCAGAATCTCTTCGGTGCTGTCGGCCCCAAGCAGACAAACTTTCAGGCTGCCGGCAAGACGTTTGACATTCTGGCGAAACTGGTTGTTTATATTGTGCCCGCATTTTGAATAGGTATAGGTTCTGCCTGCTGGTTTTGAAAATGCAGCAGCCATAACTTTTGCCTGGGGCTGAGCAACAGTCTGCGCCAACTGCTGACTCTGAACCGCTTCAGAAGCTACGGGGTTAGATGAGCTTCTGAATAGACAACCGGTGGTGAAAGATAGTATCATCACAGCGATCACAACTATCAATACTTTCAGGTTTTTCATGATCCGGTTACCCCCTTGCAAAACTAAAGTCAGTATGGCGCTAATTAAATACAAGCAAAACTTGTACCCGATTTGCCACAGTGACGAAACTGACCAAAACTGCGATAAACGCCGACTTTCTTATTTTGCCGGGTACAAAACAAATATCCTGGTGAGGAAATTTTCCCTCGTCGTTTTTTTCATTTTGGGGATAATTTTCCCTTCATCCCTGTATGGAATACAGACTAGAAAAATTGACGTTACTGCCAACCAGGTCTTCAATGCCACCTTCACCTTCAACACCGGCGAATTTGCCTCAAGATCAAGCATTCACCCTGACCGGGTGTATTTCGATGCTTCGGGAAGTATCAAAATTCTTTCACCCGTTCCGGCTTACACCTCAGATTTTCCAGCCTGGTCGACCAATTACTCAACCAGCACCTGGTCCGCAGCACAAACCAATGCAACAACTATCATTACGCCGGCGTTTCAAATTGCCCAGGTTCCTGCCGATTCAACATCGGGCTTTGCCTCCGGAACGATTATTTTTTCAAGAACAGCCAGGGTTCCAGCCACCGGAAAATACAACGTCGAGTTTCTTACTTTCAACAGCGATGCAAACCTGGTAAATGCCCCATCTTCAGGCCCGGAAATCATGGGCTCGGACACCTCGCTCAAACCACATGCGCTGGCGATTACCAAATCCAGAGCGTATTTCTTCTATCTTGGCAGTGATAATTTGATCAAAATGCGCGAACACAACGGGACTTCTGCAAGCTCCCAGATTGATTTCACCAACACAGATACGAACAGCTCCTTCGGACTTGGTGGAGCAAAGATTATTCGCGGCGGCAATGAATACGTGGTGCTGGTTTATGGAAAATCATCAACCGAAATCAATCTCACCGCTTTTCCCGATGGCAACCTGGCAGCAGCAGCTACAACTACCGTTTCTGTCACCAATTTTTCTTCAAACCACGCCGATCTCTGCCAGAACCCAAGGACCGGAATAGTTTACCTGACCTGGCTCGATAATCAAACTCAGTATTATCTGAGGAGTGACACTGCCGGC
>JBMOKV010000652.1:0-4981 GCA_049325495.1 Candidatus Rifleibacteriota bacterium | reverse complement strand
ATGGAAGAGGGAATCAAATTTTCCTTCGAGTTTGTCGCCGAGTATTACTGCTTCGCTGACGACTCCGAGCTGCTTTGCCAGTTCGGTTCCCTTGCATACGAGTTCAAGGCTGACTTCGGCAATCTTGCCGCCTTCCTGTTCAATAAAAATCCAGACATTTCCTTTGGTATTCATTTTTATCACCCTAGAGTATGGTCTTCAATAAGTTCACGGATCAGCCCATTTATGCCTGCTTCGGTAGGCTCAATGGAAACGACTTTGCCGGCCTTGAGCACGACATTTTCAATTTTCTTAACTTTGGTTGGTGAACCTTTTAATCCGATTCTATTTACATCAGCCTGGATTTTTGCGGCATCCCACTCGTGAATCCAGAGGTTTTTAGCTGTCATTTCGTTTTCTTTGTCAGCCAGAACCTGTGCATCTGTATAATCCGCATCTCTCAATAGTTTGGCTAACTCGGAACGGGTTTTAGCTTTTTTGAATTTCATTATGCTTTTTGCTGAGGCTGATCTTGGCTCGTTCGCGTCAATGACTGTAAGGAGTGCGGGGAGAGGGGATTCGAGAACCTCGTAACCGCCTTCTATGGCGCGTTTCGCCTTGATTGCCTTGTCGGATAAACTGATTACTTCTTCAACATAAGCGATTTGCGGTATGTTGAGTTTTTCTGCGAGCTGTGGGCCTACCTGGGCGGTGTCGCCGTCAATGGCCTGTCTGCCACAGAGTATGAGATCGACATTTCCTACTGTTTTTACGCAACAACTCAGCGCATAGCTTGTCGCGAGGGTATCTGCGCCGGCAAAAGCTCTGTCGGTAATCAGAATTGCTTCATCAGCGCCTCTATAAAGGCATTCTCTTAAGACTTCGGCCGCATTGGGGGGGCCCATTGTGGCTACTGTGACTTTGAAGTTGTATTTTTCTTTTAACTGCAGGCCCAGCTCAAGAGCATTCAGGTCTTCCGGGTTGAATATTGCCGGCAGCGCGGATCTGTTTACTGTTCCCTCCGGCGTCATGGCATCGCCTGAAACGTTCTTGGTGTCAGGTACCTGCTTAACGAAAACCATTAATTGGCGTTTCACATTAGCTCTCCTGTCTTGTTTTGTTTGAATAAATTATGAGACATGATCTTAACATCTTCTCGCCATAGCTGCAAATAGTTTCCATTTCAGCAGTTCCCTGTAATAAAATTAAGAGAAATTCCGGAACCAGGAAACAAAGACAGAGCTGATTTGATTTTGGGTGTTCTTAAACGTTTGATCACGTAACCAAAAGAATCCGTGCGCCATTTAATAGTTCTGTTCAGGCCGATCAACTAAGAAAGAAGAAAGGTTTTTATGAAAAATCCAGTTTGTTATTTTGAGATTCCTGTTATTGACCTTGAACGTGCTATTGCCTTTTACCAGGCGGTTTTCGACTATCAGTTTGAGCGTACCAATATTGATGGAAACGAAATGGCCCTGTTTCCTGCTTATGACAAGGTGAGTGGAATTACCGGTGCATTGGCAAAGGGAGAAAGCTATGTTCCGGGCAAGCAGGGGTCACGAGTCTATTTTTCGGTTGTCAGCATTAAAGAAACGCTTCAGAAGGTTAAGCAGGCCAGGGGCAAAATTCTGTATCCCGAGACCTCGGTCGGAGAATACGGCTCGGTTGCAGAATTTGAAGACAGCGAGGGCAACTGCATTGCTCTGCATTCTGTAAACAAATGATTTTCGATCAACAGGAATTTGACATCAGGTGCGAATGGGGATTGCATGGGGCGGAAATCCTGGCGCCGTTATGCGATGCAGTAGTGGTTGTTGACGTTTTGTCATTCACAACTGCGGTCAGCGTTGTCGTGAATCGAGGTGGCGTAGTTTTTCCCTACAGATGGAAAGATGATTCGCGCATGGATTTTGCACGGAAGATGAATGCCATTCTTGCAGGCCCCCGCGGGTCAGGCAGTTATTCACT
This sequence comes from Candidatus Rifleibacteriota bacterium, assembly GCA_049325495.1. GTDB lineage: Bacteria > Muiribacteriota > Ozemobacteria > Ozemobacterales > Ozemobacteraceae > DYKG01. Next base: position 3,034 of record JBMOKV010000652.1, on the reverse strand, counting down.
TTCCCCTCTGTCGCTGCTTTCGGTGCAGGCAGGCGAACGAATCGTTTTGCCAAGCCCCAATGGCTCGACCATTTCTTTGGCAACCGGTGACACCCCGACCTATGCGGGCTGCCTTCGAAATGCGAAGGCAGTTGCGAAAGCGGTCATGAAGCATGGTCGCAGAATTGGCGTTGTGCCCTGTGGTGAGCGCTGGCAGACTGATGCGTCACTACGCCCCGCCCTGGAGGATTTGATTGGCGCCGGGGCTGTTATTGCCGAATTGAATGGTTCAAGATCTCCAGAGGCGTCAGCTGCAGTCTGGGCTTTTCAAGGTGCTGCCGGCTCTCTGCAGGAAGTCTTGGAAAACTGTTCATCAGGGAAGGAGCTCATCGAACGTGGGCACAGGGGCGATATCGCAATTACATGTGACCTGAACAGTGACAATCTTGCTCCCGAACTGGTAGACCTTTCATACATTCCCTCAAGGGATGGATAGCTTCTGGCCTCAACTGCAGCTCTATACCTATTGTTATTTCGGGGCCATAAAGCGTAATGGGAGACTTGAATTTCTCTAACCAGTTTTCAAGACATCTGTGTTGAACATCCTTTAAGTGTGGGGTAGTATTTGAATATGCTCAAAAACCAATTTGAAAACGAGTTTTAAGTTGAAAGGGCAATAATGCCATGAAAAAAACTCTTTTACTGATTATCCTTCTATTTACAAGCTTTTCAGGTCTTCATGCAATTGATTTGCAGCACAGCCAAATGTTCAGCTACGCTCATTTCATCTGCGGAAACAGCGGTCTTTTTCCCAGGGGCTGCTCTCTTAATTCCTTTATCTGGAAAGAGCGATCCGGCAATGAGCTTGCTGAAAATCCCCAATTCATCAAAGTTGTCGCACTGACCCGAAAAGCGGCTGAGAGCTTCAATGACCCGCATCGATTCGAATGTGCCTTTTACAAGGCAGGTCTTGAGGCGTCAGATATCGCTTCTCTTGCTGATTTTTTTTCTGAGAAAACTGGCGAAAAGAAGGAGCTTTGCCTGAATCTGCTGAATGCGCTTTATGAGGAATTCATCAGAAATTTTTATCCAAATAAAAATTTGATTGAGGCCGAGCTGATGGTTTTGAAAAAAAGCGATTCATTCAAACACTTTTCGAACCTTCTTGAACAGCAGACAACCGCATTTGCCTGCAAGGCAGAAGACCTTGATCTAAAGATTGCTGTAATACCTGTGTTTGCAACAACAGAGGAGTTTTCCCGCCTCAGGGACAGCGGTAAGTTTTCTATCTTTGGGCTGAGTCTCGATGAAATTCAGTTGATAGAGCTTCCAATTGTTCCAGGCCTTCCTGAAATAACCAGCCGTGCCAGCGTTCACCTCAACGCTGTAGCTCTGCACGAAATCAACCACTTTCTCTATTATAGATCAGACTTCTGCAAAGCGGCCACTGAATTTTTCAGCGCATCGAAGTTCAATAATGCCAGACTGGCCGGGTCATACTTTTCTGAAACGCTGGCAACGGCCTGTGGTCAGGGAATGGCGCTTATGGCCTTTAAAAAAGAAGATACGCAGTGGTATTACAGTAGAATAATCAATCGCCTTGCTCAGGATTTTTTCGACACTGCCCGAGAATACCTCGAACAAAAGGAAAAATTCGACGAAGCCTTCCTGCAATGCTATCTCGAAGCATTTCAAAAAGCCTACCCCGACGCACGGCAGATTCCAGAGATTGCTCTGACAAGGTTTGCTTTGCATTTTCCCGGCTTAAAAAGCCAGGAAATGTATTGTTCCGAATTTAAGAATGCCTTGAAGAAATATCTGCCAAACTTCAGAACTGTTGATTATAGTGTTGCAGATGCAGAAACACTGGTCATTGAAGTTTTTGTCAAGGACGGAACCGATAACGAAAAAATACAGCAAAGCTTGAACAGCAACCTTTTGCTCAAAACTCTGTCTGAACAAAAAAAGTCTTTTCTGACGCACAGGGCTGGTTCCGAAAGCAGACCGGCAAAGCTGACCATTTTCCTTGACTCTGTAAAAGATCTGACCAGGGCCGTGAACGAGTTGTTCAAACACCAGGCTTTCAAGCCGATAATGCTGCTTTAAGCAGTTTACTTTTAAGAGAGCCTATATTTACTCTGCCCGCAGTTTAACTGATTGAGCGGTTGATTGAGTTCGGACTCATGAAAAATCGTCAGAGTTGCTTGCCATCGAAAGATCAAAAGTTTATGCTGCATAAGGAGAGAAGCTTTGGCAGAAATAGTTCGAAGATTTGAATTTGAGATTACTCCGCAGGAGCATAACGCGATCACCCGATTGCGCAATGATTGCTTTGATAGCTGTACTCGAGAAAGATCCTATTTTAAACAACTGCCGCATTTTCGTTATTTGGCAGTTGAAAATTCCGAAATTGTGGGAATGGTTGGGGTCGATCACCGCATGATTTCCATCGATGGCTGTGAATTCAGCATTTTTGGAATTATTGATCTTTGCGTTGCTCAATCCCAAAGAGGCAAAGGAATTGCGGCTTCGCTGATTAATGCAATTGATGCTCAAGCCCGCATTTCCGGAATAGATTTTCTTGTCCTGATTGCAGATAATCATGCCTTTTACTCAAAATTCGGTTTTGAACTGCGAAACAATTACTGCACCTGGCTTCGCATAAATGATTTCAAAAACTATGGGATTGCTTTTGAAAAGCTCGATCGAGAACTTATGAGCAAATGCTTGAACGGTAAAGAATGGCCTGGCGGAATGCTTGATTTTCTGGGCTACCTTTTCTGATTTTTTTCGAAGAATTAATTTTTTCGGAGGCCAGGATGAAAAGATTTTTAAGAGTTTTAACAGAGTTTTTCCTGATAATTATTGCTGTGGCTGGCTTGGCCCAGGAACCGCTTGTGGCCCAGAAAGCTGCAGACAATGTTTCCCTGCCGAACGGATTTTTTCTGATTCTAGAGGAACAGGCCGATGTTAAAGCGTTTCAAAAAACGGCTGATGATGAGGCGATCGTGACCTATACTCTTGACCATCTTGGGGTAAATGATCAGCCTCCCCG
>JBMOKV010000651.1:0-4983 GCA_049325495.1 Candidatus Rifleibacteriota bacterium | reverse complement strand
TCGTTTTCTATGGCTTTCAGATACATGTCGATTGCGCCCTGAATGTCATTACCGGTAATGTTCAACCGGGCTAATTCGATGATGGCCTGAGTAAATTTGGGGTCAAGGCTGAGGGCTTTTCTGAATCTCTGTTCAGCTTTTTCAATGGAGTTTCTTTGCAGATAAAGCTGGCCAAGGTCAAATTGAAGTTCTTTGCGGTCAGGAGCCAGTTCTATGGCTTTTTCGTAAATTTCAATGGCTCGACTGTTATTCCCGGTTGCAAGAAGCAATGAGCCCAGGGAATTCAGCGCCACAGCATCCTGAGGTGATAGACCGATAATTTTTTCCAGGCTGGCAATGGCTTCCTGTTTTTTGCCGGTTTTCTGCAGACAATCTGCCTGAAGCTTTAGAGCGGGCACAAAGTCCGGTTTTTCCTTCAGGACCTTTTCCATTGTAAGGCTGGCCTTTTCATAATCAGCCAGTTCGTAGTATGTTTGCCCTTTTTCCAGAAGGATTTCCCAGCGGTTAATCATTAAGCTGTCTCCTTAACTGCTTTTCGTTGTCTAATTTTTGTAATGTTAACAGAAGTGACATCATCTTTCGTCTTCTTCCATCAGCTGATCTGCTTTTTCAAATGCTTTTACCGCTTCTGCGTTTTGACCAAGCCCGCGATATGTTTTTCCGAGCAGATAATACACGTCATAACCCGCTTCTTCAAGTTCTGCTGCTTTTTTCAGCTCAACCAGAGCTTCGGCGTAAGCTTCTTTTTCAAGATAATCAGCACCGACCTTAAGCAGAATTTCATAGTTTTCTTCCAGCTGGTTCTTTGCCTGTCGGAAGGCGTCTGCTGCCCGTTCTTTATCGTTCAACCCTTCGAAAGCCTTGCCCAGACAGAAGAATGCTTCCCCATTGTCCGGATTGATGCGTGTGGCTTTTTCAAGAGTTTCAGCCGCTTCAGCAAGCATACCATTGTCAAGGTAAAGCTTGCCCAGTTCAAAATACACTTCTGCATGGTTAGAATCAAGATTTATGACTTTTTTGAATTCTTCAATGGCTTCGGTTATCCTTAGCAGCTTGTAATAAGCCTTGCCCAGCTCAAAGTGTGCTTTGCTGTTGGTGGGATAACGATTAATTGCTTTCTTGTAAAGCTTGACCATTTTGTCGAAATTCTGGTTTTCCCAGAAGATGCTGCCCAGAGCGTAAATGCATTCAATCAAATTTTCATTTAAATTCAATGCCTGCTCGTAATTGCCGATGGCTTCGTTAATATTGCCCTGACCTCGATAAGCTTCTCCCAGTTCGAAGAAAAACAGCGCGTTTTTCGGGGCAGCCTCGACTGCTTTCGAATAGAGGCTGACCATTCCCGGGAAATTTTGGGTCTGCTTGTATTTGGCACCCAGCCTGTAAATGATATTCAGGTCGCCGGGTTTGTATTCAAGGGCTTTTTCAAAGGCATCTATTGCTCCCCTGGCATCGTCAAGGTTTTCGCAAACCTCGCCAAGTTCCTTGTAAACGCTGTAGTTGTCGGCTTCAAGCTCAATTGCTTTTTCGAAATAGGTTCTGGCTTTCTGCCAGTCTTCAAAGGAGGCATTTATTGCTCCCAGTTTCTGGTAAACGTCAACATAGTCATCCTGCAGCTCGAGGGCGGTGGTGAACATTTTCAAAGCATCCTGATATTCGTTGCGCTGATAGTAGATGTCGCCCAATTCATAGTAGATAACCGGATTTTCGTGATCGAGCCGAATTGATTTTCTGAATTCATCAATTGCTTCATCCAGCTTGCCAACGTCGCGAAGATGGCGACCAAGCTCGAGGTGAGCCCGTCGATGCTCTGGAGACAGGCCGATGACCGTTTTGAATTCGCTTATCGCATTTTCATTCTGACCCTGGGTCGAGTAGATTATTCCAAGCTCGAAATGGGCTGAAGAGTTGCGGGGATCAAGCTGTATAACTTTGCGGTATGCATCTACTGCATCATCGATGATTCCCTGGCTGGCGTAGGCTTTGGCCAGTTCAACGTTGACCATGATGTTTTCTGGCTCATACTTCAATGCTTCTTTGAATTCACCAATAGCCTTGTCGACTCGGCCCTTATTGATGAAAGCCATTGCCAGTTCGCGATGGGGAACCGGGTTTGATGAATCAAGCTCGATTGCTCGCGAGAATTTATCGATGGCCGAATCAAGATTGCCCTGCTTGCGATGAATCAGACCAATCTGGGTAACGATTTCAGCATTGTTAGGCTCGCGCTGCAGCGCTGCTTCAAATTCGCGTAAAGCATCGGTCAGCCGATTGAGATGGTCGTATACTTTGCCGAGTTCAAGATGGATGATCGAGTTCTGTGGGTCGGTTTCAAAAACCCTGCTGTAAAATTTAGCCGCGTCTTCCCATTTTTCGAGCGAGGCGTAAATTTTGCCCAGGCGAATGAGCGCATCGGTTCTCTCTTCATTGATTTCTGCAACTTTAAGATATTCATCGAGGGCTTTTTCGAGCTGGCCGCAGTGGTAATAGGTTTCAGCCAGACGGAATCGGGCTGAATGGTTCTGGGGATCCATTTCTACCAGGCGTCGATAGCAATTTCCTGCTTCGGGATACCTTTCCCCTATGTAATACAGGTCGCCCAGATTGACCAGGGCTTCGTTCAGCGATGGGTCAATTTCCAGCGCAACCTTGAATTCTTCAATTGCGGCTGCAGTTTTTTCAAGATCAAGAAAAACGTTTGCCAGTTCAACATGTGCCTGCGGAGCTTTTGGCCTGATTGTTATTGCATTTCTGTAAGAATCGACCGATTTATCCAGGGCACTGTGGTGATGATAAATTCTGCCAAGTTCCAGATGGGCTTCGAAAATGTCTGGTTTGATATCCACTACGGTGTGAAGAGCATCAAGAGCCTTGTCGTGCAGATCGCGAATAATGTAAATCTTGGCGAGAGCCATCTGGGCATCTACATGATCAGGTTTTATTGCAACAACCTTGCGGTACTCATCTTCTGCTTTATATATCTGACTGGTGTTTTCATAAAGTCTTGCAAGACATTCATGAGCCTGAAGGTTCTCGGGAGAGATTTCAATTGCTTTGAGATATTCGTCTTCGGCTTCATTGGACCGGTCGAGCATTTCGAGGGTTCTTGCGTGCTCAATGATTGCATCAACGAAACGTGGAATTTCAGCCAGGATTTTTTCCAGGATTTCCCGGGCTTCATTCCATTTTGAAGTGTCGATGAAAAGACGCGCAAGGTCGAACTGAATTCTTGCAGGATTATCTGACAGGGCAATGGCCTGATTGAATTCTTCAACCGCCTGCTGAAATTTTCCACTACGATGGAAAATCCTGCCAAGATAGTAGTGCGAATCAACGTTGGTGGGGTCAAGTTCAATTACACGGTTGAAGCGAATTTTGGCAATGTCGTCCTGCTTTTCCATGAAGCAGATCTGACCAATAGCAAAATGTGCTTCGGTATAATCAATGTCAAGCTCTATGGCCTTTCTCAAGTTGGCAAGAGCTTTTTCATTTTCCTCAATTTCCTTGTAAACCTTGCCAAGCTCAAAGTAGCCCTGGGCAAAGTTGGGATTGATCTGGATAACCTTCTGATACAGACGGATTGAATCTTCCGATCGATCCTCCGCAAAGCGGATTTCGGCCATATTCAGGAATGCGGGGATAAAGGTTTTATCTTTCTCTGAGGCCTGCTCAAAGCATTCAAAAGCCTTTTGCAGATCGCCCATTTTCCGGTAAACATCACCAGTTTCGAAATAAGCCCGCGGGTCTTCCGGGTCAAGATTGACAACAGACTGACATGAATCAAGGGCGGCTTCATAAAGCGGAGTTGAATCTTGAAGGGTGGTAAGATAAGAATTTTTCAAACCCCAGTAAGCCCATTTGAAATTCGGGTCAAGATTGATTGCCATCTGATAGCCGTTAAGAGCTTCTTCAAGCCTTTCTTCCTGTTTTTCCGGAAGGACTGATGGCAGAATCTGGCAGGCGTATGCCAGTGTAAAATGGGTGACAGGATTCTGAAAATCAACCATCGCAGCATTTTTGTATTGCTCGATGTATTTGCTGTAAAGGGTCTCAGTGTCTTTGCTTTCACTGGTTCTGATTTTGTAAAGATCGATCTGATTCATCAGCGCGAGAGGACTTGATTTGTCAATTTCCAGGGCTCTCTGGAAGCTTTCGAAGGCATCGTCATAAGCTCTTCGCTTCACATAGATGCGGCCAAGCTCGATCCAGGCGCCAAGGGCATTCGCTTCTTTAAAGAACCGAAGCTTGTTGAACAGATAGCCTTCCTGGTAAATTTCCTGGGTTCGGTTGCGCGAAAGTTCGATCACTTCCTTGAATCTGGTGATTGCCAGTTCTGTCATGCCCATCAGGAGATGGATTTTCCCAAGACGATAATGGGAAAAAATATTGGTGGGATTAATTGCCAGGCCCTGGTGATAGAAATCGATCGCCTGGTCGTAACTGGCTTTCTGTTCGAAGATGAATCCCAGGCGGAAATAGGCGGGCGCATAATTGGGGTTTATCTTCAAGGCAACCGAATAGCTTTCCTGGGCTTTCGCCAGAGCTTCTTCAGGCATCATGGCATGCTCTGCCTGCGATATCAGATAACATTCGCCTAGCTCAAAGCTGATTCTCGGGTCTTCTGGAGTCTTGCTGAGCGCTGCTTTAAGCTGTTGAATGGCAGCATCATATTTGCCGTCATAAATCAGAATGTCTTTCAGGCCCAGATTGGCCCAAATGTTGGCAGGGTTGATTTCAAGAGCGCGCTCCATCATCAGCCTGGCTTCTTTTCTTTCTTCAAGGAAATCTTCCTCGTCTTTTGAATGCAGAATAAGCATTATGTTGCCCATAATACAATTTGCCATTGATTCGCTTTCAAGCGAACGCAATTCTTCTCTCAGTTTGGCAATGGTGTTCTTGTAACGGGCTTCGCGGTCTGGCATGTTGGAGTGAAGTGCACGATATTGAAGGATAAGGCGAATCCAGGTTTCTCCGTCCTCCGGG
>JBMOKV010000650.1:0-5006 GCA_049325495.1 Candidatus Rifleibacteriota bacterium | reverse complement strand
GGTCATTCCCAGATGAACGTGAAGAAACTGATCAGCGGCAAAATCGAAAAAAATCGATTTGGCCTGGCGAAATACTCTGACAATAGGCAGCTTCAGCAGACTGCGCGCTGAAGATGAATCTGGCAACGGCTTTCTCAATTTCGGAGAAAACCGTTGCCAGGCAGTTATCGCATCACCTTTAAGCTGATGATCGAGAGCCAGACACAGGGTATTTACTTCTGGAAGTTCGGGCATTTTTACTCCTGAGAAAACCAAACAAAATTTACAATAGTGCATTGAAAAATAGAACAGATTTGAGGCAGGGCTGTCCCATAAGCCGGTTGTCGCTTAATGTCATCGACCGACGAGTCTGATGAATGGCGCTATGAGACAGCCCCCTGCGAATATATATTTCCAAATCCGTCTTGTATAATCATATGCCAGATTTTCAATTATTTCCAGTAGCGGTTCCTGACGCAAGAATAGGAGAATACAAGCCCTTGTCGTCATCGCGAAGCCCATCATCATTGAGATTCGGGCCAACACTGTAGAATTTTTTACGACCCGCATCCTCAATCCATTTTAGCGGTTGGCGACTGTAAGGATCGGATATTTCAACCTGAAGTCCGGCAATTTCGGCCAGTTCAGCAGCCAAAGCCGCTTTCTGTGCCAGTTTTTCAAGATATACTTCGTATGCCCTGACAAAATTTGGAACCGCAATCAACAGCATCGGATGGCTCCAGGAATGAAGTGTTTTGAGAAGAATCTTTGAATCTCCCGGGCTTTCAACAATTCTACGATATTCGTTTTCCGGATCGCCAAAAATCTGGTCGAGAAGCCAGGCCGCCAATGGTGCCTTTTCATAAATCCGGGCTCGGAAAAACTTGAAAAACACATATTCACTGTTCAATGATCGGCTGAAAGTAGCTTCAAGCTTCAAGGAAATCATTACGCATTCAAACAGGGCTTTTGCTTCTTCTTTTGAAAGCGGCGCAACATCGAGCAGGCTGGTTCTGGGCTTGTGATTATCCCGGCTGTTCAAATCTGTGAATCTTTTAAACGGTCTGACAGCAATTCCATCAACTGCTATTGCAATCATTTTTCCAATCAGATATGGGCTGATTACTTCAGTAAGACGCCCCAGCTTAAACAAAGCTGAGTAAACAAATACAATGTCATTCTCCGGGCTCTTCAGTCGGTAGAATTCACCAAAACTGCTACAGAATCTGGCAACATCACGAACTTTTTTAAAATCGAGAAGTGCCGGTTCTCTGAAATCTGTGGGGTCTATCTGAGGCTGGTAAAAAACCATCAGTTCTTCCCATGAGAGTCGATCAAATGTTTTTATCGTATCAACTACTTTTTTTTCCTGCTCTTCCGAAAGGCTTTCAAAACTGAATTGGGGATCTACCGAACCAGGTTCTTTTTTTAAAAGCTCATTATACAGCTTAGAAAGATCATTGAATGCTTCTACTGCCTGAGGGATATGCTCTGGCAGAAACTGGTTGTCAGCCTTTTTTAAAGCATCTGCAAGACTGTTGGTCTTAAACGATTCAAGATCAGAATTCATTATCTGCTTTATCGCTACGGTTAGATTATAGAAGCTGTATGCCGTAGCAGAAACCGCGATCAGCATGATCGCCGCAATCGAAATTATCAATCTTTTAGCCGGGCTTAAAGAATAGAATTTTTCTATCAGTTTTCGCATAAGTTTTCTCCTTTGCCTGAATCAGAACTTTCGGCGTTCAATGATGCTGCAGCAAGAAAGAAAGCCAGAAAAGAAATTTTAAAAAACAATTTGAAACACCCCTCCACAAAAGAGTTGATCAATCTCTCTGAGGAAAAAAACCATTCAAGACCTTGAGCAATCTGGTCAAGTTCACTCTCATAGCTGTATTCAACCGGCAGCGTTTTTGCCGGCATCAGGTATCCGGCCAGCCAGTAAACAGCCAGGCTGACAAGAAAGTAAACCAGGAAGAATTTAAAAAGTTGTTTTAAACCGGTGAACGGTATTTTTTCTGCCGTCTTTGCAGTCGTTCGCGCAAATATACTCTGTCTCAGGCTTTCGTTATTGCCTGCCAGTGTCTGCATTTCAACGAAAGATTTCTTCGCGTTGTCTCTTTTCATGCCTCATCCTCCAGAAAACCTGCCCCCAGCCGATCTTTCAACCTGGCAAGCCTCGACATAACCGTTCCGATTTTTATTCCCATTTCATCAGCTATCTGCTGATAACTCAATTCTGCAGCAAACCTGAGCGTCAGAATCTGTCTTTCATCTTCATCGAGATCGTTGAGAAGCTCCTGCAGTCTCTTTATCTGCTCAGACTTCAACATCGCCTGTTCAAGCTCGGAAGATTCTGTCTGCGGCTCGAGACCACAGAATTTAAGCAGATACAGCAATCGTGTTTTCAAGCTTCTCTTTTTTTTCAGAGCTTCATTTCGAGCAACGGTCACCAGCCAGGCTTTCTGCTTAAAATCTTCGGTGCAGAAATTTTCACATTGCCAGGCTTTGATAAAAACTTCCTGGGTGAGATCCCAGGCATCATGATGGTTGGTCGTAATGCCGTAGATTACCGAGTAAACCAGCCCCTGATAAAGGGTAACCGCCTGTTCGAATCTGATTTTGTGCTGATGATTATCGTTTTTCATATTGCAATAATTAAAATCCACCAGCCGCCATTTTATTCCAATAATTTTTCAGACGGGTAATTATTTTCTAATAGTCATCGATCTGTCACTTCAACCGGGCTTCAATCCGGCCCCAAAATTCCCTCAGTCTGGCGTTAAAGCAGACTATGGATTTCGAGAGAAACAAATCTGAGTCTCAGAAGCCTACCTGGGTTTCAAAAAACGCGGTGTTATTCTGAGAAAACTGGGCAACCGGGCCCAGCGATTCCGCGCCCTCGCCGTTGGCCTGATAACCCAGAACAAAAGTCAGATAATCTGACTTCACGATGAAAATTTTCGGGGTCACCACATATTCGCCGGTAGTAAAGTTGGTCAGACCGTTGAGTTCAATGCGTAGGCGGTCGCGTCGAAAATTCTGGCGCAACTGCAGAGAACTCAGAAACTCGGTTTTGGCGAGCTGAAAGGGCGTCTGCGTCTTCAAATCGGGAACATAAGACATCATCACCTGCAGGTTTACATAAAAATTCCGGGGAAGATTTTTATCAGAACCAAGCAAAAAAGCATACTGGTCACTGATAAATTTCTGGCCGATCCTGCCATCCTGAAACGATGACCAGGTCTTGTTGTGATTATAGGCAAATTCATAACGAACCAGCAGTTCCTTGTTTAGCTGTACATTTCCGTTCATGGCAATGGTTTCATCGATTGGAAAAGTGCCATAGAAGAGCCCGGCTCGGTCCTGGCTGAGTACCGGCAGCCTTTCTTTAAGCCGCAGATAATGCAGACGCAGTTCAAATTTTCGGAAAGTCGAGGTAAATTCCACGTGAAACTGTGGGTCCCAGCTTGTATCTTCTGAAGCCTTGTAAGTTGCCCCATTGAAAATAATCTCTTTTGCGAGAGCTTTTGAAATCGAATAAGCCCAGCGGCTGAAGATTGATGGAAACTCGCTGGCATCAAAATAGGGCATATAATGCCCGGTCAGGCTGAAATGCTCATTGATGAACCAGCTTCCCTTCACTGCGGGAATTTCTTTCTTGTCGCGGTCATAATCATTGGCCATACCGTTGTGAAAGCGTCGGGAATTGATTTTATCGACAAAAGAAAACTTGTCGCCACTTCCGATGTTGTCGAGAAAAGTACCGACTTTGAAGCGAAAGTCACCACCCTTGAAGCTGTAGTAATTCTCACCGGGAAAAACGGCCCATTTCTTGTTATTGTCTTCGGTGTAGTAGTTGAAATTCGCCCCGGCAACCAGCTTTTGACCTCCGTTAAAATCACGGTCAAAATTGAGACGCCCCTGGTCAAAGGAAGAAAATTCGTTGTATTGCCAGTTCCACCAGCCAGAAACTTTTGGCCTTTTGATTACCGGCCCCTTGTCTTTTGAGTCACCCCAGTCATCCCATTCATCGGCCCGGGCAGAAACCACCAGCAATGAAAAAAGCAGCAGAACCGTTACAGCTCTGCCAAAGCCGGTCAAAGACCGCTTTAGAGCGAATTGTAGCAGGTTGTAAATCTGCGTGCCTCCTGTATTTCTACTAAAACTATCGGCAACGCCAGAAAAGAATCGAATGCCGCGTCTGAAGAAATGCAGGTATATCTACTGAAAATGGGCACAGATAATGGCCTGAAGATAAAATAAAAACGGTCATTGAGCCCATAAAATGGGTCGAATGACCGTTGAAAGCAATTTGAGAAACTGGGTATCAGCGCTCCATATTCTGTTTCTGAAATTCTTCGTCTTTCAGTTCGAGGTCATACTTGATTTTAACCGTTTCAAGCGTGGTGCTGGTACCCTTGACCAGATCTTTTATCGTCACATTTTTCGGGGTCCAGATATTTTCGATCTGCTCAACATTGGTCGCGGTAAGCACCTTGATCATCTTGTCAGGGGCATTTTTATCATACATTTCTGACTTGAGAACCAGCATTTTGTCTTTTGCCACTTTCATTATCACTTTGGCATAGCTGGTATTGCTGTCTTTTTTGGTTACAGAAATTGAGTAAACATCTGCCCCGTCGAGTTTCTCTTCTTTCAGGTCAGATGCCGCATAGTCGTCGGCATGAATGTCTTCCATGTCTTCGTAGGTGAAGTCGCTGGAAACAAAGGCCATACCGTAGTCTTCGGCCACAATTTTTCTGATCTTTTTGAACGCGGAAAGGTATATCCATTTTTCTTTGCTTTTATTCTTTTCATTCACCAGATAAGTGGTGTTCTCAATATCCGGCGGGGCGGCAAAAATAATGAAATTGTCTTTATTCAGATTGTCTTTTTTGCGGCGTGAGATCGTCATTTTGCGCTCACGGGTTTCACCATTGCTGTCGATCAGACGCATGATCACGTTTGCTTTAGAGGTTTTGCCGACATAACGGTCTTCTACCTGCTGCAGGACTTCCTGGGCA
>JBMOKV010000649.1:0-5014 GCA_049325495.1 Candidatus Rifleibacteriota bacterium | reverse complement strand
GCTTGTCCTGAAGATCTTCATGCAGGGCTAATTTAACCATCTGTTTTATATTGTCTGACAATAGCATTAATAGCTCACTTTCTGAATGAAACCATTCTCTGAAGAGGAATCAAGGCCTTTTGAATCGTTTCCTGCGGAAGCTCGACGGTATTTTTCCTGCTGGTTAGAACTTCTTTAATCTTTTCCAGGCTGTTAAGCTTCATCCAGGGACATTCTGAGTCACATCTCGCGCCATCGGTAACTGGCCTGGTGGGTGCAAAAATAAACTGCTTGTCGGGAGAAGCCTGCTGCATTTTGTATAGAATACCCGATTCAGTGGCCACGATGAATCTTTGTTCTTTCATCGACTGGGTGGCTTTCAGCAATTGCGAAGTCGATCCTACGACATCGGCCATGGCAATTACTTCCGGCTGAGACTCAGGATGGACAAGAACCGGGGCATCGGGCCACTTTTCTTTCAATTCTGCCAGTTGAACCGCGTCGAATTCTGCGTGGACTATGCAGAAGGCATTCCAGAGAAGCATGTCAGCACCGGTCTGTCGCTTTATATAGTCGCCAAGATAGCGGTCAGGAGCCCAGATAACTTTCTGATTCTGCTGCGCCAGGAATTTAACCACATCGACGGCGATGCTGGAGGTAACTACCCAGTCTGCCAGAGCCTTTACCCTTGCCGATGTGTTGGCATAAACAACAACTTTTCGATCCGGGTGTTGTTTGCAGAACTCGCCGAATTCATCTTCGCGACAGCCGAGATCGAGAGAGCATTCTGCCCCCAAGTCCGGCATTAAAACCGTTTTATTTGGGCTCAGAATTTTTGCGGTTTCTCCCATGAATTTTACGCCGGCAACGATAATGATTTCTGCCTCATTGTTACTGCCAAATCTCGCCATTTCAAGCGAGTCGCCAACAAATCCCCCGCTTTCTTCGGCAAGTTTCTGAATCATGGGATCGGTGTAATAATGGGCAATCAAGACGGCATTATTACTCTTGAAAAGATTTTTCAAATCTTCATACAAGCCCGGTTCGGAAATTGCCTCTGTTTTTCTGTCGGAAGGAAAATGTTTTTTTATGCGGTTCGCAAAATCCAGAGCGTCAATCATGAAGCATCTCCGTCAAAAGATATTTTGAAAATCATTTTAGCACAATTTTTTTTCGACACAATGTTAATCTTGGTTCATGCAGCTAAAAAGAAAGAGCTGCCCCGTTAAATAACGAGACAGCCTATGTTTTGTTTGCTTTTCTTATTTTTCAGCCTCTAATGCTCCATTAGCCAATTTAACCGAAAAAAAAGAATTGGCAAGTCATTTCTTTCGAATCTTGCAGAAGCAGGGAAAACTTTCTCTGGTTGAATGAATCTGATATCCTGAGTCAGGGTAAAAAAGTTCGGGGTTGGCGAAAGATGAAAGGCACGGGAAGAAAGACAAACCAGGATCTTGCCGGCAGACTTCTGCCGATAGTTCTTCTTATGCTGCCGCTTTTGGCCTTGAACGGCGGTTTTCTTTTTCTTGCAAACATAGAATTTTTCTGGCAGGAAAAAACAGGGCAGGAACTGGCCAGACAAGAGCTTGAAGCTTTAACTGCAAGTTCAGAATTCGATTATCAGCTTGCCCATCATGCAGGGCAGTTTCTGGCCCAGCTCGAACATTCAGCCAGAATGAGAACACCAGAGCAAAAGCTGAAGTTTATACAGTCCCGCTATGAAAGAATTTTTCCCGATCCTTTAACCGAGGGCACTGTTCTTGCTTTTTCCCGTGAAGAAAATCATAAGCCTTTCGATCTTGTTTTTTCCAACAAAGAAGACCTTTCGGCAAAAAGGGTTTTTGCAATGGTTTTTCAACATCTGGTGGACGAAAGTCGAAATGTTGAACCGGGTAATGAAACAAGGCGTCAACGTGAAAGACTGCTGCAGAAACTGATGGGTTTTGGAACCCGCGGCGATATTATGGCTACAAGCCAGCGGGGCAAGGCTTCTTACATTATTCATAATAATAGACCCCACTGGTTCGTCTGGGATTACCTGGATCTCGGCGACGATGGAATGGTTGGCTTCATGATTTTCCTGAAATATGGCCGGGAACATAAGAGCATTGGCCGGTTTCTGGCCCTTAAAGAATGTCGAAAGAGGGGAAATGGCCTTGCAGGATTTGTTCCATTGCTCAAGGATGATAAAAAGGCGGTTCTTTTTGAAAAGCTTGCAAGATCAAGGCTTTTTCGAAGCTGGGTAAATAAAAATGTTCCACCGATCGACCAGAACCTGCATCGTTGGGTGCAGCTCGGATTCCCTGAAGAGCAGACTCTTGGCAATTATAAGATTTTCAGTTACCTGGGAAAGAATAAAACACATCTGAGTGTTTTTCTTCTGCCAGAAAAGCAGAGGCAGAAAATGCCCCGCTGGTTGTGGCTGATAAACCTTTCTGTTTTCCCATTCATCGGTCTTCTGGCGCTCAGAGGAATTCTTTTGAATCAGTGGCCAGTGCTGAATCTGTCAATGAGATTCCTGGTTTTGTACATACTCATGGCAAGCTTGCCGTTAAGTCTTGTAGGAATAGCGGCGTCTGGTTATCTCTATCAGTTCAGTTTTGCAAGCCAGAATGAAATTGCGGCAAATTTAAAAAATTGTTTGAATCAATTCGACGTTAGAAAATCTCAGATTCAGGATGCCTATCGGGTATCTGCCGAGCAGGTTTTCAATGATTCCATTCTGCCTGAACTTATAAAAGAATACGGATTGACTGATAATCGAGTTCGCGATCGTATTCTTGGTTTCTTTCGTAATCGTCCTGATCCTTTGCCGCTTCTTGGGTTTTACCTGCTAGACCTGTCGGGAAAAGGACTCCAGTATTATGAGGGAACGACTGCATCGCGTCTTGACCCGGCTTTTGAAGTTTTCAAGATTCCCATTGTTCGAACTTTGAGAAAGAGGTTTGCGGAAAAACACCCGGAAATTGAATTGCCTGAGTTCAAGGTCAGTGAGGTTCAGAAATTCGGTGAACTTGCTTATCAATCAGTTTCAAGCAATGATCTTGCGGCCGAAACGGAAAAGCGTCGAACTTTTCCGATTACCAGACGTCTGGGAGTTCATACTGCAACCCAGATTCATGATTTTTTGACGGTCAATGGTAAGGAATCTGTTCTTATCTACATTATCTGGGATGACTCATCTCTTGACGCGAGAACCATGGGCATTACCCGGGATTATCTTGGGTTGAGTTATCCGGATTACTCATTCATCGCTCTGAGAAAGACTCCTTCTGGCTATGAACCAGTTTTCCACCCTGGTCGCCATGTGGATTCAGATTTTCTGAAATATGCTCGGACAGCAGCTGATTCAGCTTCATTGCGCGGAGGCTCAGTCAGTAGGGTTATGGGAAAATATAGTTTTCTTGCCAAACCCTCGCAAAAATACAGCGATGCAATTTTAGTCGGGGCAATTGACCAATATTTCTTTCACACAAAAATGCGTAATCGATTGCTGGGGTTGGCATTATGGATAATTGTTGCGCTTCTGGCCGTCATTGTCTGTGTGTGGTTAACTTCAATTTTTATTGTCAGGCCGATCAGTGAGATGCGTTATGCACTCGAAAGCGTTTCTGCCGGTAATCTCAGCATAAGATTAAAGTCAGAACGATACGATGAACTTGGGCTGCTTGCAGAAAACTTTTCTTCGATGGTGAAAGGAATAGATGATCGGCGGAAACTGGCGGCTTTGCTTTCAGACCAGGCAATCGAAGCTATTTCCGGCGAGCGTTTCGATGCCGGCAAAAAGCTTAAGGCTAGAAGCTTTGAGGGTGTTGCCCTGGTTTCTGATATCCGCGGTTTTACCACAATCTGTGAGACGATGCCTGCAGTGCGTGTTACCGAGATGCTCAACGACCATTTTGCAGCTATGGCCAGAATAATCTCACTAAATGGTGGCAGGGTTTACAAGTTTATCGGCGATGCTATCGAAGCAATTTTTCCGGAAAATGAAAACGGCAATGCGGCCGATTTGGCCCTTAAAGCGGCGATACAAATGAATCATGCGGTTAATGAGCTAAACCTGAAAAGAAGAAGAGAGGGGTTGTTTCAATATCAATTCGGAGTTGGGCTTGGAATGGGGACTTTTTTCAGTGGTCAGATAGGCAGTGAGGACACCAGAATTGATTATGCGGTAATTGGTGAGCCACTTGTGCGAGCTGCAGAGCTGGAGGCCTGTACCAAGAAGTGCGAAAGAATTCCAGTTGCGGTGGATGAGAAGGTAAAAAATGTCTGTGGCGATTTCTGTAACTTTCTGCCAATTGATTCTGAATCTTCAGGTTTTGAACCATCTCCAGATGCTGCCCGGCTGAATCTGGTTCTTGAATCATCCAGAAACATTGCTAGTTCGGGTGCTCAAACAGCCGTGTCCGATCATGGTGAAACCTTCGTTATTGCCGGCGAACTCAAGCCTGCCATTAGAAAGACAGCATTTTTGCTTTTTACCCTTTTCACTATTTTGACCGTGATTGCAATTGTCTGGGGTTTATCCGGCAGAAACGAGGTTAGACGCGAAGCTGAACAAAGAAACGCCAATGAGAATATCTTTGGTTTTGTGGAACAGTTGAAAAGTGATGATGCAGCGCGAATGGCTTTTGAAATTAAAATGAAACGGATGATTTCCCGGTCTGAAGAAAAGCTGAACTGGGATCATCGTCCGAATGAAAATGAAAGAATCAGGAAGATAGTCGAAGATGAGCTTAAAGGTCTGGAAAAAATAGGTTGTCCTGATCCCCGGGCTATTGTTTTTCATTATGACAAAGACAATTTTAAATCGCCAGACCCGGAAAAACTGGCTAAAACCATCTTTGCAAAGAATTTTCAGGCTGATAAACAAAGACTTTTCAAAGCTCTTGCATGTCAGAAAAGAAATAGATATTTGAAAAGCCTTCATACTTCTTTTCACCGTATTTATGAAACCAAAATAGAGGAAATGTTCGGGCGTGACATGACATCGGAAATGCTGTTGCATGAAAATTTTGGCTCAGCGATGAAAATT
>JBMOKV010000648.1:0-5026 GCA_049325495.1 Candidatus Rifleibacteriota bacterium | reverse complement strand
GAAACGGTGCTGATCGATACCCGCTCTGAATGCCGGGTGGTTCTCAATCCCGAAAAAAAAGAACTTACCGAGCTGAATCGTTCTTTAAAAGACGAAAAACGCTTTGGCAAAATCAGCTGCTGCACCGCCGATGGTTTCAAGATCAATATCGGGGTCAACATTGCGCGCACCGAAGAACTGCCGCTGCTCAAAAAGCTGGAGATTCAACGCATCGGCCTGTTTCGCAGCGAATTCATCTTCATGGAAAGCATGGATCTGCCCTCGGAAAAGTTTCAGCGCGATGTTTACGGCAAAGTGGTGAAAGCTGCCCCCGACATGGCGGTGCTGCGCACCGTCGATATAGGCTCTGACAAGCCGCTGCGTTATCTGCCCCTTTCCCATGAAGAGAACCCGGCCATGGGCTTTCGCTCGATCAGGTTTTCGCTGAGTCGCCCAGACATTCTCAAGCCCCAGCTGCGCGCCATGATGCACGCGGCGAAACACGGAAAGGTGCGCATCATATTTCCCATGGTTTCGGTGCCCGAGGAGCTTGCGGGTATTGACCGGCTTTACAAAAGCGTTGCCGAAGAGTTGAAAATCGAAGAACCGCCGGAATGGGGCATCATGGTCGAAGTGCCTTCGGCCATGTTCATGCTCGATCAGATTGCTGACTACACCAGCTATATCAGCCTTGGTACCAATGATCTGCTGCAGTTCTTCTACGCCATCGACCGCACCAACGAGAAGCTGGCCGGGCTTGCCGACCACATGTGCCGGCCTTTCCTGCGCCTGATTTATCAGACCGTAGCCCGGGCAACCGAACTTGGGATCAAGGTCGGGGTCTGCGGTGAAATGGCTTCTGATCCGGCCGGTTTGATTGCCCTGCTTGGCGCAGGAATCGACGAAGTCAGCATCAGGCCGGCGGCAGCAGCAGCGATCAGCGAAATGATTCCCAAAATCGATCGGGCAAAACTGCTGAAAGTTATGCCAGAACTGGTTTTTTCCCGAAAAGACGGTGATGTCAGAAAAGAAATCCTAAAGGAATTCTCGTATCTGACCGAATTCTTTAACTGAATGTTTAAAAAATCAAGACAATTACAGCGCTTTCTGATAATCTGATTAGTTAAAAAGAAGCGTTCTGGCAGAAAGTATCGGAGGTCTCGCATGCAATGTCCGGGTTGTGGATTCGAAAACGAAAAGGATAATAAATTCTGCAATATGTGCGGAATGAGTTTGCCGGGAACGGGTGACGCCCTTTCTTCGCCGGCTGAAAGAGAGCCGCTCGATCTTGATTTGTCGCTCGAACTCGACGATGCCGATGCCGGAGTTGCTTCCGGAAACGAATTCAAGCTTGATCTGGGCGATGCCAATTCCGGTGACCTTGATCTTTCCTCCGGTCTTGATGATTTGAATTCTTTTTCCTCCAAGCCTGCTTCAGCCAAGGGCAAAGCCTCTGAACTTTCTTTCGATCTCGATATGGAAGCGGGTGATCCCGGTTTCAGTCTCGATATTTCTGAGCAGCCACAGGCGCTTGATCTGGGAGTCGACACCGGCTCATCGTTTGACCTTGATCTTGGTGCCGGTAGCGCTTCATTGGAAGACGACCCATTTGCCGCTCCTGAGGGTTTGAGTCTTGACCTGGATTCTGCCGGGGACAGCCCGATGGCGGCCGAAATAGATCTCGACCTCGATGCGGGTGAGCCCATTGCGGCCGTTGCGCCCGTCGCTCCCGTAAAAGCGGCGCCGGCCAGACCGGTTGCTGCGCCACCTCCTCCGGCACCTCCTTCACCGCCGCCCGCCAAAGCCGTATTGCCGGTCGAACCGGAGCCCGAACTTGATGAATTTTCCATCGATGGCCCGGTTGTCGAACAGACCGCCGATGACCCCGATCTCGATGGCCTGCTGGTTGGCTCGGCAAGCCCTGCGGGCATTGAAATCGATGCGGAAACCGCCGCCGTTGAAACCGAAGGTTATGATTTCGGCGATCTCGATGCTGAAGTGGTAACCGGTGATGCGGAAGAATTTTCCATTGAAACTGAAGATGTCAGCATCGACGAGGGTGACGCCTCTGAATTTATCGTCAGTGCAAACCCTGATGTGATGGGTGATATGCTTGGCGATACGGTTGCCGTTGAAGAAGCTGCAGAAGAAAGCGCCGAAATTGGCGAAGATTTTCTCGATGATCTGGTTCTCGATACGGTGAGTGTCGAAGAGCCGGCTAAGCCTGCGGCAAAATCATCACCTAAAGCTGAAATCAAGGCTCCTGCCAGAGCCCCGGCTCGCGCTGCAATCGTTGAAGAGCCTGAAGCCGATGAAGATAACGACCTTGCCGGTCTGATTCTCGGTATTGAAGGCGGCGCACCCGCCAAGCCAAAGGCTCCGGTAAAGGCCCAGGAACCGGCATTTTATGAAGAACCGGATCTCGGCGAAACTTTCGCTGCCGATGAAACTGAAGAAGATGACGAACCCGGTTTCGACATTTCTGCCATTCAGGCTCTTGACAGTGGTGCACCGGTTGGCGCGCCTTCGTATATGCCGGTAGAAGAAGAGCATGAGCCCGCCGCTGCCATACTTGAAGAGGCGCCGCCGCTTACCCCGCTCGAACAGCTCGATGAGCTGCGACAATTGCTCTCTGACTGTGAAGATCCCGACGAAAAATACTCGCTGGTGCTGCGTATTCGCGATCTGCGGCTCAACGAAAGTAACAGCGATTTCATTAAATTTTTAACCGATGAACTCAAGGATATTCGCGAAGTTGCTGCCGAATATCTGGGTGAAACCCGCTGCCTTGAGGCGCTCAGGCCTCTGGTTCAGTGTCTGACCACCGACCATGCCCAGCTCAAATTCATCGCCGCCCGCTCTCTCGGCCAGATCGGCCAGGAAGACGCAGTGGTGCCGCTGATCAAACTTCTTGAAGAAGATAATGAAGATCTGCGCTACGTAACCCTTGAAGCCCTGGGCAAAATCAAGTCGCCCTCAGCATTGAAGGCGGTAAGCGCATTTCTCAAGAGCCGCAATAACGATCTGCGCCTGGTTGCCTGTGAAGCTATCGGCTATATTGCCGATGCCAAGTCGGTGGCAGTTGTGCTGCCGATGCTTAAAGACCCCGATTTCGAAGTCAGGCTCAAAGCCATCGAAGCGCTGGGCCGCATCGGCTCGACGGCGGCCTGTGACCAGCTTCTGGTCGTGCTCAGCGAAGACAATGAGCGCATCAGACTGGCCACCATTCAGGCACTCGGCCAGATCAAGAATGCCAACGCGGTTGAACCGCTCATCGATATTTTCCAGGTTTCCAACCCCCAGGTAAAAGAGAAGATCATCAAAGCTCTTGGTGAAATCGGCGATGCCCGGGCAGTTGAACCTATTCTCAAACTGGCAAATGCTTTCAACACCAGACTGACTTTGCTTGCTCTTGAAGCTTTCGCCCAGATCAAATCGATCAAAGCAAGCCGCTATGTGCTTTCGGTTCTCGAACGCGATGACCCGATGCTGATTCTGCAGGCAATCGAAGCCCTTGGCGAAATCGGGGAAAAGGCCACCGCCGGCAATCTGGTGAAATATCTCGAAGCCGCTGAACCGGTGCAGAAAATTGCCGCCGCCCGTGCTCTTGGTAAAATCGGCAACCCGATTGCCATTGAGCCGCTGGTTGGCCGCCTGACCGATTCTGAACGCGATGTGCGCCTGGCTGCCATTGAAGCCCTCGGGGCAATAAAGGGTGCCAAGGCAATTGAACCGCTGATCGGCTCTTTGCGTGAGCTTGACCAGCAGATCATCGAGAAGACCGAATGGGCTCTGTGTGAATTGGGTGAAATGGCGGTAGATTCAATTACCCGTGCCATGGAAGAAGACAATCATCAGATTCTGCCCTCGCTGGTCCGGGTGCTTGGCAAAATCGGCAGCATCCGCGCTATTTACCCGCTGCTGCATGCCCTGAAAGAGTGTGACGACCGCCCCTTGAAAACCTGCATCGCCGACAGTCTGCTGGCGATCGACGAATATCTGAGCACCGAGAATCCGATTTCGGTAATTCTCAAAGAAGGCTATGCCTGGGCCCAGTTTTCTATCGCCAAAGCCCTGGCCGATCTTGACGATGAGCGTTGTTTCGCCCTGCTGATCAAGATTGCCCGCGACGTGCTCACCGACAAAGATGTTAAAAAACTTGCTGGAATTCCCGACAAGCGCATTCTCGAATGCAGCGGTGAAATTCTGCATCTGATCAGAATGAACGTTGCCCAGCTGTTTGCCAAAGTCGGCAATGACCGGGCTATTCCGGTTATTCTCGAATATTTCGGGCAGACCGACAATCTGCAGCGCCAGTGGTGCGTCGAAGCCCTCGGCGGCATCAAAACCGACGGTGCTCTCGATGCACTGATCGACATTCTCAAGAAACCTGAATACAATATTCCTCTTGACCTGTTGTCGCGCCAGCTGATTTCCAGCCAGAGCCGCAAGCTCGTCGAAAAGCTGATCATGGGTGCTTCGCATCCTTCTGAGCAGGTTCGCTCGGCAATTGCCACCGTTCTCGGCGACACCCGCGACCCGCGCGCGATCAGAACCCTGTCGCAGCTGGTTAAAGATGCGGCTGAAAAAGTCAGAACCGCCGCCATCGAGGCGATCGGAAAAATTGGCACTACCGCTGCAGTTCAGCCGGCGATCGAAGCTTTGCGCGACGGCGTCGAAAACGTCAGGGCCAAAGCGGCCGAAGTGCTCGGCGAATTGCGCGATACCGCTGCCGTCGAATTCCTTGAAAAGACCACCAAAGATGGTTCTGAACTGGTCAGAAGACTATCTGTGCGTTCATTGTCACTGATGGCCGATGCCCGCGTGCCTGATATCATCATCACTGCCCTTACCGACAAGGCTGAACCGGTCAGAACCGTGGCCGTTGAAGTGCTGGGTGAGCGCCGCGACCGGGTTGCCCTGCCGCATCTGGTCAAATCTCTCGAAGATGCCTCGGAAAAAGTGCGCGAAGCTTCAGCACAGGCCCTTGCCAAAATCGGTGAACCCCAGTCGATCATGGCATTGCTGGCCCGCCTCGATGACCCCT
>JBMOKV010000647.1:0-5051 GCA_049325495.1 Candidatus Rifleibacteriota bacterium | reverse complement strand
TCAAGAAGTTTGGCGCGAACTTCAGGCCGATAATCATTGGCGGTCAAGGCATTTTTATTGGATTCGTAGTCTTGTGGCATACCATAGAATTCATCGGTCTGGTTTTTGTCGCCTCCCTGGTTGAAGTCTCCTGCAACGAAGACATTCTGTGGCGTAACTATATTTACGCTCTTGGGCGGGTTACCCTTAATGATAATATTGTCTTCAGCAAAAATTACTCCATTGAAATTTGCTGGCAAAGTAACATTGCCGGGTCTGATATTATCGCCAAAATCAAGCAGAATCGACTTGACCGTTTTGTTGCTATTGCCGGTCCAGCCGTCTGGAACCCGGTAATTTTTGGCAAATTTGCTGTCAGCGTAGTTCGCAGCAAAATAAAGTCCCTTGCCGGCCTGC
Source organism: Candidatus Rifleibacteriota bacterium (assembly GCA_049325495.1). GTDB lineage: Bacteria > Muiribacteriota > Ozemobacteria > Ozemobacterales > Ozemobacteraceae > DYKG01. The sequence goes on along the minus strand of JBMOKV010000647.1, from coordinate 4,655 downwards.
TTGGCATCTTCTCTGAACTGATAAATCGAATCGCCCTGTATTTCAATGGAAATTCCATCGGCCTTGTCTTTAACCCATGGAGCAACCTGTTTTTCAATTTCAGGTCCGAATTGCGGGCGTGCGTTCTTCATTTCCTGTGGGTATTCACCGTATTTTTCCTTTTGCGGACTCGAATATTGGCCATTTGAAGGAAAGGTGAAGTTTTTCGGCAGGACAATATTGGGCCCTGGCAGACCGGGCTTATCTCTGAATTTAACTTTTATCGGACTGAAGAAGAAGATTCTTCCTGCGCCGCTAATAATCGCATTCATGTCGCTGAGTTCCTGGTTCGTGCCCGGAGAAGTGCTGTTGTGTTTGTCGGTTAGAATTCTGCTGATTTCAACGCCTTTATGGCCATAAAGATGGCCAGTGGAAAAACTGTTCGTATTTGATTCGCCTGGTTCCCCATATACGAGAGAAAGAACATCGCCATCATACATCAGAAATTCACGGGCTGGATACCGGCGATTTGCCACCACTTTGATTCTTTTGACTGTATCTTCATAGCGACCGAGCGATTCAATAAAAATATATGCGAACTCCTCATTGATATTCAAAGTTCGATCATCGTCCTTGTAGGGTATGTTGGCTACTTTGACTCTGAATGATCCATCCCCGAGTTTTCCCGAATATGTGCCGGAGGTGGCCGAATCAACGCTGAATCCATGGCTCGAAACGTTTTTCAGAACAGATTTGTAGTTCTTTTCTGCAAGCCACTTAAGCTCTTTATTCGTCTGGTGAGTGGAAAACCCATATTTATAGTTCAGCTCAGCAAGCGCGATTTCCACTCCCGCTTCGGCTATGGCCAGAGCTTTAACTTTTCGGCTTGTTTGAATGGTTGTTTGAATTCTGAAGCTGGAAAAAGACTGCAGCCCCATTATCACCAGCATGAATACAATTCCCATGCCGATGGCAGTGATGATGGCAGAACCTTTTTTTCGTGCAACTATTTTTTTCATTCTGGAGGTGAACCTCTTTCCATTACCGATATCAGAATGTCATTTTCATAGTTCGAGAACGTCTTTTCGTTTCGATCTTTTCGGGCTATCTTAAGTCTAATGTATAAATTGCCTGATCTGGAAGAGTCCGGGTCATCCAATCGATAAAAAATACATTCGCTCAGACCCTTGAGAACTTCATATTCATGTATTTCTGAATCGATCTGTTTTCGGCGATTATCGAACGGGGTCAGATGGCGCATGAGAACATAAGTGCTGTTGGGGTCATCCTCATCATCTTTCGCCACATAGTATTTTACTCTGGTTTGCGTGTAATTGTAGGTTCCGTCAGGCAGGTCAGCCGGCTCTTTGGAAAAATCATAATTGATTTTGGTGAACATTAGAATGTTTTCGGCCGAAGATGTCTTGTGATTGGCTAATTCAGCAGCTTTCATGGTGGGGGGGCAATGCTCGTCAATGTAGTTGGCCTCTCTGACATCTTCAATCAGCTTTTGCATGGTTCGATCAACTTCTTCGTTTATCTGATGACTTTCCATGATCTCAGTGGCATTTCGTTGCCCAGACGAGAAACTCTGATAAAGCGCCGTGAGCAGCATTGAAAGGATTATCATTGCCACCATCAGCTCGATCAGATTAAACCCTCTTTTCATCTCAGTCACGCCTCGAAACTGCCGTATTTATTCTAAGCTCGTGATCTCGTCCATCTTTTCCCGTATATCTGACTGCAAATTTCATTAAATAGAGAATCGGCCTCTGGTCAGTATCTGGAATCTCTTTGTTTAAGACCGGATCAATTTCAAGGTCTTCGATCAGGTATGTGATTCCGTTCAGGACATGCTTTTTATATTCATCCTGATTTTTAACCCGCCATTCAAAAGTGGTTTTCTGGGTTGCGGCATCGGAAGAATAGCGGTCAGCTTCAATGAGATCGAATTTGAAAGCCCGCGCCATTTCCTGAACTTTTTGAGCTACGAAGGCAGCCTGAGAATGGTCACGGGTTGCCGTAACCGATTTGGTCTTTGTATTGATGACATTCAATGACGGGATGACGATCAGGGCCAGAAGAACGACCCCGATTATTATTTCGATCATTGACATGCCAATTGTTTTTTTCATATCAATCCGGATAAATCATGAATTCGCGGCGCTTTTTCAGAAAATCAGCCAGGTCTGGCTGAAGTGAGGCGTATAACTCCATGAGCGGTTGCCCATTAATAATGGCTTTGCGCACCTTGCTGCTGCCCAGAAGAGTGTCGAGAGCCTCAGCTGCAGAAGGGTTTAATAGAGGGATGCGGTCGGGATACAGTTCCCATAGGGCTTTAAGAATGGCAGAACCGGTGAGAAATGGATCGTAGGTTATTCGGTCGGTTATAACAAGTTCGATACCGTGGATATCTTTTTGCGAGTAAAGGCCATAATATGGGCGAGTTGCGGCCTGCAGGAAGCGGACTCCGGGCAGTTTGTACTTCTGCAGCTTCTGAACCAGCATTTCACCATCTATCCACGGCGCAAGTATATAATGAAATGGCCTTGTGGTGCCCACACCGGTTGAAAAAACCCCCATTTCTCCTAAAAAACCAGTGGTGGCATAAAAGATTGGTGAATCAGCTTCGGGAATATGATCAGAAGGGGGGACCCAATGAAGGTTGGTGTCGCGGTAGGACATTCCGCGGGAATATCCTTCCATGCCGACAACCGTCAGATTCGCGCCCAGCCCGAAAATTTTGTTGAAAAACAGTGCCGTTTCGCCAATAGTCATGCCGTAAATTAAAGGAATTGGATAAACTCCAAATCTGCTGCGGAATGGAACTTCAAGAACCGGTCCGGCAACGGTGCTGGCATTGATTGGATTCGGGCGGTCAAGAACAATTACCGGGATAGAGGCTTCTCTGGCGAGGTCAAGAAATTGGGCAAGCAATGTAAGATAGTTGAAATATCTGATGCCAATGTCCTGAAAATCTACGATCAGCAGTTCGGTGTCTTGAAAACTGTCGGCTGCGGGTCGGTTTAGCGGGTCGGTGAGCTCGATTACCCGGGCGTTGGTAAGAGCATCAAGGCTTGTTTGCCCATCAGTAGATGGAATTTTTTCGCGGAAATATTTCTCGCCGGTAAAAATTATTTTTACCTCTGCAGCCCTGGCCAGTCGATCGATACAATGATCCATCTGAGTGTCTACCGCAGATTTTGAGGTTAAAAGGGCGATCTTTTTACCGCGAACCATATCAGGATGTTGGCGCGCAAGAACTTCGAGCCCGATTTTCACCAGCGGTGCTGCGGCTTGAACCTGAAAGTGATTTGCTCCTGTTATCAGCAGGAAAAAAATAAAAACAGGAAAAAGCTGGTAAAATCTTTTTATCATACTGTTATTGTAATAGAATATTCGTGGGTCTTCAACAAAATACGCAGGCAATATTGCAGGAGTACGGGTATGTACAGAGAACCGTTTGTTGCGGGTCGTTTTTATGAGGGTAATCGAGAAGGGCTTAAGCAGCAGATTGAGCAATGCTTCCGGCACCCTCTGGGCATTGGCAATAAAGATTTATCGGTGAATGGCAGGTTGCTTGCAATGATATCCCCGCATGCCGGTTACATGTTCAGTGGTCCGCCGGCTTCACATGGATATGCCAGGCTCAAACTCGAGCAGCCTTTTCCAGAAAGGGTCGTTTTACTGGGCCCCAAGCATACTCAGTTTGGACCAGGTTTTTCCATCAGCAATGCGGAGAGTTGGCAAACACCCCTTGGATCGGTAAAGGTCGACCGGAATTTTGCCATGGCTCTGGCTGATGCTGCGCCAGACCTTCGCTTAGACGATGCGGCTCATCAGTTTGAGCATTCAATCGAAGTTCAGCTGCCATTTTTGCAGTATATTTATCAGGACAAGCCATTGAAGATCGTGCCGATCGCACTTGGATATACATCTTTCGGAATTCTTGAAACGCTGGTTGAAAAGATAAAAGATTTCCTCGATGGTGTTGATGATCTGGAAAAAACGCTGATTATAGTCAGTTCTGATTTTTCTCATGACACTCCGCGTGAAGAGGCTTATCGACTTGACGGCGAGGTAATTGACCGGATTCTTGCTCTTGATGCCAAAGGATTCTTCGATCTGGTTGATCTGGAAGACCGCAGTGTTTGCGGTCTTATGCCAATAGCTGCGCTGCTTCTGCTTATCGAAGATTTGTCGGTAAAGGCAACCAGGCTTACTTACTCTACTTCAATGGATATTATGCGACATGAGCGTGGGGTTGGTTACGCATCGATAATCTTTGAGGAAGCTGAATGACTCCTTTTGAAATCGGCATTCTGGCGGGAATAATGTGGGCGTTTGCCCTCGTGGTCTGGACATTGGCTGAAATCACCGGTGGAGAGCCAAGCCCATGGTTGCTTCTCATCGCTTACATTTATGAGGGGTTCAATTTCACTCCCCGCGGAATCATGATTGGTGCTGGATGGGCCTTTGCCGATGGCTTCATATCCGGTTATGTGATCAGCTTTCTGATCAACTGGATTTTCTTTTAAAACTGAAAACTGCCATAGACTTCGAGCTTGCGTTCGCGAAAATACTGATTGATTCTATCGCCAATCGACGCATAAATTCTGCCGCCGGTAAAATTGTAGCTCAAATGAAGCAAGCCACCCATGCCGATGTCTTCAATC
>JBMOKV010000646.1:0-5083 GCA_049325495.1 Candidatus Rifleibacteriota bacterium | reverse complement strand
AAAATGGAGAAATTTGGTTGGGTCGAAAAATACTTCTAAATATCGGACCTTATGAATCAAGAGCGGCCATAATTGAAGACGGGGTGCTCGTAGAGCTGCTTTACGAGATTCTTGATTCGGAAAAAATTGTGGGATGCATCTATAAAGGGCGGGTGGCCAACATTGTAAAGGGCACCCAGAGCGCGTTTGTTGATATAGGCATACATAAAGACGCTTATCTAACCCAGACCGGGGTCGAAAACTACAACAATGATGATGACCTGAAAGATATTTTCAGGTCGCCAATTCAGGACACCTTAAAAGTCGGGCAGCACGTCATTTTGCAGATTCTCAAAGAGCCGACTCCGACAAAGGGACCGCGGTCGACAATGACCCTTTCTTTTACCGGGCGCTACCTGGTTTTTATGCCAAAAGTAGATCATATCGGGGTTTCAAAGCGAATTCCCCATGATCGCGAACGGGATCGTCTGCGCAATATCGGGCGTCGAATTGCACCAAAGGGCACTGGCGTCGTATTCAGAACCGCGTCAGAAGGTCTTGAAGAGAGCGTTTTAAAGGCCGATCTGGATCTTCTGGTAAAAATGTGGAAAAAAGTAGAAGATAAAAGCCGCAATTCTCCACCGAAAACCATGCTGCATCGAGATATGCCGTTGCCGATGAAAGTTGCCCGCGATTTCTTCGATGATTCGGTCGATGAAATGATTGTCGATTCAGAAGAAGCTTATAAAAGCATTCTTGAAGATTGCGATTTTCTTTCCCCGCTACAACGCGCTTCACTGGAATTATACCGCGAAAAAGAGCCGCTTTTCGCCAAATTCGGCATCGAAAAAGAGATTGAGATAGCCCTTTCGCGGAAGATCTGGCTTGATTCAGGCGGGTATATCTTTTTTGACAAAACTGAGGCGATGCACTGCATCGATGTAAACAGCGGCCGATTTTCGGGAGGGTCAGACCTTGAAGAAACCGTTTTTCGGGTAAATCTGGAAGCAGCGGAAGTAATTGCACGCCAGATCAGGCTTCGCAATCTCTCAGGCATGATCATTATCGATTTCATCGACATGGAATCGCGCGAGCACCGCTCGCGGGTATTGAAGGCCCTGAAGGAGGGTTTCAAGGGTGACCGCAACAAGCCCAACATTCTCGAGTTTTCGGAGCTTGGGCTGATTCAGATGACAAGGCGGCGCACTTCCGCAAGTCTGGTTGAAATACGCAAAGATGTCTGCCCCTGTTGTGAAGGCAGTGGCCGGGTTTTCTCCAATACGACCCTGGTCAACCGGGTAAAAAATCAGACAATCGAAGAAGCCAGACGCTACCAGACCGGCAAGATATTGATAACCGCCCACAAGACAGTGCTTGACCACCTCCGCGGCAAAGACAACCAGGGGTTGAAGGAACTTGAGCAAAGAACCGGGCGCCGACTGGTTCTTAAAACGGTTAACGGTCTCGATGTTGAAACCTTTAAGATTGAACCGCTTCTTGAACAATCGAGAAGAAAAAGACCCGATGAGCCGGTCCCGCAGGCTGAAAACGCCTGCTTAGAGGTTGTCGATGAACAAATCGTCGAGGAGCAGAATTTTGATGAAAACGTGGAAATTGAACAGGAAGATTGATTTTTTACTGCTGTTTCTACTGCTGAGCATCGGCCTTAGTGCTGGGGCAGAGACGGTCAGGCTTGGTCTGCAGCCAGGCAAAACTTATGAGTATAATCTGGTTACCACCCACAGCAGCAATTCACGCACTCTTGCATCGGTGTTCAGCCACAATGCAAAACCTGTGCAGAAGAGTTTTTCCCTGAGTATCATTGATTTCCAGAACGATGCCTTTATCGTGGACATAAAAGCTGATCAGATGGTGTATCGGCGCTATATCAAGCCTGACGGGCAGATTTCAGGTGCGCCGGCAGAAGCGGGAAGCCAGATTCCATTTTTCCTCACCTTCCCCACCGGCGACTGGCAGGTCGGGCAACGCCATCAGATCAAACGCACGATTAACATCGGGCGTCAGAGTTTTCCTGCGGGCTGGCAGCTTCTGCTTAAATCGATAAACAAAGAGCAGGAGACCGCCGAGATTGTTTTTGCCTGTGCGCCGGAATTGCCAGCAAGCAAGCTGGCAGCACGTAAATACAGTTTAAAAGGTCGTTTGATTTTTGATCTGGCGCAGGGTTTGATCAATCAGGCCGACTGGTCGGTTGAATACAGTTTCAATCTGCACAACCGTGAAATTGCCGTATCGAGAAATCTCTGGCAGATTCAGGAAAAGACCATTTACAGTCTGAAACTGGCCAACATAGCGGAGTAGCATAATGAAAAAAGCTGGATTTTTTCTGATACTTTCAATGATGTTTTCAGTTCCGGCCATGGCTATAGAAGATTCAATCACCAGTCGCTTCAAGTTCTGGCTGCTGAATAATGAAGCCCGTATGCTGTCAACCATTAGTTTCGACCGCCAGATAACCGCCCAGATTGAAGAGCCGTTCGCAATAATGCCCGAAAGCCCCGCCGCGGTAAACCTTTCAGTAGAACGTATTCTCTCGGTACACCGCAAGTTTTACCTGTTTCTCGATGAAATCGAGCAGGTTTATCAGCTGGCTGCGAGATTCGGCAACGGTCGGTTCGCTATCGTCATCAAGCAGGCCCGCCCCGAAATTTGGGCTCAGGTTCCTTTGATGATCGTTCATGGCCCTTCAAAAAGCCTGACCGGCCCCTACCGAAAAGTATTTTACGATACCTTGATCAAAACTCTGGGTCTTGATTCCCAACGGGACAAAGATCTTTCGTCAAGGCTCAACAAGGCAAAAGGACGGCTTTCTGATGAAGAAATGAGGGTTTTCAAGGGATATGCAGAAGCTTTCAATGCCCTTTTTCCCGGTGACCGCAGTGCCCGGATGATGCTTGCCTTCGTAGAAAATGCTTCCACCAGGCAATTTGCGGGGGGCATATCCCGATTGCTTGAGCCCGAAATTGTTTCCACCAGTTTTGTGGCGGTTCCGGTTCAGGCTGCCCCGTCTGATGCAGGTCTGGATGACCCGCTTGCCGAACTGGAAAAGCTTACCGCCATGACCGAAGCGGAAGAAAAGCAACTTGGGCTCGATGCGAAACCGGTTGAAACCACGGTCGAAGAAACGATTGCCGACTCACAACCTGAAGAAACTGAAACATCGGTTGGCGAAGAGCCGGAAGCAACCACCACGACCGATGAAACTTATGAAACCGGTGAAACCGCACCGGCAGGAAACAATTCCGGCAATGAAAATGCCGGACAGGAAGAACCGGAAGGAAATCAGCCGGATATGTTCAATATCTGGGATTGATCAATCGCGGTTATAGTAGTCTTTAAGCTTGGGTGGAGAGCTGGCCCGAAGTTTTTTCAGGGCTTTTTCTTCTACCTGGCGCACGCGCTCGCGGGTAACTCCCATGATGCGGCCTATTTCTTCAAGCGAACGGGGAATACCATCGTCGAGGCCGAATCTGAGCTTAACCACCATCTGTTCGCGATCGGTGAGTGATTCCATTACCCGTTCGATCTGGTCGCGCAGCAATGAATCGATAACCGCCTCTTCAGGGCTTACCGCATCTTCATTTGAAATGTAATTTTCAAGTGAGGTGTCTTCTTTGTTGCCCACGGTAACTTCGAGAGATACGGGCTCCTGGGTGAGTCTCACGACTTCTTCGATGCGGTCGATCGGCAGGTCAACCCGGGTTGAAAGTTCTTCCATGGTTGGTTCCCGGCCTTTTTCCTGCACGAAAATTCTGATGTTTTTGCGAACTTTGTTCACAATTTCCATGATGTGGACCGGAATGCGGATAACCCTTGACTGCTCAGCGAGAGCGCGGGTAATCGCCTGACGGATCCACCAGGTTGAATAGGTTGAAAACTTGTAGCCCAGTGTGTAATCGAACTTTTCGATCGAGCGCAGCAGACCGAGGTTTCCTTCCTGAATAAGATCCAGGAAAAGCAGTCCGCGGTTGGTATATTTTTTGGCAATACTGACCACCAGGCGCAGATTGGCTTTAATCAGGGCTTCTCTTGCGTCACTGTCCTTTTCGAGAATGCGTTTGGCGAAGTCTTTTTCCTGATCATGGGTTGCCAGTGAAAGCTTGGTAAGTTGCTGCAGATAGAGCTTAACCGAATCGTCGAAAATAGACTCTTCCTTGCGTTTTTCACGCTCGTCCTGGGAATCGACGACGTCGTCATCGCTGCGCTTGCGATATGGTGAAGCAATTTTTATTTCATCGTGATGTTTCTTTTTTTCATCATGATGTTTCTTCTTTTCGTCATGTTTTTTTTCATCGATGTGCTTGTTTTCATCTGCATGACGCTTTTTCTTTTCGTCGTCAGGCTTTTGAACAGCGGCTTTTTTGTCAGCATGCCGTGTATCTTTCGGCTTTTCTTCCTGTTTTTTCTTCACGCTTTCAATGACTTTTCCGCCGGTTTTTTCCGGTGCTTTCGTCTTGCCCGCGCTTTTTCCAACCGTTGTTCCAGTCACCTTTTTAGGCATTTTCAAGCTCCTCTTCGCTGCAGAATCTTCCCATGCAGCGGAACTTTCCATAACGCTTTTCCAGCAGTTCTTCACGACTCAGAGCCATCAGAGGCGGAAGATGCTTTTCGATAGTCTGTCTGATTGCTTCAGCCACCTGCTGCGGGTTGCGATGCGCACCACCGAGAGGTTCAGGTAGTATTTCGTCAACAATGCCCAAATCCTTTAGGTTAGCGGCGCGCATTTTTAAAGCCCGTGCCGCTTCTTTTGACTTTGTCGGATCATTCCAGAGAATGGCGGCGCATCCCTCGGCTGAAATAACCGAATAGACGGAAAACTCAAACATGAAAATGCGGTCGCCGACGCTGATTGCCAGGGCGCCCCCGCTTCCGCCTTCGCCGGTAACGAAGCAGAGAATCGGTACGCCGACATGTGACATTTCTGCGAGATTTCGGGCAATTGCTTCGCTCTGCCCTCTTTCTTCGGCCCCGATTCCCGGGAAAGCGCCGGGGGTATCGATGAAAATGACAACCGGCAGATTAAAGCGTTCAGCCATGCGCATCATGCGCATTGCCTTGCGATATCCTTCAGGGTGGGGCATGCCGA
>JBMOKV010000645.1:0-5100 GCA_049325495.1 Candidatus Rifleibacteriota bacterium | reverse complement strand
ACCCTGATTGAAACCCTGATTGTGGTTCTGGTTATCGGAATTCTGTGTGCCACCGGTGTATCGATGTATGCCGGCGCAACCTCTGACTCTCAGCTCAGGTCACTTCATGATGAAATTAACGGTTTTTTTACTGCCTGCCGTCATCGGGTAATTATGCGAAAAACACCGGTTAAGGTTTTGTATCAGAATCGCAGCCTGGGTATCGAGCAATCTTCGACACTGAGATTGCGAATTCCAGAGCTGTCACAGGAATCAGGTAATTTTCTGAATGGTCTGATCATCGAGGAAAAGGGAATGACACTGGCGAACGGCAGAAAAATTTCAAAAATAGACTTGAATCTGTATCTGCCCGGACAACGTCTCGCAACAATGACTCTGGAGTTCTAGAATGATGTGCAATCGTGGTTTTTCCCTGATTGAAATCCTGATTTCGCTTCTGGTTTTATCTGGAGCGATTGCCACCATGTTCTCCGGCTTTGATACCTCGTCGCAACTTAACCTCTACTCGGCTTTCGAATCTGAGGCTGCTTTTATTGCCGAACGCGAGATCGAACTTCTTAAGGCTGATCTGCTCAGTCAGCAGCGCAAACCCGGCCCTGCCGCAGCACCGTCCCGCTTCCGCAATCGCCCCGGAGTTAAGGTGAACACAGCCTGGACCGGCCGCGACCCCGAAGGAACCGTAAGAATGGTTTGCACCGTTTCTCAATCTGACCGGATTTTTAAAATCGAATCTTTTTTGTATCTGCCACAGGAGCCAGGTTCATGAAAAACAAAACCGGCTTTTCACTACTTGAAATCAGCATTGTAATTTTTGTCATGGGAATTACAATTACTGCGCTTCTGCAAATGTTCGAGCTTGGTCACCTGAGATACAATGCCATTTCTGCCGGACAAAAGCTGAGATCTGGTCTCGCCGAGATAAGAGTCTGGCTGCGTGATCGTGTCGCCATGGCTGAAATAGAGCAGATTACTGCAGAAAACCTGCAGAAACACGTCACTCTCGCCAACGGGTTTCGCTGTACTGATCTGAAAATCAGTAATTATGATTCCACAACCTATTTCATTCAGCTGCACCTGTTTGAAGATCGAAATCACAATGGAAATCCCGATCCTAGTGAAACCGGTGAGAAGAAACTGTTCTGCTTCCGACGGAGAAACACATGAACAGCAAAAGAAAGGGGTTCAGCCTCTACCTGACCTTCCTGGTCACCACGGTCATTTTTATTCTGGTTTCTGGAAGCTATGAAATTGGTCGCATCTCCCTGGATTTATCAAAATCCAGCGCAATCGATACCATTCTTTTCCATGCCGCTGACGGTGGCCTTGAAAAGGGCCTGGCTCACCTGCGTCAATCGTTTAAAGGCTTTTCGATTTCTTATCGATCGTTATTATCGAGCAATCAGGCGGTAGAAGTCGTTGTAACAGCCGAAAAAGAAGGAAACAAAATCAATCTGAAGTCAACCGCCACCCTGTTTGCGGGTAAAAGCAGGATATCAACCAGATGCCTGGCCAGAAAAGGCATCGAAAACAGCCACGGAAGAACGGGATGCGGGCATTTTTTGGAGGCCTCTTCATGAAAAAAACACCACAAGACGGACTATATGCAGCGTTTGACCTCGGATCTTTTTCAATTAAAGCTGCGGTCGTCGAAGTAAACAATTCAACTCCGAGGCTGGCTGCAATAGAAGAAGACAATCTTAAAGCCATCGGAGATTTCCCTTCTGAAGAAGAGTATCGGGTTTACCTGATCGAAACTCTGCAAGGTCTCGCTTCACGCCTGCCCCTGAAAAACTGCAGAAAAATCTCGGTTCTCTTTTCCAACCGGGAAATGCAGGTCAAAATTGTTGAGCTGCCAAACCAGGTTCAATCAGACCAGATTGAAAAGATTCTTACCTGGGAAGCAAAAAAGCTGCTCTCTCCCGCTTTTCGCGATGAGCCGTTTTCTTACTCTTACCGCGTGATCAAAGAGAACCCTTACACCGTAGCACTGGCAGTAATTCCTCAGCGCCTTCTGGAAAAATTCATCGAATTATTTGAACTGGCCAAAATAGATGTTGACGCTGCCTATGCTGAAGTATTCGCAGCTCACTCTTTAGAGGAAGCAGTTGACCAGACCGGGCTGCCTGCCCTTTCAATCGTAAATTTCGGGCACTCGGGAACACACCTGCAGATTTTCAGTGCCGGTGAACTCAGATTTTACCGTTTTATTCCTTCTGGTATGAGCGAAATGTCGCAACCACCGAAAGATAATGAACTTGAAATGTATTCTCAGAAAATCAGGTTCAGCTTCGACTATTTCAGAGCGGTCAGCAAGCTGAGTCAGATCGATGCGCTCTTCTTCATGGGCGGCGGTGCGGCATCTCCCAATATTCTGCCCTTCGAACGCAGCTATTTCAACCCAGCCCGAATCAATATCGTGGATATTTCATCGCACATCGATATAAGCCCGGTTCTACCGGATATTTCCGGCAATACCCCGGCTGAAGAAAAACAAAGAAGGTTGCTGCCTTTTCTGCCGGCGGTAGGCACAGTTCTGGCGTTCTTCTCTGGCAGCTCTGAAAGCATGAATTTTGCCCTGCGCCTGAAAAAGAAAAAGCATGAAAAACGCCTTGAAGAGCTTTCAAAATCAGTTCCTGCAATAATGGCCCTGGTTGGTATCGCATTTATTGCAGCACTGCTCTGGTATATGAAAGGCAACCTCAACGAAGAACTGCTCGAGCTCAATAAAAAGCTTGAACTGGCAAGAATGAATAATGAAGCAGCAAACACCAAAATTGCCAAATATCGAGCGGCCAATGATACGGGAGTAAAACTTTCGCCAGCCGCCCGAAAGACCCTTGCACCCGTATTGAGTAAGCAACACTCGATGGCACATATTCTTTTTTTCCTGGCCTCTTCCTGTCCTGAAAATCTTGTTCTTTCAGAAGTTCTTGTTAGAAACAACGTCGAGGCCGAAAACATCAGTCTTGAAAACCTGCAGAATCAGCAGACCAGCTACAGCGAACCCGGTGATGCGTCACAGCCTGAAGAGAATGTTAATGAATTTGTCAGCCGTCTGGATTCGGAAACCGGCGGATCAGAACAGTACACTGAGGGGCTTGGCGGGAAGATTCTCATCGTTCGAGGTATCTGTCCGAGCAATGCCGAACTGGCAAGTTTTACTACCGGTATCAGCGAGAAAAAATTATGTAAACGACTTAAATCTGTGGTCAGTAAAAAGAAATCTGCAAAACAGATTGAATTTCTGATCAAGGGGGAATTGCCATGAATCGACTGACAACCAGCATAATCGTTGCAATAGTGATTTTATCGGTTCTATTCTTTCTCGGTCGATTGTTCTTTCTTTCTGGCGTTCAGCGCGAGATTTTACAAACCCGCAACCGCCTTGAACAGCTTGAAGATAATCAGGCAGCTCTTGACAAGGAACTCGAAAAATTAAGAAATAAAGCCACAGATCAGGTAAAAGATGCCCGAAACAACAGTCTTCTGAAACCTGGCATGGAGTTCAAACTTCTCAACAACATTATCGAGCTTTCGGGAAACCTCAAAATTAACGATTTTGCCATTCTTCCCTCGTATTTCCACAAAAGTGCCGAAGACCAGGGAAGCAGCGAAACTTCAACCTCTTTCAATGCCGTCCAGGAATTGCCTCAGCTCGACGAACAGGGAATGCCAATCGGTGCCAGCACTGATGATGACACGGAATGGCCAGGCGTTGAAATCGTTCCGGTCAAATTCAGCTTTACCACTACTTTCAGAAACCTGGGACAATTCTTCAGTCAGATCGACAGCCAGATGCCGATCAACCAGATCCGTTCGGCCGATATAATGCTGCAGGATGCATATATCAGCAGAGGAACTGTCGTCATGCTGTTTCCGGTTGCAGAAAAATGATTAAAATTTCTAGCAGAGTGATTTGCTTTATTTAGGAGAAAACTATGAAAACAGGCAATGAAACCTGGAAATGGGGTTTGGTTTTTGTTTTGCTTGCTGTATTTCTGGTAACTGCCAATCATGCCTATGTGCAGATAACCAGCCAGGAAGATTTTCCGCCCCCTGATGATTACAAACAGGGAGATTCATGGGATCTTGAACACCAGAGCGGGCCTGGTGCAGGCCAGGCAATGCAGCTCCCCGACGAACTTCAGAACCCTGATACAGGGCCTGATAGCCCGATTATTCCTCCAGGAGATGATGACAAACTGCCAGACCAACCGGATCTTGTTCATCCAACTGAAATTGACTGGAACCAGGTTCCCAATCCCGGTGGAGATAAATAGGCAATGCATCTGCTCCTCAAGAGGCTTTTCGCCGCTGGCCTCTGTTCCATATGCTTTTCTGTATCAGCCGCGGAACTGCCCGCAACTTTGCGGGAAGCGGACCGACTATATCAAGCTGGTCACTACCAGCAGGCAATTCTAACCGCCGGCAAATTCATTGAAATTTCTCCCAATGATGTTGATGCAATGCTGATTATTGCCATGAGCTATTTCAATGAAAATGATTATGTAAACGCCCGGGAATGGTTCCGCAAAGTTTCACGCCAGAAGCCTAGAAACCCGATTGCCAGAAAATACATTGCTCTTTTACAGGAAATAGAGCACCGGTATGGACCATTTTCAAATGAACTTAATCAGGCATTGGTTTCTAACGACCACACGGTTTCAACCACAGCATTCAAAAAAGGCTGGTTTGGCCATGGATTTCCAGGAGAATCAGAACCGACGGTCAAGTATTTCGACCCGGAAAAGAATATTCCCGCCCCCATTGCCATTGAAGTTCCTGCCCCGATTGAAAAGGTGCTGGTGGAAACCTCAGTTGCCAATATGGCTCAGGATGCCTTCAAAAACCAGATGTATCTGAAATCATATCTTTTTTATTCCCAGTTGCTTTCCTCCAGCCCGGGAAATCGAAACTACCTGCTGCGCAAAGCTGAATCTGCGCTGAAGCTGGAAAGGTATGCCGAAGTAGTTAAAATTCTTGGCCCGGTAATGCTCGCCCGTGATGAAAAAAGCTTCAGTTCTGAAGAACTGAAGCTTGCTGACGAATTGTTATTAAAAGCACGTAAGCAGATTTCTGAATAAAAACCTGCGGACTCAA
>JBMOKV010000644.1:0-5103 GCA_049325495.1 Candidatus Rifleibacteriota bacterium | reverse complement strand
GCCCGGGGATGAGCCCATATTTACTGTAGGTCTCTTCGAGGGTCATTACTGGCTTGGCATGATCAAGAAGCGGGTGCCCGACGAATTCTACATCCGCCCCCGCCGCTTTATAAACTTCATAGGTAGAAGCAAAATTCGCAGCAACCTTGGTTATACTGGTCGCGGCATCGGCAACGCTTTCAGGATTGGTGGCGAATTTACTGGGCGGGAAATAATAAACGGTTGGAATGCCCAGTCGCTGAACGATATGCACCAGCCGCATGTTGAAGCCGGGGTAATCGACGAGAATGACAAGGTCGGGCCGATTCTTTTCAATGAATCGTTTGAGCCGCCAGAGAACGCAAAGCAGTTTGGGGGCAAGCTTACAGGCTTCGAACATGCCGATGGCACCCCAGGTGGTCGAATCGAAAAGCAGGTTGACGTCACGACCTGCAGTCTGGCTGCCGCCTACTGCGTAGATATCGAAATCGCCGTATCTTTTCAGAACGTCGACCAGCGAAGCCGCGTAGAAATCACCGGAGGTTTCTCCGGCCACAATCAGCAGCTTCTTCTTTTCTGAAAGCATTTTCATCGTTTTATTATCTGCTCTGCCTGTTTTTCACACTCTTCAATTTTACCACGAATTAAATCACAGCCCTGCTCGACACTTAAATCTGCCGGAACCCTGAAAGGCTCACCACTTACCATGGCAACGGTTGAACCCGGCAGCGGAATCGCGGTTTTATCCCAGCTGTTGAAGCGAAAACATCTTGAATAAGCCAACCCAACCGGCACCAGTAAGGCCTCCGCCTTCTGCGAAAGCAGAACCGCCCCGGGCTTGACCTGACGACGAGGGCCCCGAGGGCCATCCACCGTCAGCCCGGCAACTTTTCCACGACGCAGTTCACGAACCATTTCAAGTAATGCCCGGGCACCCTGACGTGACGAAGACCCCCTGACACACGAATACCCGAGGTTGTAGAGGATACTGGATGTGAGGTCGCCATCTTCAGAAAGCGATGAAAGAATAGTTATTCGACGACGACGATGCAGATAGATCGAAGAGATGATGTTTTCATGCCAGGCTACGATTACCGTTGGCTGAGAGCCTGCCGCGGTCTGCAAAAATCGATCAAAGCCAAGCTGACGGATTCTTGCAAGGCTGTTTATCATTAGAATGAACCAGGTCCCCAGCATTCCCAGCAATCTGATCTTAGCCTGATAAAAGGGTCTGAACCAGCGTCCATCACCCACCCGAATCGAGGCATTACGGAATGTTCTCACGGCCGAATCGCTTTTTCCGGGAGTTTTGCCGCTCATGCCGCCACCCCCTCGGAATACTGGGATCGATAAAGCTGACTGTAAAGGCCCTGTCGTTCAAGAAGCTGTGAATGGTTGCCGATTTCGACAATTCTGCCCTTCTGCAGCACCAGAATTTTATCGGCACTGACTACGGTAGATAGCCGGTGGGCAATCATGAAGGTCGTTCTATTCTTCATCAACAGACTCAAAGAATCCTTGATCAGGTTTTCGGTTTCAGAATCGAGGGCGCTGGTAGCTTCATCGAGAATCAAAATACTCGGGTCTTTAAGAAAGGCTCTTGCCAGCGCAATTCTCTGGCCCTGCCCGCCTGAAAGATTGACACCCCGCTCCCCAAGCATTGTCTGGTAGCCATCTGGCTGCTGAAGAATGAATTCATGGGCATTTGCGAGTTTTGCAGCCTCGACAATTTCTTCAGAAGTAGCATCGAGTCGGCCGAATCTGATATTTTCTTCAATGGTGCCAGAGAACAAAAGCGTATCCTGCGGCACCATTCCTATAAACCGGCGCATGCTCTTGATGTTGAGATCGCGAACATCATTCCCGTCGATTCTCACCACTCCATCGGTCACATCGAAGAAACGCGGAATCAGGTTAACGAAAGTCGTTTTTCCGGCTCCTGAGGGCCCGACCAGGGCTACCACTTCACCGGGCGCAACCTTGATGGTTACCCGGTTCAGAACCGGCTCATTTTCTTTGTAAGCAAAGGTTACCTGGTCGAATTCCACTTCACCACGGCATTCACTGATATCGGTGGGGTTTTCTTTTTCACGAATTTCAACCGGGGCGTCGAGAATTTCAAAAACCCGTTCACCAGCGCCCACCGATTGAGAAATGACATTGCTCATCTTCGAAAGATTCTTGATCGGAGTGAAAAGACCGACAAGGGCGGTCAAAAAGCTGATCAACTGACCGGCATCGAGATTGCCGCGAATGACTTCATAACCGCCATACCAGAAGATGATCGCCAGGCCACAGGTATTGATGAATTCAATAACCGGAGTGGTAGCAGAATTTATTCGGCCACCCTTCATGGTTTCATTGAAATTTGCCCCGTTGGCATTTTCAAATCTATCTTTGATAAAATTTTCGAGAGTGAAAGATTTAACCACTTTCACGCCGGTAATGTATTCCTGCAGCACCGTTGAAATATCACCGATACGACTCTGCATGCGCGAACCGATTTTCTTCATCTTGCGGGCAAATTTGTTGATCAGCGCCCCGATGAACGGAATGATAACTATCGAAATAACCGCCAGTTTCCAGTGCAGATAGAAGATGTAGAAACAGAAACCGATAAATGCGATCATGTCGCCGATCAACCCGGTAAAGCTGGTCAGCAGATTCTGCAGAACCAGAACGTCTGAGGTGATGCGGCTCATCAACTGCCCGGTGCGCTGCTTTTCGTAATATGAAAGAGAAAGTTCAAGAAGTCGATCGAAACATGAGGTTCGGATATCGCGAAGAATGCTCTGAGCCACATAATGCATCAGGTAGCTCTGCACGAACTGGGCGATTCCCTTGACAAACATCACACCAACCAGCGCCAGGGCTATCCAGTGCAGTGAATTGAGGTCTCGGGCCACCAGAACATCGTTGATCACACTTCTCATTACCCAGGCCGGGAAAATGGTGCAGATGGCAACGATTGCCGAGCCGATTACCCCAATGAAAAGATGCAGTTTGTAATCGTTGAAATATGCCAGAATTCGCGTGAAGGTTTTCATCGCTGACCGATCTCCTTCAGGCGGGAATCAATATGCTCTGCCACTCTGCGGCTGGCGCCGGGTTCGCCCAGGGTTTCTCTTACCCTGGCAAGTTCTTCACGCATTAATTTCATGCGCTGCGGGTCTTCGAGCATTGAAATTGCCTCAGCGGCAATCAGTTCGGGCTTGAAATCACCCCGAATGAATTCAGGAACGATACGTTTACCGGCAACCACATTGGGCAACCCGATATGCTGTGCCTGAATGACAAATTTAGAAATGAACGAAGTCAACCAGTTCACTTTGTAAACCACAATCATCGGAACCCCGATTATGGCGGTTTCGAGAGTAGCGGTTCCCGAGGCGACCAGGCAAAGGTCGGAAACCGATATGGCATCGTAGGTCTGGCCTCGTAGAAGCGTTATCGGTAGATTACGCCCCTTGAAATGTTCGAGAATACGCTCGTCATCTATTGTACTGGCAGCGGGCAACAGAAACCGGATGTCGGGTTTCTGCTTCAAAATCAGTTCAGCGGCATCGAGAAGAATCGGCAGAATATAATAAATTTCCTGGGTTCGACTGCCCGGAAGCAGGCTGATAACGTTTTTTTCCTTCAGATCGAGTTCGCGGCGCAGCTCGTCTGGCGGTGCAGAGGGTTGAGCGATCCCGATAAGCGGGTGGCCAAACCACTCGACCTTCGCATTGGCACGGGCCCAGATCTCTTTTTCAAACGGAAAAACCACCACCGCCTCATCGATCAGACGGGTGATTTTTTTTACCCGACTTGCGTGCCATGCCCATACCTGCGGGCAGATGTAATAAACCACGTAAATACCCATCTGGCGGGCTATTTCAGCGACTCTCTGGTTGAATCCAGGATAATCGATGAGAACCACCATGTCGGGACGCTCTTTTACGAACCATTCCCGCACGTCATTCAAAATTCCATATAAATGGCGAATGTTTTTCAAAACTTCAACGAAACCGATCACCGCAAGCTCATCGCTGCTGTGAATACAGTTCATGCCCGCTTCCTTCATCATCGGGCCGCCAATTCCGTCAATCTGCAGATCCGGCGAATTCCGGCGCAGATGCCTGATTACCAGAGATCCGTGCAGGTCTCCGCTCTGCTCACCCGCGAGAAAGAAAACCCGCGATGGTCTGTGTTTTACCGGCAGATTGCTCAAACTTCAACCCTCCCCCGGTATTTTGCAATGCCAAGCAAAAAAAGCAACAGAGCCGCTGTAGAAGCAAAGGTTTTCTTTTCTGAACGAAACGCTTCGGCAAGTGACCAGGCAGGGTCGCGATCGAATTCAGATTTACGACCGGCAACCGGCAATATTGCGGGCACCCGGGCGCGCCAGGCGGCAAATTCTTCGGGAAATTTTTCCGCTAGAAACTGCTCTTCATAGGGAATAATGCAGGCAAATTCAAGGGCATAGAACAGAATAACCATCACCGCAAAAAAGGCATTGCCGGCAATGGCAACTATTCCCGAAATTTTCAGCATATTGGCCAGATAAAGTGGATTGCGGCAACAGCAATATGGGCCCGAGGTTACCAGACGATCGGCACAAATATCCCGGGTGCGGGTTGTCGGGCCAATATGCCTGATCGCCCAAAGGCGCAGGCCTTCGCCGAGAAGAATCAGCGGCAGTCCAAGCAGCCACCCGGCCCGGCGCGGTCGAGCCATAACCGGCATCAACAAAGCCAGCGGAACTGGCAACTTGTCACGCCATTCAAAGAAAAAGCGGCCTGTTCGTTGAAATAAACCCATTAAAGACAATCTTTTCTTTCAATCAGCGTTTTTTCGGCAGATTGTGCTTCACCTGTTCAAGAATTTCACAGGCAACTTCAAGCGCATTCTTGCCGTCTTCTATGGTAACCAGCGGTTTTTTGCGCTCTCTGATACAGGTTATGAAATGTTCGAGTTCAAGCCAGAGGGGCTCTGCCTTGTGAACTTCGAGCTCTTCACGGATAATCTTTTCTTCATCGGTTTTGCGGCGCAGGGTAATGGCCTGGTTGGCGTAATCGAGAGAGCAGTATTTATCGAGTTCAAAAATTCTCAGTTTGCGAATGCGGTCTTCGCTGATGCGCG
>JBMOKV010000643.1:1105-5113 GCA_049325495.1 Candidatus Rifleibacteriota bacterium | reverse complement strand
TATGCAAGGTGAGCTGAGCCGATCAGGCTTTTCACGTGCAGGGCCAGCTCAGCGGATTTTTTAATATGCAGAGCCTTATCGTCCTGAAATTTATCGCGGGTAATCATCTGGCCATTGTGCTGCAGACTGATGTTATCAATGCTTTTTTGAGTATGATCAAACATCTGCTTGAAACTTTCTTTATAAAATACTACTGGCATGCTGGGCAGCCAAGTCATCTGAAAAGCACCCTGCATGGCCTTGCGGGCCTTTGCCAGTGCATCAGAAACGAATGATGCCTCCGCCGACTGCATCGGCAGGCTCAGCAGCATCAGAACAAGCAGAAACACGGGTTGAATTCGTTTAATCATGTACATAATTATACAGAGAAGGAGAAAAACCGCCAGAGGCCAAAAATCTCACCGGCAATTTCGGGTCAGACCAGGCGGGCGCGAAGAATATCGTGCAGATGCAGGAATCCAACCACTTTTTCATTTTCGGCGACCGGCAGCGAAGTGATCGACTTGTCTTCCATCAATTTGAGGGCTTCCATGGCCAGGCGGTCAGGAGAAGTGCGGCGCGGGTTTGCAGTCATAACGCGGCTGATTGGCACATCGAGATTGATTTCAGTGGTGCGCTCGAAAAAGCGGCGAAGATCGCCATCGGTGAAAACCCCAAGCAGGTTCTTTTGCGCGTCGGCAACCACCAGAGCACCAAATCCCCCGCGGGACATTTGAACCACGGCCTGGCGCAGCCCCACATCAGGCGCAACCAGCGGAATCTCCGCCCCGGAATGCATGAGATCGGCAACGGTCAAAAATCTTCGGCCAAGGCTTCCTGATGGGTGAAGTCGGGCAAAATCCTTTTCTTTGAAGCCCCGGGCTTCGATAAGAGCAACGGCAATCGCATCGCCAAGCGCCATCGTAACAGTAGTAGAACTGGTAGGGGCAAGATTCATTGGGCATGCCTCTTTTTCAACCCCGGAATTTATAACGACATCTGCCATTTTTGCCAGTGAAGACCCGGCATTGCCGACCATGGCAATAAGTCTGGCCCCCACCCTGCGAAGATATGGCACCAGTCTGACAATTTCTTCGGTCTCTCCTGAATTGGACAACAGCAGTATCACATCTTGGTCGGTCACCATGCCCAGGTCGCCGTGAAGAGCCTCGGCGGGGTGAAGAAAAAATGAAGGGGTTCCGGTGCTGGAAAGGGTTGCTGAAATTTTTTTGCCCACCAGTCCCGACTTGCCCATGCCACAGACCACCAGACGACCTGAGCCGGTAAGAATCAGGTCGACGGCATTGACAAATTCTTCACCAAGCCGCGAACGGCTGTGCTGCAAAGCCTCTATTTCCATATCCATGGCAGTTCTGGCCGATTCAAGAATGCTGTTGCTCATTTTTGCCTCAACTTTTGTTTGCAATAAAATATCACTTAGAGCTCCCAACCGCAAGCTAACCGGAGGCAATCATGCATTCTGCTGATCAGCACCTGGACATAATCAGATAAACCTTGTATTTGTACGGCTTCTGGTTATTTTTTTATCAAAGGAGAAGTATTTTGGAGCGAATTCTGTTTTGTACATTGGAATTGCTTTTACTGGAGTAAACCATGGGGCTCAAAACATTTTTATCGGTAATTTTTCTTTTAATGTTGATCGCAACGCCGGCATTGGCACTCTATTGCCCTGCCTGCGGAACATCAATCGGATCAGAAGACGTTTTCTGCCGTCAATGCGGCAAAAAACTGGCGCCCGCCCAAATCTCAGAAGAAGGACTTTCAACTGTCACGCAGCCTCAAAAGACTGTCGTAGTGCCAAGTCGTTCGCCCCAGGCGTTTCAGGTGACTTCTCATTTCCTCAATGTCGGGGGAAACAGGCTTTATCGTGACAGTTACTACTGGATAGCTGAGGTAACCGGTGAGCAGGCCCGGGTCTGGAGCAACCAGGGGCCGCCGTATGACAGCCTGATTATGGGCTGGGTTTCTTTATCCGAACTTGAAAAACGTTCCACTCTCACACCCGGCACCGTTATTGTTTGCACTGAGCCCCCGCCACCAAACCCAACCCGGGTAATCGTTGTTGAAAGAATCAATTTCTGGCACCATTGGGGCCCGGGAAACTACAATTATTCAAGATCACACCGCAGTCATCATTTCCGAAGACTCGGCTGCCCATGATTCTGATTCGAAAAAAAAGAGGCTGACGGCACCCCGTCAGCCTCTCAGTGAGAAAACTTAGAACTTGATCTCCTTATCAACAACCGGAACCATGTCGGCTCCGATAATCGTCACAAACGCCTGGTCGCCTTTTTCAAGACCAATGTTTACACGGGCCTGTCCCTCGTTGTTGCTCAATGCGGTGGACATCATTTCAAGTTTGCTGGTATAGCAGGTTACCCGGGCATTCTTAACCGGTTTTCCGGCCTCGTCTTTAATGATGGCCACGAGCTGACTTTCACCTTCAATAGATTCGGTGATAATTTCAAATGTTGGCTTGAATGGTTTGCGCGTGCGTACCATTGTGGTGCCATCACCGAAAATATGCCACTGTTCCATCATTTTTACGCCTTCACTGTCGGTTTCGGGCCCATAAATTTCCAGACCTTTGATAATTCCGTTGGTCATCAGGCCGCCGACAGTCTGATAGGTATCATTGAGAATGAAATCGGAAACGATTGCCGCCTGGACATCGCATGGGGGAACCCATGACTGATTGGTGGTCGAGCCGAAAATGGCCACTGCGCCGCGCGGGTTTTCAATGGTGCCCGAATTCATCCAGGCTTCGCAGAAGCAGTTGCGCCCCACGAAATCACCATTTACACAGGCAACACTGATGATAATCGGCAGTTTAAGACCATTGGTCAGCTTGTTGCAGTCCTGAACGTTGAAACCCGAGGTAACCCAGCTGCTTGAAGAACCATGGCCAATGTAATTGATCAGAGAAACACCGCCGTTAACTGATTCGAACACCTTATCCTTCAGCGACCCGGCACGGTCACCGTTGCGCATATCATACATCGGCGGATCCATCGGGAAATGGGGATGGGGCATGCCTGGGAAAGCTCCAGGATAGCCAACGCCACCCGGATATGGGTAACCTTCATAACCACCGCCTGAGCTGGCCGGAGCCTTGGTAGCATAAACCGTGGCAAAATGGCTGAAGCGCCCCGCATCCATCAAAGCTTTTTTAAGCTCATCCATGCGTTCGTAATCGGTTGGGCTTCCTTCTTCGCTGGCGATGCCCAGAGTCTTGGTATACCAGTCAGCGGCGTCACCGGTATCGGGATATTGTTCGTAATTAATGATTTTGGCAACCTGATATGAAACCTGCTCTGGTTTTGCCGCTGAAATTCGGCTGATAATAGCATCAGGAACATTATCGTCGCCGGCGAGCTTTATATAAACCGGATCTGAATCGGCGCCTTCATTTTCACCCTTGTTGGTGGGAATCTGCTCGGCATCACCGACCAGAAGCACGTTGGCAAAACCGGTTTCATTGTATTGCTGTTCAAGAAAGCCCTTGATATTTTCGGCGGTTGCACCACCGATTTCAGAAACCGGCACAACGACGGTGGTAATGCCGCACTTCTTTTTCCAGTCAGCGAGGGGCTGAATGGCATTTTTGAATTCATCGGCAGTAATGATGATCAGACGCCCGCTTTCATCGAGTGGAGCCAATCTTGAAGGCATGCTGGCAAAGTTAAGAAAAGCCTTGCGATAAATCGGAGCATAGGCACGGCTGAGTTCCTTGCGGCCGCGATGAACGTTGGGACCGCCGATTCCATCGTAAATAACCCGGGCATGCACATATGAATAAATGCGCAGCTTGTTTCTGACCGGATTGTATTGAACCGGAAAAACTTCAAGCCTGACGCCGCGCACTTCCCTGAAAATGAAGGGTTTCGACATTTTCACAATCTGGCTGGTGGACGGAAACCATTTGTCTTTGGCATAAGCGGGGCCTTTGATGAAAGGCACTCTGGTCGGATCAACATTGCGGTTGATAGCGCCCCGCGAAGGAACAAC
>JBMOKV010000643.1:0-1095 GCA_049325495.1 Candidatus Rifleibacteriota bacterium | reverse complement strand
TTTTCAATCGTAATTTCAGTGTATTTGCTCGACAGAATTTCAAGTTTCGGATTGCGATCTTCAGAAATCATAACCAGCCCGGTCATTACAGGAAGCGCAGGATTGCCTTTGCTGACCAGCAGTTGCGAATGATCCATGTAAAGGCCAGTATATTCCTGGCCGAAGGCCGTAAAATCTACCCGGCCAAGCTCAGGAACCGTCACGTGAACATCTGCCTGCAGACTGCGATCGGTATCGACCCGAATCTGGGCCTGTGCAGACCCGGCAAGCAGAACGGCAAAAACGACAAAGACAGCAAAATAAGCAGCGCGTGTGTTTTTCATGGTTAACCTTTCCGCAAAGGAGTTTTTCAGAATCATTCTAGCACATCCCGGTTTCAAAAAAATACTGATTAACACTTTTAAATGGTTGTCAGCATTTTCAAACATGCATATAATCAAGGCAAAGAACCAACCGGAAGGAAGCAACATGACCCAGAGCAATACCGCATTCAAGGTTCCTCACACGCTGGTAATAATTTTCTCGCTTATCATTATAGCTGCACTGGTAACTTATTTCGTGCCCGGTGGAAAGTTTGAGAGAGTTGAAAAGCAGGTGCAGATGGGACCGGTTACCGAGACCAGAGAAGTTGTCGTTCCCGGTTCATACAAGCCTTCCCCGGCGGTGCCGCAAAGCCCATGGACTGTTTTGAAAGCCATCATGAAGGGCATGCGTCACCATTCGGCAGTGGATATAATCTTTTTCATTCTGCTGATTGGCGGAGCTTTTGGAGTGGTTACCGAAACAAGAGCGGTCGAAGCCTCGCTGTCAGGCCTGGTAAAGTTTCTTGGAAGCAACGAAAAGGCGGTAATACCGGTGGTTATGCTGGTTTTTTCACTGGGCGGAGCATCGTTTGGCATGTGCGAAGAAACCATTCCGTTCGTCGCAATGGCGGTGCCGCTGGCGCTGAAGCTTGGCTACGATTCGATCACCGGGGTAGCCATGGTTTATCTGGCCGCCATGATTGGCTTTGCCACGGCATTTCTCAATCCTTTTACCGTCGGCATAGCGCAGGGTATCGCCGAATTGAAGCCATTTTCCGGAATAGGCTTTCGC